>CANIEC010000057.1 GCA_947466085.1 Rhodospirillales bacterium
GTTCCGGCCCTGGGTCGAGACCACCATCGAGCTGTTCGGGGTCGATCGCTGCATGTACGAGAGCAACTTCCCGGTCGACAAGATCACCTCGGGCTACGGCGTGCTGTGGAATGCGTTCAAGCGCATTTCCGGCGGTGCTTCGGTATCCGAGAAGAAAGCCCTGTTCTCCGGCACCGCGACGCGGGTCTACAGGCTGTCACTGCCTGCATGACGGTCGCCGCCAGCGTGCAAGAACCGTGTCAGGGCGCCGCGTTCGGGTGAAGTTTCTTTTTCTCCGAACGGTCCTGGCGCGCTGACAGAGGCTGTGAACTCGCCCTAAGATTTTGGCCCTCGCGTCGTTCATTGGGGGCTCATTCATGCGCCGTTTCCTACTCTCCGCCGTCGCGGCACTTGCCACCGTGTCCGCTGTCCCGATCGCGTCGGCTCAGACCCTGAAGGTGGTGATGCACTCCGACGTGAAGGTGCTCGATCCGATCTGGAGCGGCGCCTACATCACGCGCAATCACGGCTACATGCTCTATGACGTGCTGTTCGCCATGGACGAGAAGTTCCAGGTGAAACCGCAGATGGTCGACACCTGGACCACCAGCGACGATGGGCTCGTCTGGACCTTCAAGCTGCGCGACGGGCTGGAATGGCACGACGGCCAGCCGGTGACCGCGGAGGACTGCATCGCCTCGCTCAAGCGCTGGTCGGCCCGAGACGCGATGGGCCAGAAGATGGCGCAGGCGCTGAAGGAATATAAGGTCGTCGACGCCAGGACCTTCCAGATCGTGCTGAAGGAGAAGTTCGGTGCGGTGATCGAGTCGCTGGGCAAGCCCTCGGTGGTCGTGCCCTTCATGATGCCCAAGCGCATCGCCGAGACCGATCCGTTCAAGCAGATCGAGGAATACATCGGCTCCGGTCCCTTCGTGTTCAGGAAGGACGAGTGGAAGCCGGGCGAGAAGCTCGTCTACACCAAGTTCGCCAAGTACAAGCCGCGGTCCGAGCCGATGTCCGGCCTTTCCGGCGGCAAGGTCGTGGCCGTCGACAGGGTCGAGTGGGTGTGGATTCCCGACGCCGAAACCCAGGTCAACGCGCTGCTGAACGGCGAGATCGACTATCTCGAAGGCGTCTCCGCCGACCATCTGCCGTTGGTCGAGAAGGACAAGGGCATCCGCGTCATCAAGGGACGCGTCTCCAACCAGTACGCCTTCCGGCCGAACTGGCTGCTGCCGCCCTTCAACAATGAGAAGGTACGTCAGGCCGCCGCGCTGGCCCTCAACCAGGAGGACTTCCTGCAGGCCAATATCGGCGACAAGCGCTTCTATCAGACCTGCAAGGCGATGTTCACGTGCGGCTCGCCGCTGGCGACCGATGCCGGCATGGCCGGTCTGGTCGAGGGCAATGCCGCCAAGGCCAGGGCCCTGCTGGCCGAAGCCGGCTACGACGGCACGCCGGTGACCCTGCTGGCGCCGACGGATCTCGGCGTCATCAAGCAGCTCGGCCCGGTGGCCAAGTCGCTGCTGGAGCGGGCCGGCTTCAAGGTCGACATGATTTCGATGGACTGGCAGAGCGTGATCGTTCGCCTGGCCAAGAAGGTGCCGGTGTCGGAGGGCGGCTGGAACGCCTTTTCCACGAGCTGGTCGCAGGTCGACATCCTGGACCCGCTGATGACGCCGTTCCTGATTGCCAGCTGCGACAAGGCCCGCGCCGGCTGGCCCTGCGACGAGGAACTGGAGAAGCTGCGCGACAAGTACGTGCAGGCGACGACGGAAGCCGAGAAGAAGGCCGCCGCCACCGCGGTCCAGGAGCGTGCCATCAAGGTGGTGACCCACGTGCCGCTCGGCGAATGGTTCGGTGTCAGCGCCGTGCGCTCGAATATCGGTACACTCAACCCGCCGCCGCCGGTGACCGTGTTCTGGGGCGTGACGAAGAAGTAGCAAGGAATCCACGATTTGGCGGAGTCGGATTGGCTTCTACTCACATCCAAGGTGAACTCTGGGCAGATCATTCAGCTCAGATTTCACCTTAGGTACTGGGGATAGAGGCTCGTCCAGCTCCCTACAATTAACGACCCCTGCTGATGTTTTGCTTTAACGCCTTCAAGCAGTACTTCATGGGTGCTTGAATTCACCTTCCAAAACAATGTCTTGCCACCATCGGCTAAGGCGCCGAAAGCTGGCGGATGTCGGAGCCGTCGTTTCTCGGCGGGCGGTTTCCGCCCCACCGGATCTTCACGGGATGGCTGGGTAAGGTCGGCTCGGAGCGATTGCTGGCCTATACGCTCGCCGCCGAAGCCCGCTTCACGCCGACGCGTCTGGCCCACGAGGGTACGGGTCGCCTCGAAACGCTTACCCGCAAGTCCTCCGTCCTGAAGGATCTCGGTGCCCTCGCCGAGCCGATGCGCCGTAAGGCGGTGGCCCTACAGGCAGAGCTGGAGACGGATTTCGACATTGGCCACACACCGCCCAACAGCACGCAGATGGAAGTGGTGGCGCATGGCGACGGCGCCTTCTACCGGCCGCATACCGACACGTTCACCGGCGACCAGTACACGCCCGGCGGCCGCCGGCGCCTCACGATGGTCTACTACTTCCACCGCGAGCCGCGCTGCTTCACGGGTGGGCGTCTCCGGCTCTTCGACCTGGGCGGCGGCCAGGCGATCGATGTCGAGCCGGTGCACGACAGCCTGCTCGTCTTCCCCTCGACGGCGCGTCACGAGGTCGAGCGCGTCTCCTGTCCCGGTGGCGCCTTTGCCGATGGCCGCTTCGCCGTGAACATCTGGCTGTGCGGCTGACGGTTACTCCGCCGCCTGCAGCGCAGGCGCCTTCTCGGGGGACTTCTCGATCAGGCGGCCGCTGCGCTTGGCGGCGTCCTCGGCCTCCCAGCGGATGGCAATCTCGGCCAGCCGGTCCATGACCTCGTCCAGTTCACCGCCGCGCTTGGTGAGGGAATAGGTGACCTTGGGCGGGATGGTCGCTTCGTAGTCGCGCTTGACCAGCGCCGCGCCTTCCAGGGTGCGCAACCGCTCGGTCAGCATCTTGGCCGAGATGCCGGAGACCCGGCGCTTCAGCTCGCCGAACCGCTGCGGCCCGTGGGTGCGGAGATTGTAGAGGATGTAGGTCGTCCACGGCCCCATCAGCATGCGCAGGATGAAGTCCATGGGGCAGCTGACGCTTTCCTTGGCCTTGGCGGCGGGGGGTGAGGTGCTCATGGAGAAAACCTAATGGTTACGATTGGGTACTTGCTGCAGAATATATAGTATGCCTCTCAGGTATTTCCAGTCACTCGAAACTCGACCGCGGGTTTCTCCGGTGAATCAAAGGATTGGAGCAGGTGGCGCAACAAGCTCGCCGCGGGCGTCACCGTCTCCGCATCCGGGAACGGCGACAGGCTTCGAGGCGCTGGGCCGCCGGGTCGCCGAAGCCGCGTGATTGCGGCTGGCCCCACAAACGAGAAGGGGGACCTTCGCCTGCCTGGCGAAGGTCCCCCGATCGACTGTTGCTGGCTGCGATGCCGTTACTTCTTGGTGATGTTCCACATCACCGGCACGGGGCCGGGCAGCCAGCCGCTGATGCGGTCCTTCCGGTAGGCGCCGAACGCCTTGTACTGGCCGAGCACGATGTAGGTGGCCTGGTCCATCACCCGGTCGGAGACGGCCATGGCGATCTCCTTCCGCTTGGCCGGATCGCCTTCCTTGGCGTAGGACGAGCGAAGCTTCTCCATCTCGGGGTCGCACGGCCAGCCGAACCAGGCCTTTTCGCAGCCGCCGCTGGTGAAGGAATTGCCGGCCGGGCTCTCGGTGCCGACCGTGACGGTCGTCGTGTAGAAGACGTTCCAGCCGCCCTGCGCCGGCGGATCCTTCTTGGCGCGGCGCGTCACGACCGTCTGCCAGTCCATCGACTGCAGGTCGACCTTGAAGCCGACTTTCTCCAGCGCCTGCTTGCCGACCGGCGGCAGCTGGTTCGAGGAGAGCAGGTCAGTCGCATGCATCATGACGATCGGCGTGCCGTCATAGCCGCTCTCCTTCAGAAGCTGGCGCGCCTTCTCGAGATCGGGCTTGATCAGCAGGTTGCCGTAGCTCTTCTCATAGGGCGAACCGCACACCAGCGGCGCGTTGCAGACCCGGTAGATCTCGGGGTCGCCCACCTGGGCGCGCAGGAAATCCTCCTGGGCGATCGCATACATCGCCGCCTGCCGGGCCTTCAGGTTGTTGAACGGCGGGTGGAGGTGGTTGAAGCGCATGATGATCTGGCTGCCCTGCGCGTTCCAGCCGTAGAGCTCGACGTTCCTGTCGGCCTTCAGCAGCGGGAAGAGATCGGGCACCGGAATCTCGATCAGGTCGATCTCGCCCTGGATCAGGGCATTGACTGCCGTACTCGGGTCGGAGATCGCCAGCCATTCGAGGCGATCGATCTTCACCACCTTGCCGCCGGCCAGCATCGAGGGCGGCTCGGCCCGCGGCTTGTACTTGGTGTTCTTGACGTAGACGACCTTCTCGCCGGGCTTCCACTCGTCCTTCTTGAAGATGAACGGGCCGGAGCCGGTGTAGTCGTCGATCTGCTTGAACGGGTCCGTCTCGGCGACCTTCTTGGGCATCATGAAAGGCACGGTGGAGGACGGCTTGCCCAGCGCGTCGAGAACGAGGCCGAACGGCTCCTTGAGCACGATCTGGAAGGTCTTGGCATCGATCGCATTCATCGTGCCGACCGCCGCCATCATCTCCTGGCCGAGGGCGTCGCGGGCGCCCCAGCGCTTGATCGAGGCGACGCAGTCCTCGGCGGTGACGGGCTTGCCGTCATGCCATTCGAGGCCGTCGCGCAGCGTGAAGGTCCAGGTCAGCTTGTCGGCCGAGGCCTCGTACTTGTCGACCATCTGCGGCTGGATGCGCGCATCGGCATCCTGGGCGAACAGGGTGTCGTAGATCATGTAGCCGTGGTTTCGGGTGATGAAGGCGGTCGTCCAGATCGGGTCCAGGACCTTCAGATCGGAATGGGCGACCATCTTCAGGGTCTGCGCCGACGCCGGGGTCGCAACCGCCGCCGCGGCCGTCGACAAGGCGAGACAGGCTGCGACCTGTCGCAATCTCCGCATAATGTGCATGATTTACCTGTTCCCTTTTCCAACACCCAACTTCACACAAGCTGCCATGAGCCGGACGAGGAATAAAGCGATGTCGATGCCGACCATCTTCGTGTCCCACGGAGCGCCGACGCTGATCCTCGGCGACGCGCCGGCGCGGACCTTTCTGGCCGGCCTGGGCCAGCAAATTCCGCGCCCGACCGCCATCATCGCGGTGTCGGCGCACTGGGACACCGACGTGCCGGCCGTGTCGATCGTCCGCAAGCCCGATACGATCCACGATTTCTACGGCTTCCCCGACGCGCTCTACAAGCTGCGCTATGATGCGCCCGGCGCGCCGGCGCTCGCCGAGAAGGTGGCCAAGCTGACGGGCGCCGCGCACGATCATCACCGTGGCCTCGATCATGGCGCCTGGGTGCCGGCGATGCTGGCCTGGCCCGAGGCCGACATCCCGATCTTCCAGCTCTCGGTGCAGCCGGCGCTCGGCCCGGCGCACCACATCGCGCTCGGCCGCAAGCTCGCCGCGCTGCGCGAGGAGGGCGTGCTGGTGATGGGCAGCGGCAGCGCCATCCACAACCTGCGCGCGCTGATCCGCAGCGGAGACGCCTCGGAGCCCGAGCCCTGGGCACAGGCCTTCGACGACTGGCTGGCGGATACGCTCGGGAAGGGCGACGAGGCGTCGCTCGCCGACTACCGCGCGCGCGCGCCCTATGCCCGGGAATCCCACCCGACCGACGAGCATCTGCTGCCGCTGCATGTCGCGTATGGTGCTGCCGGCGAGGGTGCCCGGGGGACGGCCCTGCATCGCAGCTTCACCCTGGGCAACCTCTCGATGGCCGCTTACGCGTTCGGATAGGGCGCGTTCAGGCGCCCCGGCGGCACGTTCCGGCGGCTCCAGCCTCAGACCATGAGGTCGTAGACGTGTGCCGCATGCGCGGTGTCCAGGGCCGCGGTCCATTCCGCGACGGCGCTGGCATCCTTGGCGGCGATATTGGCCAGGGAGAGTTCCGCGAGTGCGACGTCGGTCAGTCTGTACGTCTGGTTGTTGCCCTCGATCGTGATGACGGTCGAGCCGTTCACCTCGGCGATGGAGAAACTGTCCTTGGCCATCCAGCTGAAGTCGAGCGTGTCGAGGGCGGTGTCGAAATCGATCGCCGTGTTGGTGCCCCACGCCCAGGTGATCGCGAAGGTATCGGCCCTTCCGTTGCCCACATGGCCCTGGTCAGCCTGGCGATCGTCATTGACGATGGTGCCGACGGCGGTCGCGTCGGCGATGGAGGCGCCGCTGGCATTGGAGAGCGTGACCGCGAAGGTCTCGTTCCCCTCGAGCACGGTGTCACCGCTGATATCCACATGCACCGTCTTCGTGGTTTCGCCCGCCGCGAAGGTGAGGGTGCCGTTGGTGGCCACGTAGTCCGAGCCGGCAGTCGCCGTACCGTTCGCGGTGGAATAGGCCACCGTCACGGGCCCCGAGGCGGCCTTGTCGAGGGTCACGGTGAACATGAAGTGGGCATGATCGCCATTGCCTTCCGCCACCGAGAGGTCGGCGATGGACAGGGCCGGCAGGACCGGGGCGCCATCGTCGTCGATGATGGTGCCGATGGCGGTGCCGTCGGCGATCTTTGCGCCGGCTGGATTGGAGAGGTTGACCGTGAAGGTCTCGTTGGCCTCGGCCAGCACGTCGCCCTTGATGTCCACATGGACCATCTTGGAGGTCTCGCCGGCGGCGAAGGTGACGGTGCCGCCGGAGGCGACATAGTCCGCACCGGCCGTGGCCGTGCCATTGGCGGTGGAATAGGCCACCGTCACAGGCCCCGTGGCGGCCTTGTCGAGCGTCACGGTGAACATGAAATGAGCATGGTCGCCATTGCCTTCCGCCACCGAAAGGTCGGCGATGGAGAGCGCGGGAAGCGCACCGCCATCGTTCCCGGTCACGCCGTCAGTTGCGCCCGACGCCCCCGACACCGTGCCTCCGCCGGCAATGGGCAGATTGAAGTCGACGATCTGGGCGTTCGATACCTGCCCCATGCCGATCTTGCCGGACACGTCGTCTTCGCGGACCTGGGTGAAGGTGAACTCGAAATTGGCCGGGGAGAGGTCGGCCCGGGTGACGCCGAGCAGGATGAGCTTCTGGCCCGTGCTGAGATCCGCGATGACCACGCCTTCGCTGCTGTCGGTCATCGAGAGGTTTTCGCGGCTGCCGTAGAACTTGAAGCTCACCGCGTCGGTCGCGGGATCGAAGGCGACCCGGTCGACCTGTCCGACTTCATGGGAGCGCATGTAGACGGTGTCGGCGGCGAGCACCGGTCCGTTCTCCCAGGCGAGCGCGCCGCTCAGCGCCTCGCGCAGGTGATCGTTGTCGATGAACCCGAAATTCTCGACCGAGAGGTCGGCGAGGCGGACGCCCTGCACGATCACCGTCTCGCCGCTCCAGGGGCTCCTGAAGCCGAAGCCCTCGGGCGTGTCGATGACAATGAAGGAATGGATGTTGGCGTTGCCGAGGTCGATCTTGTCCAGCGCCGGATTGAAGCCGACGATATCGGCGCCGCTCACGGAGTTGATGAGCCAGACTTTGCCGGGGCCGTTGCCCGAATCCTGCTTCGTGTCGTCGTCGGTGATCTGCCCCACCGCCGTGGCGTCGGCGATGGTCGCGCCGGTGGCCTTGGAGAGGGTGAGAGAGAAGGTTTCATTCGCCTCCACCACGGTGTCGCCATTGACGACCACATGCACCATCTTCGAGGTCTCGCCGGCCGCGAAAGTCAGTTTTCCGGTGAGCGGGGCATAGTCGGATCCCGCGGTCGCGGTGCCGTTGGCAGTGGCGTAGTTCACCGTCACGGGGCCGGTTGCAGCCTTGTCGAGCGTGACGACGAACATCAGCTCGGCGGTGCCCGAATTCCCCTCGCGCAGGGAGACATCGCCCACCGAGAGCGCGGGCAATGTGGCCGCCGCATCGTCGTTGGTGAGGGTGCCGGTTGCCGAGCCGTCGGCGATGGTCGCGCCGCTGGCGCCGGAGAGTGTGAGCGAGAGGGTTTCGTTCGCCTCCATCACGGTGTCGCCATTGACGATCACATGCACCATCTTCGAGGTTTCGCCGGCCGCGAAAGTCAGTTTTCCGGTGAGCGCGGCATAGTCGGACCCCGCGGTCGCGGTGCCGTTGCCGGTTGCGTAGTTCACTGTCACGGGGCCGGTTGCAGCCTTGTCGAGCGTGACGACGAACGTCAGTTCGGCGGTGCCCGAATTCCCCTCGCGCAGGGAGACATCGCCCACCGACAGCGCGGGCAATTTGGCCACCGCATCGTCGTTGGTGATGGTGCCGGTTGCCGATCCGTCGGCGATGGTCGCGCCGCCGGCATTGGCGAGGCGGACGGTGAAGGTCTCATTGTCTTCCGCCGCCTTGTCGCCCTTGACCTTCACCGTGATGGTCTTCGACGTTTCCCCGGCCGCGAAGGTGAGGTTGCCATTCGCGGCAAGATAGTCGCTGCCGGACGTGGCGGTGCCGTCGGCCGTGGAATAGGCGACCGTGACCGGGCCAGCCGCCGCCGCGGACAGGGTCACGGTGAAGGTCATGAGCCTGGTGCCGGAGTTGCCTTCCTTGAACGACACGTCGGCGATGGACAAGCTGGGCATCGCCGGCTCCGCCGCGTCGAAGGCGGCGACCCATTCCTGGACCGTGCCCGCGTCCTTCGCGCGGATATTGTCCATGCTCAGCTCGGCGAGCGTCACGCCGTCGAGCTTGTAGGTCTGGTTGTTGCCGGCGATCGTGATGACGACCGAGCCGGCCACTTCGGCGATTGAGAAATTGTCCTTCTGGAACCAGCCGAAATCGAGCACGTCGAGGTCGGGGTCGAAGGCGAGGACCGTATTGGCGCCCCACATCCAGCTGATGGTGGTCACGGTGGCCGCACCGTCGCCACCCGTGTCTCCGCCGCCACCTGTCTCTCCGCCGGTAGAGCCGCCGTCCGCCTGAGTGCCGTCCCAGCCTGCGTAGTCGGAGACGACGCCGTCATTGTTGAAGTCGTCGTGCCACAGCTCCTCGGCGAGGGAGAGTGTCTTGCCGGCTAGATGGGCGGTGATGAGGGTCGAATAGCTCGGCGTGTCGTAGGCACCGAACTGCTGGATGTATTTGAGGATGGAGGTGCCGTATTCGTCGGCCGAGGCACTGCCGTTGTTGAGAAGATCCAGCGTGCCCCAGGCCCCGCGCAGGTGGGCGGCGGCAAGAATGCCGGTGAGGGTGAGCGTGACGGTGACGCTCTGCCCGTTGGTGTCCACATAGGTGCGCTGGCTACCGATCAGCGCGTCGAGGCTGGTGCCCTTGGCCTCGAGCCCGCTCTCGATGACGTTGAGGTTGTAGCCGAAGGCATCGAGGATAATCGCTTCCTGGATGTCGGTCTTGAGTGTGGCGAAGCTGTCGACGCCGTTCTTGCCGGTGAAACGGCCGGTCCACAGGTTGCCGGTATTGTCCAGATAGTAGCCGAGGTCGATGAGCAGCGGCTCGCCGAACTGATAGCCGACGAAGCCCAGCGAATTCACGGAGGTGTACTGCATGTCACGCCAGGAGAGCTGGCCGGCCTGATAGGCGTTCCAGTTGGCATCGCCCACCCAGCTCCGGATCTGGCCCTCGGTGATCTGCCCCGAGAGGTAGCGATCGTAGTCGACACCCGATTCGAACGCCCGCAGCGCGTCCAGAAACTTTGTGAAAGTTCCGTTCGACATGACAGCCCCCTCCGGCCTCAACGCAGGTACCGACCTCGCGATATCGTCGATATCCATGTGTGGTACTCCAGTACCATAACCGTTCGATGTCGGACGGTTCCAAGGCCTCAATCAGGCTGTGATATTCGAGTGACTCAATGGAGAGCGCACCGCTGGAGTGGCGCGCTCGAACGAAAACGGGGGCGCCTGAGCACCCCCGTTTCGACAAGATCAGAACTGTGTGGAAGGTGTTACGCGGCTTCGGCCAGCGCCACGCCCTTTTCCTTGAAGACCTGCTCCAGCTCGCCGGTCTCGAACATCTCGCGGATGATGTCGCAGCCGCCGATGAACTCGCCCTTCACGTAGAGCTGGGGGATCGTCGGCCACTGGCTGAATTCCTTGATGCCCTGGCGCAGTTCCGGGTCGACGAGGATGTTGACGCCGTGGAACTTCACGCCGAGCTGGCTCAGCACGTCGACCACCGCGGCCGAGAAGCCGCACTGGGGAAACACGGGCGTACCCTTCATGAACAGCAGAACGTCGTTCTTGCCGATCTCGTCGCGGATACGCTCGAACACCTGGGGTTCGCTCATGATCGATCTCCGTAGAGCGCCACCGGGGGCGCGGGGTTGTCTCAATATAAGGCGTTCAGGGCCTGTGCGCCATGGTGGTCAGCTTGAGGGCATGGAGAACGCCCCCCATGCGGCCGCCCAGGGCGCCATAGACCATCTGGTGCTGCTGGATCTTGGATTTGCCGGCAAAAGCGGCGGAAACGACGGTGGCGGCATAGTGATCGCCGTCGCCGGCGAGGTCCTGGATTTCCACCTCGGCACCGGGGATGCCTTCCTTGATCAGGCGGATGATGTCGTCGGCGTGCATCGGCATGGGACGATCCTTCTCGTTGGCCTCAGGCGGCGCTGTTCATGTAGCCGGGGAGCCAGCTTTCGTGGGCGTCGCGCAGCTCCTGGAGCGGCAGGGTGAGGAGCCCGTCGACCGAGATGTCCGGACCGCCGGAATAGCCCAGCAGCACGGCCGGTACGCCGGCCTTGCGGGCGGCCTCGACGAGGGCCGGGCCATCGTCGGTGGCGATCAGGTAGCGGCCCTGGTCCTCGCCATAGAGATAGGCGTGGGGCGCGACGTCGCTGGCGGGCAGCTTGATGCAGGCGCCGGTACCGCCCGACAGGCACATCTCGGCGAGTGCCACGAGCAGGCCGCCGTCGGAGAGGTCGTGGCAGGCATGGACGCGGCGGCCGACGATCTCGCCGCGCACGAAGTCGCCGTTGCGGCGCTCGACGGCGAGGTCGACCGGCGGCGGAGCGCCTTCCTCGCGGCCGTGCAGTTCGCGAAGGTAGATCGACTGGCCGAGCCAGCCCTTCGTTTCGCCGATCAGCACCAGCGCAAGGCCGGACTGGGAGACCCGCGAGCCCGCCGAGGTCGCGATGTCGTCGATCACGCCCACCGCGCCGATGGTCGGGGTCGGCAGGATGGGGCGGCCCTCGGTCTCGTTGTAGAGCGAGACGTTGCCCGACACGACGGGGAAGTCGAGCGCGGTGCAGGCTTCGGCCATGCCCATGATGGCGCCGGCGAACTGGCCCATGATCTCGGGCTTCTGCGGGTTGCCGAAGTTCATGTTGTCGGTCACGGCGAGCGGCCGGGCGCCGACTGCGGTGATGTTGCGCCACGCCTCGGCCACGGCCTGGCGGCCACCGGTCTCCGGATGGGCCTGCACATAGCGCGGCGTGCAGTCCGACGTCATGGCGAGGCCCTTGTGGCTCGCGGCCTTGGGCGCCCCCGGCACGCGCACGAGCGCCGCGTCGCCGCCCTGCGGGCGGATGGCGGTATTGCCCATGATGAGGTGGTCGTACTGGTGCCAGATCCACGCCTTGCTCGCGAGATCGGGGCAGCTCATCAGGGTGAGCAGGGAGGCCTTCCAGTCGGTCGGCACCGGCACCGTCGCGGCGTCGAGTTCGGGCGGCGGCGGCGTCAGCGTCCATGGCCGCTCGTACATCGGTGCCTCGGTGACCAGCGGCGGGATCGGAATGTTGCCCACGACGTCGCCGTGCCAGGTCAGCACCATGCGCTCGGTGTCGGTGAGATGGCCGATCACGGCGAAGTCGAGTTCCCACTTCTCGAAGATCTTGCGCGCCTCGTCCTCGCGGCCGGGCTTCAGCACGATCAGCATGCGCTCCTGGCTCTCCGACAGCATGAGCTCGTAGGGGTTCATGCCGGTCTCGCGCATCGGCACCTTGTCGAGTTCCATGACGAGGCCGAGCCCGCCCTTGGCCGCCATCTCGAACGACGAGGAGGTGAGGCCGGCCGCGCCCATGTCCTGGATGGCGATGATGGCGTCGGTCGCCATCAGCTCGAGACAGGCTTCCAGCAGCAGCTTCTCGACGAACGGATCGCCGACCTGCACCGTCGGGCGCTTGCTCTCGCTGTCCTCGTTGAACTCGGTCGAGGACATGGTGGCGCCGTGGATGCCGTCGCGGCCGGTCTTCGAGCCGACATAGACCATCGGATTGCCGATGCCGGCGGCCGCCGCATAGAAGATCTTGTCAGTGGCGGCGACGCCCACGGTCATGGCGTTGACCAGGATGTTGCCGTTGTAGGCGGCATGGAAGTTGGTCTCGCCGCCCACGGTGGGAATGCCCATGCAGTTGCCGTAGCCCGCGATGCCGGCGACTACGCCCGAGACCAAGTGGCGCGTCTTGGCATGCTTGGGGTCGCCGAAGCGCAGCGCGTTGAGGTTGGCCACCGGTCGCGCGCCCATCGTGAAGACGTCGCGCAGGATGCCGCCCACGCCCGTCGCAGCGCCCTGGTAGGGCTCGATGTAGGAGGGGTGGTTGTGGCTCTCCATCTTGAAGATGGCGGCCTGGCCGTCGCCGATGTCGATGACGCCGGCATTCTCACCCGGGCCCTGGATGACCCAGGGCGCCTTGGTCGGCAGCTTCTTCAGCCAGACTTTCGAGGACTTGTAGGAGCAGTGCTCGCTCCACATCGCCGAGAAGATGCCGAGCTCCACCATCGTGGGATCCCGGCCCATGATCTTCAGCAGGCGCTCGTACTCGTCCGGCGCCAGCCCGTGCTCGGCCACGATCTGCGGGGTGATCGCGGGCTCGTTCGGCAGTTTTACGGGCGGGTTCTTTTCCTGGGCTACGGTCACGACGCGTCTTTCATGAAAGGGCTTCGACCATGCCCTCGAACAGGGCCTTGCCGTCGGTGCCGCCGAACATCGGCTCCACCGCATTCTCGGGATGGGGCATCAGGCCCAGAACCGTCTTGGTGTCGTTGAAGACACCGGCGATGTTGCTGCTGGAGCCGTTGGGGTTGCCGCGTCCGTCGACGATCGAGCCGTCGGGGCCGCAGTAGCGGAAAGCGATCTGGCCGCGATCCTCGAGCCGCTTCATCGTGTCGGCGTCGGCGAAGTAGTTGCCCTCGGCATGGGCCACCGGCACCTTGATCACCTGGCCGGCCTGGTAGCGGTTGGTGAACAGGCTCTGGCTGGTCTCGACCCGAAGGTGGACGTCGGCGCAGACGAACTTGAGGTGCGAGTTGCGCATCAGCGTGCCCGGCAGCAGGCCCGCCTCGGTCACGATCTGGAAGCCGTTGCAGATGCCCAGCACCGGCACGCCCTGCGCGGCGCGCTTCTTGACCTCGGCCATCACCGGCGACTGCGCGGCCATCGCGCCGCAGCGCAGATAGTCGCCGTAGGAAAAGCCGCCCGGCACCACGATCAGGTCGACCTTCTCGAAGTCGCCGTCGCCGTGCCACACCATCTGCGGCCGGCGCCCGGTGACCAGCTCGATCGCCTGCGCCACATCGCCTTCGCGATTGGAGCCGGGGAAGACCAATACAGCTGCTTTCATCTCCGTCCGTCCCTACCTGCAAGGCCCTCACCCTGAGGAGCGCGCGCAGCGCGCGTCTCGAAGGGTCGGCAACAAAGGCGGTGCGCGTTCCCATCCTTCGAAACGCTGTCCTGTGGACCGCTCCTCAGGATGAGGTTGTTCGGCTTCATCAGCCCACCAGTTCGATCGAGTAGTTCTCGATCACCGTGTTGGCGAGCAGCTTCTTGCACATCTCCTCGACACGGGCCCTGGCCTTGGCGGCGTCGGTCTCGGCGAGCTCGAGTTCGATGAACTTGCCCTGGCGCACGTCGTCGACCTCGGGGAAGCCCAGCCGGTTCAGCGAGTGTCCGATGGCCTTGCCCTGGGGGTCGAGCACGCCGTTCTTGAGGGTCACGTGGACTCTGGCTTTCATGTCGCCTCTTTACTGCAGCGTGGTGGGGCCGCGCACGTCGCCCGGTCCCTGGTCGATGAGGATGCCAAGGCGCCGCGCCACTTCCTGGTAGGCTTCCTCGACCTTGCCGAGGTCGCGGCGGAACCGGTCCTTGTCCATCTTCTCGTTGGTCCTGAGATCCCACAGCCGGCACGAATCGGGGCTGATTTCGTCGGCCAGCACGATCCGGACCATGTCATCCTCGTAGAGGCGGCCGAACTCGATCTTGAAATCGATCAGCTTGATGCCGCAGCCGAGGAACAGGCCGAACAGGAAATCGTTTACACGCAGGGTCAGCGCCACGATGTCGTCGAGGTCCTGCGGCGTCGCCCAGCCGAAGGCGGTGATGTGCTCCTCGGTGACCATCGGGTCGCCCAGCGTGTCGTTCTTGTAGAAGAACTCCATGATCGAGCGGGGGAGCTGGGTGCCCTCCTCGACGCCGAAGCGCTTGGCGAAGGAGCCGGCCGCGACGTTGCGGACCACCACCTCGAGCGGAATGATCTCGACCTGGCGGATGAGCTGCTCGCGCATGTTCAGGCGCCGGATGAAATGGGTGGGTACGCCGATTTCCCCGAGCTTGGTCATCAGGAACTCGGAGATGCGGTTGTTGATCACCCCCTTGCCGGTGATCACCCCCTTCTTCTGGTTGTTGAACGCGGTCGCGTCGTCCTTGAAGTACTGGACGATCGTCCCGGGTTCGGGCCCCTCGAACAAGGTCTTGGCCTTGCCCTCGTAGATGCGGCGACGGCGGGACATGTCTTACTCCTGCGCGGGCGATGCGGATCGCCCGCCGTTCGGGCGGAATATGGCGGAAACGCCATGCGCCGGTACTGGGGAAAAATCCATTGAAAAAGGTGACGGGGCCGTCATATTGACCTCGGAACAGGAGGCCTCACATGGCCCAGCAAATCACTTACGACAAGGCCTATGACACGGTTGGACGGGAGGATTTTCCGGCAATGCTGGAAGTTCCCCGCTATGGACGCCGCACGGACGCCTTCGACGGCATCATTTCGGCCACCCACGACCATTTCTGGGACCCGTTCGACAAGAGCTACATCGACTTCGACCAGCCCTTCGACATGGCGAAGACGCCCATCATGCCGCTGGACACGGTCGTCGAGCTGAAAAGCGCGGTGGCAGACCGGCTGGACGAGGGCCAGAGGATCGGGCTCGGCAACGACGTCATGCACTGGTCGATCTCCAACCTGCTGCACGGCGAGCAGGGAGCACTCTCACTGTCGGCCAGCCTGTGCCACATCCTGCTCGACCCCGGCGCCCAGGAATACGCCGCCAACCAGGCCCGCGAGGAAGCCCGGCATGTCGCGGGGTTCACACGCTATATCGGCCGCCGCTGGGGAGCGCCCCTGCCGGTGGGCAAGACCATCTCCGCCGTCCTCACCGACCTGGTGACGACGGAGGAGGTCTACAAGAAGATCGTCGGGATGCAGATGCTGATCGAAGGCATCGCCATGGGCTCCTTCGCGACGCTCAATGCCAAGACCAACGACCCGGTGCTGCGCCGGCTGGTCCAGCTGGTGATGAGCGACGAGGCCTTCCACCACCGCTTCGGCAGGATCTGGGCGTCCCGGACCATCCGCCATCTCAGCGAGGACGAGCACAAGAAGGTCGAGGACTGGGCGGCCCAGATCTTCCAGACGCTTCTGTTCAACCTGATCAACGCCGAGCAGAAGCAGGTCATCTACGCCAAGTACGGGCTCGACTGGCAGTGGGTGCGCGACGCGATGAAGGAGGTCTTCACCGACGAGGACCGCCGCGCCAACCTGAAGGAAAGCACCAACATCTTCCGGGTGCTGATCAAGACGCTCCTTCATGCCGGCATCATCACCTCGCGCACCGCGCCGCTCTACGGCGTCTGGGTCGACATGAAGGAACTCGAAGCCGAGGGCGACGGCATCCCCGGCGACATCGTCGCCGAGGAGATGATGGTGACGCTCCGCGAGATCAACGCGAAGCGCAAGCGCATCGTCTCGAAGGACGTGGCGGCAAGCTGACATTCATATCCCTCTCCCCCGATAGCCCTATCGGGGGAGAGGAGTCTGAAGTTCATATTCATGTTTCTCGCCCCCGATAGGGGGAGAGGCTGGGTGAGGGGGTGACTAAGGCTTCCGTGCCAGCACGAAGCACGAAAGGCCGGCGAGGCGGTTCCAAGGGAACAGAGGGAGTTCGGCGGCGCAGATTGCGGTGAGGATTCCGTTGGTAAGGGCGCCCTGTTTCTTCAGGCTGCTGCGGGGCTCGGTGGTGTTGCGGTCGGCGAGGCGCACGGCTGCAGCGAGCGGGAAGACCAGACCGAAATAGTAGCTGCCGCGCACGATCTCGAGGCCGGCATCGCGCAGCGCGGCCTCGATCCCGGGCAGGCGGTAGCGGCGCTTGTGCTCGAGGAAGACGTCGTGGCCGCTCCACAGGAACTCGAAGGCGGGCACCGTCACCAGGAAATGTGCGCCGCTCGGCACCTTCTCGGCATAGTGGCGCACCAGCCAGCGATCGTCGTCGACATGCTCCAGCACGTCCATCATCAGCACGAGGTCGCAGTCGGTCGGTCCGATGTCGCGGCGGAAGCGCACCGGTTTGCCGCCGACGTTGTCGTCGCGGTCCGCAGCATAGCCGATGTCGACGCAGAGCGCGCTCTCGGCCGGGGTTCTCTCGAGCAGATGGCGCGAGAAGAAACCCGAGCCCGCGCCGATGTCGAGCAGCCGCTTCGGGGCCAGCAAGCCGACGGCGCGGCGCAGCGCAGCCGCCTTCGAGCGGTAGTACCAGTGGCTGCCGATGCCGGCGCCCAGGATGTCTTCTTCCTTGAGGTCCATCGACGGTCAGGTTACCGGCGGCTTCGGGGGGGAATCCTCATAGACTCCCTCGACGACGTAGATGGGGCGAGCCTTCACCTCGACGAACAGACGGCCGAGATATTCGCCGATGATGCCCAGCGACAGGAGTTGGATGGCGCCCATCAGCAGGATGGCGATCAGCAGCGAGGCGTAGCCGGGTGTGTCGACGCCGAAGATCAACACGCGGGTGACGATGAACAGTGCATACAGCACCGCCACGATCGCGATCACCAGGCCGACATAGAACCAGGCGCGCAGCGGCGCGGTCGAGAAGCTCACCACGCCGTCGATGGCGAAGTTCCACAGACGCCAGAAATTGAACTTGCTCGTGCCGGCGACGCGCTCGGGCCGCTCGTAGGGTACGCCGACCGAGTGGAAGCCGACCCAGGCGAACAGCCCCTTCATGAAGCGGTTGCGCTCGGGAAGCTGGCGCAGCACCTCGACCGCGCGACGGTCGACCAGGCGGAAGTCCCCGACATTGGGCGGGATGCGTACCGGCGACATGGAGTTGAACACCCGGTAGAACCAGCCCGCCGAGACGCGCTTGGCCGGCGTGTCGGTGTGGCGCGCGGTACGGATGCCGTAGACGATGTCGTAGCCTTCGCGCCAGCGCGCGATGAACGAGCCGATCAGCTCGGGCGGATCCTGCAGATCGATGTCCATGGGGACCAGGATATCGCCGCGGGCATGGTCGATACCGGCGGTGAGGGCGGCCTCCTTGCCGAAGTTGCGCGACAGGTTGACGATGCGCAGGCGCCGGTCGGCGCGGCAGCGATGGAACAGGCGCGCGAAGGTATCGTCGAGCGAGCCGTCGTTCACGAAGACGATCTCGAACCGGACGCCGTCGCGCTCGAGCAGGGGCACCACGGTGGAGAGGAAGAGGTCGATCGTCTCTTCCTCGTTGAACACAGGCACGACCAGGGACAGGAGAGGATCGGCCGGGCGCCGCGCCCGCTGGGCGGCAAGCTGGTGTTCCAGCGCCGCATCCTTGTCGATCACGAAGGGGAAGGATTGCTCGGGCACGAGGGGCGCGGCGACGTGAGCTAGGCCACCGTCTCGACGGTGCCGTTGAGGTCCATGATGCCCAGCTCGACGACGAGTTGCGGCTGGCGCTTGCTGGCCTGGTCGCGGAAGGCGCGCAGCCCCTGGCTGAGCATCTCGGTCTCGAAGGCTCGGTCGGTCTTGATCCGGTCGCCATAGGCGAGGGCAGCCGCCCCGCAGTCGCGATGGGCCATGCCGATCAGGCGCTTGACGTTGTGAAGCTGGACCGAGATGTCGAGGTTGGCTTCCCAGGCGGCGCGCCATTCCTGGAAGATCGGGGCCACCGCCGCGATCGGCCCGCCGGCAATGTTGAACTGGCTGTACTTGTTCTGCCAGCCGCGCGAGGTCATGTACTTCCACGTGTCCGTGGTGAAGCGCGGGTCGATGCACTTCATCAGCATGGCCTCGTATCCCTCGTCGACGGCCAGCGCCGGCCCGGCAGCCGCGACGGCGGCGCCGAGGCCGAAGCCGATCAGGTGTCGGCGCGAGAGGGCCGCGAGACAGCCGCAGCCGGCATGATGCGTATGGGTCATCGGAACGTGGCCTTGCCCTGTTGTGCGAGACCGCCGTTGGGATCGGCGATCCAGGTAGCGATCGAGCCGTCCGCTTCGCGCCGCCCGTGAACGCCGAGAGTGGCGCCGCCGAACACCGGCGACAAGGCGCGGAACTCGAAACTCTTCACCACCTTACCCGGGTTGGAGCGCCGCGCCAGTTCGATCTGCAGCATGCCCATCAGGGGGCCATGTACGATCAGTCCGGGATAGCCTTCGACGCCCGTCACATAGGGCTGGTCGTAGTGGATGCGGTGGCCGTTGAAGGTGAGGGCGGAGAAGCGGAACAGCAGCACCGGGTCGGCCAGGATCGTCCGGGTCCAGGTCGCATCGGCCGGCGCCGGCCGGGGCGGCTTGGGCGCCTCGCCGGGCTTCGCCGCCTCGCGGTAGACGATGTCGTGCTGCTCGACGAAGGAGGTGCCGCGGGGGCCGGAAATCGTGTGCTGGACAGTGACGAACACCATCGAGCCGGTCGAGCCGGTCTTGGGCTCGACCGACTTGATCTCGGAGAGCCGCCGAACGGTCTCGCCGACCCGGATCGGCTCGCCGTCGAAGGAGAAGCGGCTGCCGGCCCACATGCGGCGCGGCAGCGGCACCGGCGGCAGGAAATCGCCGCGCTCGGCATGGCCGTCGGGGCCGATCTTCGACTGCGGCGCGATCTCGAGAAAATAGAGCCAGTGCCAGAGCGGCGGCAGGGGATCGCCGTTCCTCGGGTCGGGATCGTCCTGCTCGTCGAAGGTCGCGGACAGGGCGCGGACCGGGAAGGGGGCGGCGAGGTCCTCCACCGACTGCGTCCGGCCGATCCAGTCCTTGAGTTTTTCCAGCGACATCTTGGATTTCCTTTTTTGCAGGGCGTGACACTGCCACTGCGAACGCAGGGTGGAAAGACGGTGTCGCCGTCGCTATATACCGCTCCGACGAGACATGCCCAACCGGAGCGGCCGATGACCACGTTCGACGATCGCGAGAAGGCCTTCGAGGCCAAGTACGAGAATGACGAGCAGCTGAAATTCAGGGTCAACTCGCGCCGCAACAAGCTGTTGGGGCTGTGGGCTGCCGGCCTTCTTGGCAAGACCGGAGCCGACGCCGAGGCCTATGCCAAGGAAGTCGTGATGGCCGACTTCGAGAAGCCGGGCGATTCCGACGTAATGCACAAGCTGATGACGGACCTCGCCGCCGCCGGCAAGCCGATGGAAGAGCACACCATCCGTAAGCAGTCCGAGCACCTGGCCGATGACGCCAAAAAGCAGATCATGACGGAAGTCCGCTAACCGGACCTTTTCCGCCTGTGCTAGGCTGCCTCCCATAAGAAAAGTCTTAGGGAGGCACCTATGCCGATCAATCGTCGCAAGATGTTTGCGTATGCAGGCGCTGCCGTTGCAGCGCCTGCCCTGCTGCGCGAGGGCCATGCGCAGGCCGCCGAGGTCAACCTCAAGCTGCACCATTTCCTGCCGGCCGCCTCGAACATCCACCAGAAGTTCCTGACGCCGCTGGTGCGAAAGATCGAGGCCGAGTCCAACGGCCGCATCAAGATCACCATCTTCCCGGCGATGCAGCTTGGTGGGGCGCCGCCGCAACTCTACGACCAGGCGCGCGACGGCGTGGCCGACATCGTCTGGACCCTGCCGGGCAACACGCCGGGCCGCTTCCCCGCCAGTGAGGCGATGGAGCTGCCCTTCGTCGCCGACAAGCTCGGCATCGTGAACGCCCGGGCGTTCCAGGAATATGCCGACACCTACCTCAAGGACGAGTTCAGGGAAGTCCAACTCATCTGCGCCTGGGCGCACGATGCCGGGCTGATCCATGCCAACAGGCAGGTGAAGACGATGGAGGACCTCAAGGGTCTGAAGTTGCGCTTTCCGACGCGGCAGGCCGGCGAGGCGCTGAAGGCGCTGGGCGCCAGCGCGATCGGCATGCCGATTCCGCAGGTGCCCGAGAGCCTCGCGCAGAAGGTGATCGACGGCTGCGTCGTGCCGTGGGAGGTCGTGCCCGCCATCAAGGTGCAGGAACTGCTGAAGTACCACACCGGTATTCCGGGCTCGCCGACCCTCTACACGGCGACCTTCGTGCTCGCCATGAACAAGGGCAGCTACGACAAGATGCCGGCCGACCTGAAGAAGGTGATCGACGCCAATTCTGGCATGCCGGCCGCCACCATGGCCGGAAAGACCTGGGACGATGCCGGCGCCGCGGTCCTCGAGATGGTCTCCAAGCGCAGCGGCAACGTCATCAGCGAGATCTCGGTCGACGAGGCCGGGCGCTGGCGCAAGACCACGCAGCCGGTGATCGACGCCTGGATCGCATCGGTGAAGGACCGCAACCTCGACGGCGCGAAGCTCGTGGAGGCGGTCCGGACGCTCGTCCAGAAGTACAAGGTTTCCTGAGCCTTCATGGGCTGGATACGGCTTGCCGAAAGGCTGGGGGCGGCGCTTGCCCTGGCGGGCGCCGCGCTGGCGCTGTTCATCGCAGGCCTCGTGACCGTGAGCGTTGGCCTGCGCTGGGCGACCTCCAGCGGCCTGCCGGGCGATTTCGAGATGGTGCAGATGGCGGTCGCGCTCGCGATCTTCTCCTTCCTGCCCTACACGCAGCTGCGGCGTGGCAACATGCTGGTCGACACGTTCACGCTCCGCCTGCCGCCGCGCGCGATCGCGGCGATCGATGCCTTCTGGGACCTGGTGTACGCCGCGGTCGCTGCACTGCTGGGCTGGCGATTGGCGGTGGGCGCGGCCGACGCCCTCAAGTCGCAGACCTCGACGATGGTGCTGGGCCTGCCGGTAGGCTGGGCGATCATGGCCTGCGCGGCGATGGCGGGCCTGCTGGCGCTGGCGGCGCTCGTCACGGCGGCCGGCCGGTTCGGCTCTGAACCGTGACCGGCACCTCCGCGGCCATCCTGGGATTCGTCATCATGCTGCTGCTGATGGCGATGCGCATGCCGATCGGCCTGTCGCTGCTGTTCGTGGGCGGCGCGGGCTATGCCTGGCTGGGCGGCTGGCCGACCTTCCTGAATTACATCAAGACGACGCCCTATCACGACTTCTCCAACTACACGCTCTCGGTCATCCCGCTGTTCATCCTGATGGGAGCCCTGGCCGAGAAGTCGGGCCTGTCGACGTCCCTCTTTCGCGCCGCCTCGAGCCTGGTCGGCCACCGGCCGGGCGGACTGGCGATGGGCCTGATCGGCGCCTGCACGGCCTTCGGCGCGATCTGCGGCTCCTCCGTGGCCACCACCGCGACCTTCGCACGCGCCGCGCTGCCGGAGTTCGAGCGCTACCGCTACGATGCGGGCTTCGCGACCGGAGTCACCGCCGTCGGCGGCACACTCGGCATTCTGATCCCGCCGTCGGTGATCCTCGTCGTCTACGGCATCTCGACCGAGCAGAACATCGCCAAGCTGTTCATGGCGGCCTTCATCCCGGGCTTCATGGCCGCGATCTTCTACTGCATTGTGATCTCGCTGGTCGTCCGGCGCCGGCCCGAACTGGGCCCGGCGCTGCCGCGCGTGCCGCTCGACCAACGCCTGCGCGACGTCGCCGCCGTATGGCCCGCGATCCTGGTGGCGCTGGTGGTGCTGGGCGGCATCTACGGCGGCATCTTCTCGCCAACCGAGGGTGCCGCGGTCGGCGTTATCGCCATGTTGCTTGTGTCGGTGCTGGTGGGCGGCATGCGCTGGGCCGGCCTGAAGTCGGCGCTGCTGCAGACCGCCGAGACCGCCGGCATGATCTTCCTGATCCTGCTGGGCGCCGACGTGTTCAACGCCTTCCTGGCGCTGTCGCAGCTTCCGGTCGCCGCCGCCGAATGGATCGGTGGCTCGGGCTTCACGCCCTACGGCGTCATGGCGCTGATCCTGCTGTTCTACATCCTGCTGGGCGCGGTCATGGACGAGCTGGCCATGATTCTGCTCACGCTCCCGATCTTTTTTCCCATCGTGCAGGCGCTCGACTTCGGCATGCCGGCCGACGACGTCGCGATCTGGTTCGGCATCCTGGTGCTGATCGTGGTCGGCATTGGCCTGACCGCCCCGCCGATCGGCCTCAACGTCTTCGTGGTCTCGGCCATCGCTCGCCACGTGGCCCTGACGCGCATCTACCGCGCCGTGCTGCCCTTTATCGCCGCCGACATCATAAGGCTCGGCCTCGTGATGGCGTTTCCTGCACTCGCCCTCGCGACGGTGCGGCTTTTGACGTGAGACGGCCGCCTACCCAAACACCCGCTTGAAGATCGTGTCGACATGCCTGGTGTGATAGCCCATGTCGAACAGAGCGATGAGCTCGTCATCGGCCAGGAACTCGCAGATCTCCTTGTCGGCGCGGCATAGGGCCAGCAGCGAGGCATTGCCGCGCCAGGCGTCCATCGCATTGCGCTGGACGGCAGCGTAGGAGGCCTCCCGGCTCATGCCTCTCTGCGTCAGCGCCAGCAGGATGCGCTGCGAGAAGACGAGACCGCCCAGCGAATCGAGGTTCGCCCTCATGCGGCCGGCATGGACCACGAGCTGCTCGACGACGCCGGCCATGCGGTCCAGCGCGAAATCGAGCGTGCCGGTGGCGTCCGGCGCGATGTAGCGCTCCGTGGAGGAGTGCGAGATGTCGCGCTCATGCCACAGGGTCACGTTCTCCAGCGCCGGCATGACGGCCGAGCGGACCACGCGCGCCAGGCCGGTGACGTTCTCGGTCAGCACCGGGTTGCGCTTGTGCGGCATCGAGGACGAGCCCTTCTGGCCCGCCGAGAAGAACTCCTCGGCCTCGCGCACCTCGGTGCGCTGCAGGTGGCGGATCTCGGTGGCCAAGTTCTCGAGCGAGGAGGCGACGACGCCCAAAGTCGCGAAGAAGGCGGCATGGCGGTCGCGCGGGATCACCTGGGTCGAGACCGGCTCGACCGCGAGGCCGAGCTGCTTCGCCACATGCTCCTCGATCCGCGGATCGACGTTGGCGAAGGTGCCGACAGGACCGGAGATGGCGCAGGTCGCGATCTCGGCGCGTGCCGCCAGCAGCCGCTGGCGGTTGCGCATGAAGGCCGCGTAGTGGCCCGCGAGCTTCACGCCGAAGGTCGTGGGCTCGGCATGGATTCCGTGGCTGCGGCCGATCGTGAGCGTGTCCTTGTGCTCGAAGGCACGCGTCTTCAGGGCCGCCAGCAGCCTGTCGACGTCGGCGAGCAGGATGTCGGCGGCCTGGGTGAGTTGCACGGCGAAGCCGGTGTCGAGCACGTCGGAGGAGGTCATGCCCTGGTGCACGAAGCGCGATTGGGGGCCGATGAACCCACCCAGCCAGCTGAGGAAGGCGATGACGTCGTGGCGGGTCACGCGCTCGATGGCGTCGATCTTCTCGATGTTGCCGGCCGGATCGGCCTCGAGTGCTTCCATGGCTTTCCGGCCGCCGTCCCGGATCGCCTGGGCGGATGCCCTGGGAATGATGCCCGCCTCGGCCATGGCGTCACATGCATGCGCCTCGATCTCGAACCAGATGCGGAAGCGGTTCTGCGGAGCCCAAATGGCTGCCATCTGCGGCCGTGAATAGCGCGGGATCATGGGCGGGCTTTTAGCGCCCGAAGGCCTCGGTCGCCATGTTAGAAGACGCCGCATGGAACCGCTCGAGAACTGCCCCCGTGAGACCCTGGCCGCCATGCGCGGGGTCCTGACCGACATCGACGACACCGTTTCCAGTGACGGGACGCTGACCGCCGAGGCCTATGGCGCGTTGCAGGCACTGAAGCGGGCCGGTCTTCTGGTCGTGCCGGTCACCGGCCGGCCGGCCGGGTGGTGTGACCACATCGCCCGCTTCTGGCCGGTCGATGCCGTGGTCGGCGAGAACGGCGCCTTCTGGATGTGGCACGATCGGAGCCAGAAGCGCCTGCGCACCCGCTTCATCCAGTCCGAGGCCGAGCGCGCGGAAGGCCGGCGCCGGCTGGAACGGGTCCGGACGGAGATGCTGCAGGAAGTGCCCGGCGCCGGCATTGCCTCCGACCAGCCCTATCGCCTGGCCGACCTCGCCGTCGATTTCTGCGAGGACGTGCCGCCGCTGTCGTCCGCCGCCATAAGGCACATCGTGGCGATCTTCGAGCGCCACGGCGCCAAGGCCAAGGTGAGCTCGATCCACGTCAACGGCTGGTTTGGCGAGTACGACAAACTCACGACCAGCCGCACGATGATGCAGGAGCTGTTCGGCATCGACCTCGCGGCCGAAAAGGCGCGCTATGTGTTCTCGGGCGATTCGCCCAACGACGCGCCGATGTTCGGCTATTTCCCCAATGCCGTGGGCGTGGCCAACGTGGTCGACTTCGCCGAGCTGCTGGAGCACCGGCCGCGCTGGGTCACGAAATCACGCTCCGGCGCGGGCTTCGTCGAGCTGGCGTCGGCGCTCCTGACGGCGCGCGGCTAGCTCAGCGCGAGGGCGGGGGGCCGATCAGCAGGGAGCCATAGTGTGTGACGCTGTCGCCCTGGCTCCACACCCCTACGGGTCCGGGCTGCATGAGTGTGCGGTCGGTGACGTCGAAGAGCTTCTTGCCGTCGAGCGCGACCTCGATGCGGTCGCTGACCGCGATCACCCGAAGCGAATGCCACTGGCCGAGCGTCACCGGCGCTTCCTTCATGCCGAGCTGGCTGCGCTTGCCCTTGTCCATGCGGTAGAGGCGGACCGAGTTGTCGCGGGCGTTGGCGCGCACGACGTAATAGTCGTTGGCGCTCTGGGCACGGAACATGAAGCCGGCCACCTGGTCCCGCGACCCCGAGATCGGCTTGAAGCGCAGTGTGGCGTCGAAGTCGCGGCCCGAAGCCTGCTCGGAAATGCAGAGCGGGAAGCGTTGATCGGTCGGGTCGGGCTCGCTCTCGACCAGGACCCAGCCGTCCGGCCCGTCGGGATCGGCGACCGCGCGCCAGTCGGGAGGTCGGCCGATGCCGGTCTTGCCCTGGGTGCAGCCGACGCGGCCGTCTGGAGTCGTGAGCGGCACGACGAGCTGCGCCGAGGCGGGCAGGGCGGCGAACAGGAACGGGACGAGCAGAAGAAGGAAACGCATCGGCGGAGAGTAGCAAAA
>CANIEC010000058.1 GCA_947466085.1 Rhodospirillales bacterium
AGGCGATGGACATCGGCATCGAGCGGGCGAAGAAGCACGGCGTCTGCGTCGTCGGCCTGAAGAACTCCCACCATATCGGCCGGATCGGTCACTGGGGCGAGCAGTGTGCGCGCGCCGGCATGGTGAGCACTCATTGGGTGAACGTGCACGGCCACAAGTCCCTTGTGGCGCCGTTCGGTGGCGCCGAGGCGCGCTTCACGACCAATCCCTACTGCACGGCCATCCCGCGCAAGGGGCGGGAGCCGATCGTGCTCGACTTCGCGACCAGCCAGGTGGCGATGGGCAAGGTGAGGGTCGCCAACAACAAGCAGATCCAGATGGAGGAAGGTCTCCTGATCGATGCCGCCGGCAACGCCACCACCGAACCCGGCGTGATGTACAATGCCCCTTACGGCGCCATCCTGCCGTTCGGCCTGCACAAGGGCGGCGGTCTTGCCGTGATCTGCGACCTGCTGGCCGGCGCGCTGACCGGCGGGCGTACGCACAGCCCGCGCACCATCAAGAAGAACGGCACCGACATCATCAACAACATGCTGTCGATCATCATCGATCCCGACTCGATGGGCGGCACCGCCTTCTTCGAGGACGAGGTCGACACCTTCATCGACTGGGTGAAGTCGGCGAAGCCGCAGCCCGGCGTCGCCGAGGTGCTGGTGCCGGGCGAGCCCGAGCGGGCGCGCAAGCTCGATCGCGAGAAGAACGGTGTGCCGATCGACACCACCACGTGGCAGCAGCTCGTCGACACGGCGCGCAAGGTCCGTCTCAACGACACCGACATTCCGCAGATGGCCGGCGCCTGACGCGACCGGATAACAGGAGACCGCCCATGGCCAAGATGAAGCTCTACTATTCGCCGGCGTCGCCCTATGCCCGCAAGGTCAGGGTGCTGGCGATCGAGACCGGCCTCGACAAGAAGATGGATCTGGTGAACGTGGCGCTGACTCCGGTGGCGCCCAATGCCGATGTCGACAAGCACAATCCTGTCGGCAAGATCCCGGCGCTGTCGATCAAGAACATGGACCTCTTCGACTCGCCCGTGATCTGCGAGTATCTCGACAGCCAGCACAAGGGCCGCAAGCTGTTCCCGCGCAAGGGCCGCGAGCGCTGGATGGCGCTGCGCCAGCAGGCGATGGCCGACGGGCTGCTCGATGCCGCGCTGCTCGCCCGCTACGAGGGCTTCCTGCGGCCGGAGGAGAAGCGCTGGCCCGACTGGTCGAAGGGCCAGATGAAGAAGATCGACGGGGTGCTCGACCAGCTCGAGGCCGAATCCAAGGCGCTCAAGGGCAAGCCCACGATCGGCAGCGTCTCGATCGCCTGCGCGCTGGGCTATCTCGACTTCCGCTTCGGGCATCATGACTGGCGCGCGAAGCGGCCGAAGCTCGCAAAATGGTTCGTCGCCTTCGCCAAGATGCCGTCGATGAAGGCCACGGTTCCGCCGCCGGCCTGAAGCCATGACCGCCGACCAGATCATCGCCCGCCTCGGGCTGCAGCCGCACCCAGAGGGCGGCCACTACCGCGAGATGTTCCGTGCCGCCGCCGGAAAGGACGGCCGCGGCGCCAGCACCGCGATCTTCTTCCTGCTGAAGGCCGGGGAGCGCTCGCACTGGCACCGGGTCGATGCCGACGAGGTCTGGCATCACTATGACGGTGCGCCGCTCGAGCTCTCGATGAGCGACGACGGGCGCACGACCCGGCACCTGCGTCTCGGCCGCGACTTCGGGCTGGGCGAGACGCCGCAGATCGTCGTGCCGCGCGGCGTCTGGCAGGCGGCGCGGTCGCTCGGCCACTGGACGCTGGTCGGCTGCACGGTGGCGCCGGCGTTCGACTTCGCCGGTTTCGAACTCGCGCCGCCCGGCTGGCAGCCAGGCGTTTAGCGCTTCCAGAGCTCGCGCGAGGCCAGCACGGCGCCGACCGTGACCAGCAGCGCCGCGGCGATCAGCGTGCCGGTCGGTTCGGCCAGCCGGAAGAGCACCAGGATGGCCGTCGACAGAATGGGCGTCGCATAGGAAATCGCGCCCAGGGCGCGGATGTCGCCACGCTTCACGGCGTGGTCCCAGAAGTAGAAGGCCGAGCCCGCCGGGCCCAGGCCCAGCGCCAGTACGGCGAGCCAGGCGGTGCCGCTGGCCGGCCAGACGGTGCGCTCGAAGACGAGATGGCAGCCGAGAGAGAGCAGGGCCGACGCGGCGCAGAAGGCGGCGATGGCGTCGGTCGGTGTTTCCCCGAAGCGGCGCGACAGAACCGAGTAGATCGACCAGGCGAAGGCGCAGCCGAGGGCCAGCAGGTAGCCCAGCGCATGGCTGTCGGCGAAGCTCAGTCCGCGGCCGAAGGCCAGCAGGGCGACGCCCGAGAAACCCAGCGCGGCGCCGGCGAGATGCGGCCAGTGCAGCCGCTCGCCTGCCAGCGGCGCCGAGAGCAGCACGATGAGGAGGGGCCACAGGTAGTTGATCAGGTTGGCCTCGGCCGGCGGCGCGAGCTGGAGGGCTGCGAAGTAGAGGGCGTGGTAGCCGAACAGGCCGCCGATCCCCAGCAGCCAGACGGGCGCCGGCCAGCCCACGAGGCCGCCCCAGCCGACCCCGTTGGCCCGGGCGCGGACGATGCCGATGGCGGCGCCGACCGTGAATGTCATCGCCACCATCTGGAAAGGCGGGATCGGTCCGGCCGACACCGAAAGCAGGGCGAGCGAACTCCACAGGCAGATCGAGATCAGGCCGGCCGCCATGGCCCGGCGGCGGACGGTGTCGGCTGTCGTCATCTTGGCCGCATAGAGAACGGGACGGGGATTGTCGAGCAGATGCGCGGACGTCGATTCACGGTTACGATATCGTTGCAGCGGAGCCTGAATGTTCGTTAGGCCGACCAATCCCATCAGTCATCGACTGGCGCGTATCGCCTTCATCCTAGCGACCGTCGGGTCGCTGATCGTAGCCGTTTCCGGGCCTCTCCACCGCTTTCTCGGCCTCGACATCGAGGCTGCGATCGCGGTCTTCCGCTACGGATTCTATCTGACGGTGGCTGGCGTCGCGCTGGGACTTGCCACCATCCTTCCTGCCCGACCGGGTGACCGGCGCCGCGGCAGTGTCGCCGCCTTTCTCGCCATCGTGATCGGCGGGGCCGGTGCGTGGGTCCCGCTGCACTGGTTCCTGCACGCGCAGCAGCGCCCTGCCATCAGCGACATCACGACCGACATGGCCACGCCGCCGCCGCTCGTGGCGACGGCACAGTTGCGACGGGGGGCCCCCAATCCGCCGGCCTATCCGAAGGAGAACGCCGCCCTCCAGCGCGCCGCGTTCCCCGACATCGAGCCTGTCCTGCTGGCCGTGCCGCCGGCCGAGGCCTTCAAGCGCGTCGAGCGCGTGGCCACCGCACTGGGCTGGGAGATCGTGGCGCGTGTCCCGACGGAAGGTCGCCTGGAAGCCGTCGTGACCAGCCCGTGGTTCGGCTTTCGCGACGACGTCGTCGTCCGCGTTCGCCCCCAGGGGAACGGCAGCCGGATCGACATCCGCTCGAAGAGCCGCAACGGCGAGGCCGATCTCGGCGGCAATGTCGACCGAGTCCGCGCCTTCCTTGCGCGGCTGAAGAGCGAGGGGTGATCTAGGCGATCGGCAGGGTGAAGCCGAAGAGCGTGCCCTGCGCGTTCGATTCGATCAGGGTGATGTCGCCGCCATGCAGGCGCACCAGGTCGCGGGCGATCGCGAGGCCGAGACCCGTGCCGCCCTGCCGGCCGCCGGTGGTGAAGGGCCGGAAGAGCTGCCGGGCCACTGCGGCGGGCACGCCGGGCCCGTTGTCGGCGATTTCGACCAGCAGGAAGCGGCCGCTGCGCCGGGTGCGGATGGTTACGCTCGTCGCGCCGGCCTCGAAGGCGTTGCGCCCCAGATTGACGAACACCCGGTAGAGCAGGTCGCGGTCGCAACGCGCCAGGCCGCCGGTGCCGATCTCGTTGACCCAGCTGCGCAGGAGGTTGGGATCCTTGTCCTCGCCCTGCTCCTGCAACGCGATTCCGACCTCGTCGACGAGGTCGGCAAGATCGACGTCGGCCAGCCGGGGCGAGGGCTTCTCCCGGACATATTCGATGGCGTCGCTGGCCAGGCGGGCGGCGCGGTCGATCGTATTGAGGATGGTCGGCGCGAGCGCGCGCGTGCGCTCGTCGTCGCTGCGCGCCAGGCGATCCGACAGCAGGCGCGCGGTCGAGAGCATGTTGCGCAGGTCGTGGTTGATCTTGTTGGTCGCCGCACCGACCTCGGCGAGGCGCGACTTCTGGCGCAGCGAGGTGCGCAGCTCGCGCTGCAGGATCTGGAACTCGCGGTCGACCACGCCGATCTCGTCGTTGCGTCGGACAGGGGCGCGGTCGGTGCCGGCCTCTTCCGGCGCGCGGCGAAAGTCGATCATGGTCCGCGAGAGGTCCTGCAGCGGCCGGATGACCAGCCAGCGCAGCGCAAGATAGAGCAGGGCGGCGGTGAACAGCGCGATGATGATCGACAGGACCAGGATGCGGCTCGTGTAGCCGTACATGGCGGCACGCATCGGTGCTTCATCGACGACGATCCAGACCATGGCGCCGGGCATCCGCATCGACTCGCCGCCCACCCGGATGTAAGGCGAGCCATCCCGCACCATCGTTTCCAGCGCGTCCCAGATCAGGCCAAGCGCTCCACGATCCTTCAGGTTGAAGCCCGGCATCTCGGGCCGCGGCTCGATGTTCATCAGCGCACGCTTGGGCTTGTTCGGCTCGACCAGCACGACCGCCTCGACGCGGGCGTGCGCCAGCAGCGAGCCCTTCACCTGCTCCGTCACCATGTTGTCGGGCGTGGCGTCGAGGGCGAGCGCCGCCAGGGTGCCGCTCTCGATCAGCTGCTCGAGATAGACCAGCCGATAGCGCGCGATCGAGGGCAGGAAGATCGCGACCTCGGCCGTCATCACGGCGACGATCACGAGGCCCAGAATGCGCCACGACAGGCCGAAGGTCGCGGTCCGCCGGCGCGCGGGACGGGCGGTGTCTGCCGGCAGGGTGACGTCGGCGCTCATCGAATGCTTCTACCAGACCGGCAATCGCGCGAGAAACCGCACGAGGAACCGCGTGCGGGCGCCGAAAAGGGCTTCGGTGTAGTAGCTCCCGGCGGCCCGCTTGGCGGTCTCGCCGAGCGTCGGATAGGGCGGCACGAAGCTCGCCAGGGTCGAGATCTTCAGGCGGCCGGACAGGGCCAGGCACCAGCTCTGGATCAACTCGCCGGCCTGCGGTCCCGCGATGCCCGCCCCCAACACGCGGCCGCATCCGTCGGTCACCACCTTCAGCAGCCCGTCGGTTTCGCGCTCGGTCTGGGCGCGATCGTTCTCGGCGAAGGTCCAGCGCAGCACCTTGATGCCGTCGCCGTGCTTGGCCCGCGCGTCGCGCTCGGTGAGGCCGACCTGCGCCAGTTCGGGATCGGTATAGGTCGCCCAGGGCACGATGCCGGGATCGAGCTTCGCCGGGGCGCGGAACAGGGCGCCGCGGATGAACAGCGAGGCCTCGTGGCCCGCCATGTGGGTGAAGGCATAGCGGCCGTTGCAGTCGCCGATCGCCCAGACGTTGCGATTGGAGGTGCGCAGCGAATCGTCGACCGTGATGCCGCGCTTGTCATGGCCGATACCGGCCTTTGCGAGATCCAGGCCGTCGGTCGTCGGCGCGCGACCGGCCGCCACCAGAAGGTGCGAGCCCTCGACGCGACTGCCCTCCTCGAGCACGGCCGCGATTCCATCCGATGTACGCTCTATGCGTGCGACCCGTGTCTTCTCGTGCAGCTGCACGCCTTCCCGGCGCAGGCGCGCGACGACGATCGCGGCGAGTTCGGGATCGTCCTTGGCCAGGCAGGTTACCGCTTCCAGCACGGTCACTCTCGCGCCGAGGCGACGGAAGGCCTGCGCCATCTCGAGCCCGATCGGGCCGCCTCCCAGCACCACGAGGTGCGACGGCAGCGTGCGATTGGCGAAGATCGTCTCGTTGGTGAAGTGCGGCACCGCGTCGAGGCCGGGCACGGGCGGCAGGGTGGGGCGGGAGCCGGTCGCGAGCACGATGCGCCTGCTGCGGATGCGGTGGAGCCCGGCCTGCAATTCGGTGCGGCCGGTGAAGCGCGCCTCCTCCTGCAGGACGCGCACGCCGAGCTTTTCGAACCGCTCGACCGAGTCGTTGGGCGCGATGGCGGCGATCACCCCGACGACGTGATCCATCACCTTGCCGAAATCGACCGTGGGTTCTACCGGCGCGATGCCGAAGGCCGCGCCGCTGCGCTGCGCCTGCGCCATGCGGGCGGCGGCGATCAGCGCCTTCGAGGGTACGCAGCCGAAGTTGAGGCAGTCGCCGCCCATCAACGCGCGCTCGATCAGCACGACGTCGAGACCAAGTTGCGCGGCGCCGGCCGCGACCACCAGCCCGGCGGAGCCGCCGCCGACGACGCAGACGTCGGGGGTGAGCAGGCTCATGTCACGCCGAGGGCTGCCGGCGCAGGCGGGCGAAGACGACCGGCAGAAGCGCCAGCGCGGCCAGCCCGAGGAGCGGCAGCAGGATGTGCCATTCGAAGATGATCCCGAGATCGGGCTGCTCGCCGCGCTTCAGCACCACCCCGAGGCCCGCCCCGACGCTCGCATAGACGATCGACGCCGGCACGATGCCCAGCAACGTCGCAAGTGCGTAGCGCTTGAGCGGCATGCCGAGGAGCGCCGGGACGATGTTGATCAGCCAGAAGGGGAATACCGGCACGAGTCTCAGAAAGAGGAGATAGCTGAAATCATTGTGCCGGAACCCCTCCTCGAGACGCGCCAGCGTCGCGCCGGCGCGGGCCCGGAAGAGGTCGCGAAAGGCGTAGCGTGCGGCCAGGAATACGGCGATCGATCCCAAGGTGGCGGCGACCACCGACAGGCCGGCGCCGAACCAGGTGCCGAACAGGAAGCCGCCCACCGGCGTCGCCACCACGGCGACGGGCAGGGAGAAGGCGACCATGAGGGCATAGGCCAGCACGAAGGTCAGGCCGGCGAGCAGACGATGCGTGGCGACCCACTCCGTCAGCGTGGCCTTGTGGCGGGCCAGCATCTCGAACGAAAAATAGCGCTCGAGCCCGAGCAACAGGAAGATCGCCAGTCCCGTCAGCAGGATCGCCACTGGCAGCAGCCGGCGCAGTGTCGATGTGTTCATCTGGCCCTTCGTCTCGCCCCGCCTCGATATTGACCCTGTGGCGACGATCCACAAAGCACATGCTGTCACGCCTGAGTGACTATCGGGTCGGGACCGGAAGACCAGGCTCCGTCGCGGCGAAGCTCGGGCGGGCGCCCAGTCTTCGCCACCAGGCGGCGAGCCGGGGTCGTGCGGCCAGCAGCTCTGCCCCGCGCGGGGACTGCGCGAAGTAGGCGACCATCGCCCCCAGATGAAAGTCGGCGAGTGAGATGTCGAGCCCCGTCAGCCAGGGATCCGCCGCGACCAGCGCCTCCAGCGCGTCGAGCACCTTGGCGGCGGCCGCGAGACCCTTCTCCAGCTCCGCGGCATCGCACGCCGTGCCCAGGTGGGGTCGAACGACATCGTGGACGAAGACCTGCCGGACCAGCGGCCAGTAGGCGTAGGAGTCGGCCACGCCGACGATCTGGTCCATGCGCGCGTGCCGCTTCGGGTCGGCTGGCTGAAGGCTCGGACCGGGAAAGGCGCGATCGACGTATCGCGTGATGGCGCCTGTCTCGTAGAGGCCGAAGCCGTCGTGAACGAGGGTCGGCACCCGGCCGAACGGATGCAGCGTCAGATAGTTGGCCGGGACGTCGGCCGCGAACGGGTTCACTTCGACCTGCTCGTAGGCCAGCCCCTTCTCCGCCAGCACCAGACGGACGATGCGGACATAGACGCTATAGCGGTAGCCATGAAGAATGAGGGTCATGGGGCATCCTAGCCCTCGTTGACTCTGAAGGGTCACACGCTTATTACCCTCGCCCACGGAATTCGCCCCCGGTGCACCGCGCGGGGGCCTTGTTGTGTTTAAAGGAGTTGCGTCATGAAACGCACCTATCAGCCGAGCAAGCTGGTCCGCGCCCGTCGGCACGGCTTCCGGTCCCGTATGGCGACCGTCGGTGGCCGCAAGGTCATCGCGAACCGCCGTCGGTCCGGCCGCAAGCGTCTGTCGGCCTAGTCCTATTGGCTGCGGCGCGCCTCGGGCGTCTGCCGAATCGTAGCGACTTCCTGCGCGTCCAGGCCGGGCGGCGATGCGCCATGCCCGGATTCGTGCTGCAGACGGCGCCCGTTCCCGCGGAACTCGCCGGTCCCGCCATCCGGGTCGGCTTCACCGTCAGCCGCAAGGTCGGCAATGCCGTGGTGCGCAACCGGGTCCGCCGCCGCCTGCGCGAGATCGCGCGCCAGATCATTCCGCAATCGGCCAGGGCCGACCATGACTATGTGCTGGTCGGTCGCCAGGGTGCCCTCGGCCGCGACTTCCTCGCCATGCGGGGCGAGTTGCAGGAGGCCCTGCGGCGCCTCAAGGCGCTCGCCACCCCCCTAGCGACGCCATGACTTGCATTGGCAGCTTGCGCCGGGGCGCTTAAATCGCCAGTTTCCGGGCCGCATGATGTCCAAGGTCCTGCGCGGCGCGATTCGCTTCTACCAGCTCACGCTCGCCTACTTCTTCGTCGGAGCCTGCCGCTACGAGCCCTCGTGCTCGGCTTACGCGGTTGAGGCGCTGTCGAAGCATGGCGCGGCGCGGGGAAGCTGGCTCGCCGCCCGTAGACTGTGCCGCTGCGGCCCCTGGGGCGCTGGCGGCTACGATCCCGTTCCGCCGGTCGCCGCCAACTCGCGCGCGCCGCTTACCTGCCACCCCGCCCGGCGCTCCTGACGCGCCACGAAAGATCGCCGACCAATGGATCAGAAGAATTTTATCGTCGCCATCGTCCTTTCGGTGCTGATCATCCTGGGCTGGCAGGTGGCGTTCCCGCCGTCCAAGCAGGCGACCAACACTGCCCAGCAGCAGGCGACGACGCAGTCCGGCGCCCCCGCCGCTCCGACCGGACAGCCGGGCGCTCCCGGTACGCAACCCGGTCCGGGCGCGGTGCCGACGCAGCAGCGGGTGGTCGGCCGCGGCGAGGCCGTGGCGCTCACGCCGCGCGTCACCTTCAAGACCGCCGAACTCATCGGCTCGATCTCGCTCAAGGGCGCGCGCATCGACGACGTGCAGCTCGTCAAGTATCGCGAGACCATCGACCCCAAGAGCCCGCCGGTCCCCGTCCTGTCGCCGGTCGGCAGCGCGCATCCCTATTACGCCGAGTTCGGCTGGTCCTCCTCCGATGCCGCGATCAAGGTCCCCGGCCCCGAAACGGTGTGGACCTCGGAGTCGCCGACCGTGGCGCCCGGCAAGCCGGTCAAGCTGGTCTGGGACAATGGCGAAGGCCTGGTGTTCGGGCTCACGGTTTCGATCGACGAGTTCTTCATGTTCGACGTGAAGCAGAGCGTCGAGAACAAGACCGACAAGCCGGTGACCCTTTTCCCGTGGAGCCTCATCGTCCGCTACGGCGAGCCGACCTATGAGGGCATGTACATCCTCCACGAGGGTCCCTACGGCGTCTTCAACGGCACGCTCAAGGAATTCAGCTACTCCGACTTCAAGGGCAACAAGCAGCAGAAGATTGCCACGACGGGCGGCTGGGTCGGCATCACCGACAAGTACTGGATGTCCGTGCTGGTGCCCGACCAGAAGTCCAAGGTCGACGTCTCGATCAAGCAGACCGGCGCGGGCGCCGACGTGAAATACCAGATCGACTATGTCGGCGGCGGCGTCGCCGTTGCGCCCGGTGCGACGACCACGACCGACGCCCGCCTGTTTGCCGGCGCGAAGATCGTGCGGGTGATTTCCGACTATGAAAGCAAGTACGGCATCGAGAAGTTCGATCTCACGATCGACTGGGGCTGGTTCTGGTTCTTCACCAAGCCGCTGTTCTGGCTGCTCGAGTGGCTCTACGTGCATCTCGGCAATTTCGGCCTGTCGATCCTGGTGCTGACCGTGATCGTGAAGGCCGTGTTCTTCCCGCTGGCCAACAAGTCCTATGCGGCGATGAGCAAGATGAAGCGGCTCCAGCCCGAGATGGAGAAGCTCAAGGAGCGCTATGGCGAGGACCGCCAGCGCATGAACCAGGAGCTGATGCAGCTCTATCGCCGCGAGAAGGTGAACCCGGCGGCGGGCTGCCTGCCCATCCTCGTGCAGATCCCGGTGTTCTTCGCGCTCTACAAGGTGCTCTACACCACCATCGAGATGCGCCATCAGCCGTTCTACGGCTGGATCAAGGACCTGTCCGCGCCCGATCCGCTCACGATCCTGACCGGCTTCGGCATGGTTCCGTGGGACGTCCCGTCGTTCCTGCACTTCTTCAACATCGGCATCTGGCCCATGATCATGGGCGTCACGATGTACCTGCAGCAGAAGCTGAACCCGCAGCCGACCGATCCGGTGCAGGCGCGCGTGTTCCAGTTCCTGCCGATCCTGTTCACCTTCATGCTGGCGCCCTTCGCCGCCGGCCTGGTGATCTACTGGGCGTGGAGCAACACGCTCTCGATCGCGCAGCAGTACATGATCATGCGCCGCCACGGCGCGCCGATCGGCAACAAGGCCGTTGTCACCACACCCGCGCCGGCGCCTGCCACCCCTGACAACAAGAAGGGCGGCAAGGGCTCCGGCAAGAAGAACTGATGCCGGACAAGTCACCCGACGAGATCGACGAGGGGCATTCGCCGGCCGAGATCGAGGCAGCGCGCAAGCTGTTCGCGGGCCCCTGCGACTTCGTCTCCGGCGCCGCGTCGATCGAGTCGCTGCCCGGCATCTCGCTGCCGGAAGTGGCCTTCGCCGGACGCTCCAACGTCGGCAAGTCGAGCCTGGTGAATGCGCTCACCGGCCGGCGCACGCTGGCGCGCGTGTCGGCCAATCCCGGCCACACGCGGCAGGTCAATTTCTTCAACCTGGCCGACCGGCTGATGCTGGTCGACCTGCCGGGCTACGGCTTCGCCAAGGTCTCGCGCTCGATGAAGGAGACGTGGCAGGACCTCGCCTCGGCCTATCTGCGCGGCCGTCCGACCCTGATGCGCATCTTCGTGCTGATCGACGGCCGTCACGGCGTGAAGGAGAGCGACCGCGAGACGATGCGCAACCTCGACAGCGCCGCCGTCTCCTACCAGCTCCTCCTCACCAAGACCGACTACTTGCGCGCGGCCGACCTGCCGCGCGCCGTCAAGGCGGCCGAGGCCATAGCCCGCAAGCACGGCGCCGCCCACCCCGAGGTCCTGCCGACCAGCAGCGAGACCGGCTTCGGCATTCCCGAACTGCGCGCCGAGATCGTGGCCGTCGGCCAGGTTTAGAGTCTCTGCGACCAAAACAAGTTACCTCACCCTGAGGAGCGGCCGCAGGGTGAGGTGTTTTTTGACGGCTCATTCCAAGCTACGCCGCGTCGTGGAAGATCAGGCCGAGCGTGAAGCGCTCGCCGGTGCGCAGGCTCGAGACGCCATGGCGCAGGGCGGTCCGGTGCCAGCCGCGGACGCCCTTCGCCGGCCGCTCGTTCACGGCGAAGATCGCGGCATCCCCCTGCTCCAGCGGCACGACCTCGCCGCGTGACTGCATGCGCGCGCGTTGCTCGACCAGCATGAACTCGCCGCCGGTGAAGTCGCGCCCCGGGGCGCTCAGCAGCACGACGACCTGCAGCGGAAAGACCATCTCGCCGTAGAGATCGCGGTGCAGGCAGTTGTAGTCGCCCGGCCCGTAGCGCAGCAGGAGCGGCGTCGGTCGGGTCTGGCCGGCCTCGTGGCATTCGCGCAGCCAGTCCTTCAGGCTGGACGGGAATCGCCTGGGTTGCCCCAGCCGTTCGTTCCACTGATTGGCCACTTTCGCCAGCGCAGGGTACAGCGCCTGGCGCAGCCGCTCGACGGGCGGGGGCAGATCGTAGGCGAAATACTGGTACTCGCCCTGCCCATAGCCATGGCGCTGCATGACAATATGTTTACGGAATCGCGCCTGCTCGGGCCACAGCGCGGCCAGCGCGCGGCATTCTTCGGGGCCGATCAGGTTGCGGACCACGGTGAAGCCGCGATCGGCCAGGGTTTCGCTGTCGGGAAGGTGGGAAGCTGCCATCCGGACATCCTGACGCGGCAGGGCCGGTTCTTCTATCCGCCGCCCGCCTGATATATTATGCGCCTCGGCAATTCGCTCGGCCCTCTCCCGACCCGGAGAGGGCTTTCGTTCAACTGGGGATGCTGTGAAATGGCCGAGCCTGTTCAACCCGACAAGGAGCAGAAGCGGCTCATCCGCATGGCGGAGACCATCTCCAAGGCGCTGCCGTACATGCGCCGGCACAACGACGCCACCTTCGTCGTGAAATATGGCGGCCATGCCATGACCGACCCGAAGCTCGGCGACCTGGTCGCCCGCGACGTGGTGCTGATGAAGCAGGTCGGCATGAACCCGATCGTGGTCCATGGCGGAGGCCCCCAGATCAACAAGATGCTGGAACGGGTCGGCATCAAGAGCACGTTCGTGAACGGGCTGCGCGTCACCGACGCCGCGACGATGGAAATCGTCGAGATGGTCCTGGCCGGCTCGATCAACAAGGCGATCGTGGCCGACATCAACGAGTGCGGCGGCATCGCCGTCGGAATCTGCGGCAAGGACGGCAACCTGATCCTGGCCAAGAAGGTCACGCAGATGCGCGATCCCAAGACCGGCGAGCTGCTGAAGGTCGACCTGAAGCAGGTCGGCGAGCCGGCCAAGATCAACGTCATGGTGCTGGAGCAGCTGCGCCGCGCCGACGTGATCCCGGTGGTCGCCCCGATCGGGTTCGGCGTCGACGACGAACTGACCTACAACATCAACGCCGACACCTCGGCCGGCGCCATTGCCGGCGCGTTGAAGGCCAAGCGCCTCCTGTTCCTGACCGACGTGCCGGGCGTCCTCGACAAGGACGGCAAGGTGATCCCCGAGATGACGATCGAGCAGGCGCGCGCGCTTATCGCCGACGGCACGATCTCCGGCGGCATGATCCCCAAGGTCGAGAACTGCATCGATGCCGTGAATTCCGGCGTCGAAGCCGCCGTCATCATGGACGGGCGGGTACCCCACTGCCTGCTGCTCGAGGTCTTCACCGAGGCCGGCGTCGGCACCATGGTTCGCCGCACCTGATCCCGGGCATGACCTTGAAAAGCCCCGTTCTCCCGCATATTTAGGCCCGATGGCTCTCCTGCCGATCCTGACCGCGCCCGATCCGCGCCTGAAGAAGAAGTCCCTGCCCGTCGACACGGTCGATGCGGGCGTGCGCCAGCTCATGGATGACATGCTGGAGACGATGTACGACGCGCCGGGCATCGGGCTCGCCGCGCCGCAGGTCGGCGTCCTGAAGCGCGTCGTGGTGCTCGACATCGACCGGGAAGACACCAAGACCGGCCCGCTGTTCATGGCCAATCCCGAGATCGTCGCGGCCTCGGACGAGGACGTTTCCTACGAGGAAGGCTGCCTGTCGGTGCCGGACCACTATTCCGACGTGGTCCGTCCGGCCACGGTCACGGTCCGCTACCTCGACCGCGACGGCAAGCAGCAGGACCTGGCCTGCGACGGCCTTCTGGCGACCTGTGTCCAGCACGAGATCGACCATCTCGATGGTGTGCTGTTCATCGACCACATCTCGGCACTCAAGCGGAACATGATCCTGCGGAAGCTCCTGAAGGCCCGTAAGGAACAGGAACGCGACGCGGCCGAAGGCCGGCCGCCCAAGGCCCACGCGAAGGAAGATCCCGAGCACGTGATTTGAATGCCCGTCGTCTCGACCGAAGCGCCGCAGGCGCGTAGCGGAGAGACCTTCTCTCCACAATCAGCCGCTAATCGTTGAGACAAGGTCTCTCCGCTGCGCCTCGCTTCGCGAGGCTCCGGTCGAGACGACGGAACTATTTTGCCGTTCAATCGATCAGCTTGCCGTCGGCGTCGAAGAACGGATACGGGCCGTCATAGTCGCCGATGACGGCGGCGTGGGTCACCAGCTGGCCGTCGTTCCACCAGTGCAGCATGAATCCCGGCGGCTCCATGCGGAAGCGGCTGGGCGCGTCGGGGTGGATGTCGAGCGCGACCTGGTGCGCCGGGCTGGGGCAGGTCATCGCCGGACGGCCGCCGACCCGGGCGTGGATCGTGCGATGGAGATGGCCGCACAGGATCAGCTCGACTTGCGCATGCTTCGTCATGACGTCGGCAAAAGCCTCGCGCCCGAGAAGTCCGATCTTGTCCATGTGGCCGATGCCGGTGACGAAGGGCGGGTGATGCATCATCACGAGGGTCGGCACATCGGGCTGCTCCGCCAGCGTGCGGTCGAGCCAGTCGAGCCGCTCGCGGCAGAGCTCGCCGCCGCCCTGGCCCGGAATCAGCGTGTCGAGGCCGACGAGGCGCAGCGGATAATCGTCGATCGCGAACTGGAGGAACTTCCCCGCCGCCGGCAGGTAGCCACCGTCGCGGAAGGCGTCGCGCATCGCCTCGCGCTCGTCGTGATTGCCTGGGATGGCGATGATGCGCTGCTTGATCGGCGCCAGGATCGACTTCAGGTGATCGTATTCCTCGGGTCGTCCGAGATCGACCAGGTCGCCGGTCAGCAGGACGATGTCGGGCTGCGGGCTGAGCGCCAGCAGCTCCTGCACGCAGCGCCGCAGCATCGCGGCGGTGTCGACCTTCCTGTAGGCGAGCTTGCCCGGCAGCTTGATATGGGTGTCGGTGATCTGGGCGATCAGCATGGCAGTCTCCTCACAACACCAATAGGCCGCGCGGGTCTATGGCGAGCCCGACCCGGTCGCCGTGGCTGAAGTCGCGCCGCGCGGTGCTCTCGATCACCAGCGGCTGCGCCTCACCCACGTCCACGAACAGGCGTGTGCGATCGCCCAGGAAGAAGGCGGCCGCGACCGTCCCCTTGAGCCCGGTGGCCTCGCCGCTCTCGACGACGCGGATGTCTTCGGGCCGGAACAGGATCTCGGTCGCGCTCGACGGCGCCTCGGGCCAGGCGATTCCGCCGGCCTTGCAGGTGAACGTGCCGTTGCTCACGCTGCCGGTCAGGCGATTCATCGTGCCGATGAACTCGGCGACGAAGCGTGTGGCAGGACGCTGGTAGATCTCGCGCGGCTTTCCGATCTGGGCGACCCGGCCATGCTCCATGACGACAATGCGGTCGCCCAGCGCCATCGCCTCGGCCTGGTCGTGGGTGACGTAGATCGCGGTGATGCCGAGCGAGCGCAGCAGCGAATCGATCTCGAGGCGCAGCGTGTCGCGCAGCTTGGCGTCCAGCGCCGTCAGCGGCTCGTCGAGCAGCAGGGCCCGCGGCCGCACCGCTATGGCACGCGCCAGCGCCACGCGTTGCCGCTGGCCGCCCGAGAGCTGGTCGATGCGGCGGTCCGCGAGCCGCGTGATCTGCATCATCGCCAGCATCTCGGAGACGCGCGCCTTGATCTGGGCGTCGGGCACCTTCCGGATCTTCAGCCCGTAGCCGATGTTGCCGGCCACGGTCATGTTGGGAAACAGCGCATAGGACTGGAAGACCATGCCGACATTGCGCTGCTCGATCGGCAGGTGCGTGACGTCGACGCCGTCGAACAGCACCTTGCCGCCGGCATCGGGCTCTTCGAGGCCGGCGATGATGCGGAGCGTCGTGGTCTTGCCGCAGCCCGAGGGACCCAGGAACACGACGGTCTCGCCGGCATGGATGGCGAGGTCGAGCGGCTCCAGCGCCCTTGTGCCGTCGGGAAAGGTCTTCGAGCAGTTCGTCAGGGCAATGGAGACGGGCTTGTTGCCGGTGTCGGTCATTCGGCGTCCTCTGCCACGAACTTCGCGGGGCGCGGCTTGGCGAAGGCCTGCAGCGCCAGCAAGAGCGGCATGATCATCAGGAAGAAGACGAGGGTATAGGCGCTGCCGATTTCCAGCCGCAGCGAGGCATAGGCATCGGCGAGGCCCACCGGGAGCGTCTTGGTGAAGGGCGTGTGCAGCAGCCAGGTCATGTTGAATTCGCCCATCGACAGGGTCACGACCATCAGCGAGCCGGCGAGGATGCCCTGCCGGCAGTTCGGCAGCACGATGTCGCGGAAGCGCGGCCAGAAGCCGGCGCCGAGCGACGCTGCCCCCTCTTCGAGTGTCTTGAGGTCGATCGCGCTCAGCACCGCCAGCACGCTGCGCACCATGAAGGGCAGGGTGAAGAGCACGTGGCCCACCAGGATGAAGGCCCACGAGGTGCGGAAGCCCGACAGGCTGCCATAGGTGACGATCAGCGCCAGCGCGGTCGCGAGGCCCGGCACCGCCACCGGCAGCACCAGCATCTCCTCCAGCGCCCGGGTCAGCGCGGTCTGGCGCTTGGCCAGCACATAGGCGGCCGGAACGCCGATCACCAGGGTGACGGCGAGACAGGCGAGCGACAGGCCGATCGAGAGGAAGATCGTGTCGCGATAGCCGTTCCACACTTCCATCACCCAGCGCAGGGTGAGGCCGCTCTCTATGCCGACGAAGTAATTGACCGTGAGGCCTGCCATGATCGAGAGGAACACCGGCACGACCAGGAAGGCGCAGACCAGCAGGGTGAAGCCGAGCTGGAGATAGAAGAGGCCGCGGCGCTTCATGTCAGCCCGCCGCCGCGACGCTGGAACCGGCGGCGGTCCGTGCCACCGCCAGCACCAGCCAGGTGACGATGCCCAGCACGAAGCTCAGCGCCGCCGCCATGGCGATGTTCGCCGACAAAGTGAACTCGGTGTAGATCACCATCGGCAGCACGTTGATCTTGGCGGCCAGGGTGAAGGCCGTGCCGAACGCGCCGACCGCGGTCGCGAAGCAGATCGCGCCGGCCGAGATGAAGGCGGGCTTGAGGCCCGGGATGATGACGTCCAGCAGCACGCGCCACGGCGAGGCTCCGAGCGACCGCGCCGCCTCCTCGAGCTTCGGGTCGAGCTTCTCGGCGGCGGCCATCACGGTGAGGATGGTGCGCGGAATGGAGAAGTAGACGTAGCCCATGAACAGGCCGGCGATCGTATAGGCGAAGACCAGCTTCTCGCCGGTCAGGGCCTGGGTCACCTGGCCGATCAGCCCCTGGCGGCCGGCCAGCATGATCACCATGAAGCCGATCACCACGCCGGGGAACGCCAGCGGAAAGGTCAGCATCGACACCAGGAGGGCGTTGCCGGGAAACTTGTGACGCTGCAGGAACACGCCGGAGATGCCGCTGATCACCAGCGTGGCTGCCGTCGTCGCGGCCGCCACGGCCATCGTCGACAGCAGGCTGTCGAGATAGAGCGAGTCGGTGAGGATGGCGGCATAGGCCGCCCAGCCGGTCTTGCCGCTGCCGCCGATGAAGAACAGGCGCGCCATCGGCAGCAGGAAGAAGGCCGCGAAGACGATGCCGGCCGGCAGCAGCAGAAGGATCAGTCGGCGGGTTTCGTGCCGCATTCTTGGTGCTCAGACGAAATAGAAGTTGGTCGTCCTGAGCGGAGCGAAGGACCTAGCCGATCGACCAGACGACTGCGTGGCTGGCGTGAGATCCTTCGCTCCGCTCAGGATGACAAGATGCGGGACGGCCCTGCGGCCGCCCCGCTGCGTTGTCGATGAGCTGTTGCAGGTCAGTTCACTTCCTTGCGGTAGCGCTCGACGATCTGCGGCTGCGCCTTGGCGAGGCTCTTGAGGTCCACCGCCTTGGCGCGGGCATATTCCGCGTCGGGCAGGAACTTGGCCTTGGCCTCGCTCGACAGCCGGTCGGCGAAGACCGGGCGCAGATAGGCATTGCCCCACATCGCCTGGCTCTCGTCGGACAGGACGAAGTCGAGGACCTTCTTGCCGTTGTCGGGGTTCGGGCCCTTGTTCACCAGCCCCATCACGTAGGGAAACACCAGCGTGCCTTCCTTGGGGATCACGAACTGCACCGGCGCCTTGTCGGTGTATTGGCCGCGATAGGCGTTGAAGTCGTAGTCGAGCAGGATCGGGATCTCGCCCGAGATCACGCGGGCGTACGAGGTCTGCTTCGGCACAATCGGCTGGTTCTTGGCCAGTTCCTTGAAGAACTTGATGGCCGGATCGAGATTGTCGTAGGTGCCGCCGAGCGCCAGGTTGATCGCCATCACGCCGAGCTGGCCGACGGCAGCGGACGTCGGGTCGAGATAGCCCACCATGCCCTTGTATTCGGGCTTCAGCAGGTCGGCCCAGCTCTGCGGCACCGGCTTGTTGCCGAGCGCCGCCTTGTTCACGAACAGGCCGAGCGTGCCGGAGTGGATGGTGAACCAGTTGCCGTCGGGATCCTTGAGGTCGGCCGGGATCTTCTCCCAGTTCGCGGGCTTGTAAGGCGTCAGCACGCCGGCATCCTTGGCCGGGTCGGCCGCGATGCCGCCGAGATAGGTGACGTCGGCCACCGGATTGGCCTTCTCCGCGATCAGCGCGGCGATGGCCTGGCCCGAGTTCTTGTTGTCGGGTGGCACCTGGATGCCGAGCCTGGCCTGGATGGCCTTGAGCTGCGAGCCCCAGTCGGCCCATTCCGGCGGGCAGTTGTAGCAGACGGCGCGCTGCTGGGCGGCGGCGCCCGAGATGCTGGCCACGGCGGCGATGCCGAGCGCGGCCGCGAATGCGAGATGTTTCAGCATGAGATCAACCTCTCCTTGTTTGACTTGTCGACTCGGTGGACTCGGTTTCATTGGACCAGGTGACGAGACGGACGCCGGCTTCGCGAAGCTGCCGGCCGATGGTCTCGGGCACCGGACGGTCGGTGAACACGGCGCTCGCCTCGGTGATGTGGCCGCCGCGCACCGTGCCGCCGCGGCCGAACTTGGAATGATCGAGGACCAGGAAACGCTGACGGCAGTGGGCCGCGAGCGCGCTGCGCATCGTCACCTCGTCGGTGCTGAAGTCGAGCAGGGTTCCGTCCTCGGCGACGCCGCCGACGCCGTAGATGCCGATGTCGGCGGCGAAGTGGCCGAAGAAGCCGTGCGCCTCGCCCGCCACCACGTCGCGGTCGAGGTTGCGCAGGCGGCCGCCGGCGACGGTGATTTCGCACGAGGTGCTTCGGCTCAGCGCCAGCGCGACGTTGAGATTGTTTGTCATGGCCCGCAGGCCGGCATGGTCGACCAGCGCCAGCGCGCACTGCTCGGGCGTCGTGCCGATGCCGAAGAACAACGAGGCGCCGTCGGGCACGTTACGGGCCACCAGCTGCGCGATGCGCCGCTTGGCGTCGATGTTCAGGACCTGGCGGGCGGGATAGGCGAGGTTCTCGCCCTCGGGCGGCAGCTCGACGCCGCCATGGCGCCGGCGCAGCAGGCCGCGGTCGCAGAGGTGGTTGACGTCGCGCCGGATCGTCTGCGGCGTGACGCCGAACTGGTGGGCAAGCGCCTCTATCGCCTGGAAACCGTCACCCCGGACGCGTTCGACGATGGCGCGGGCGCGATCTTCCGCCTGCATTCCCGGATCCTGAGCCCGCTTCCTGTCCCGATCGATCTGCATGGTTCGAATGAACCCTGCAGGCCGTTGTTTTCGTTCATATGACTTTCATATGAACATTCTGAGACGTCAAGCGAAGGGACGGCCGAGCGTAGCTCGGCCGATCAAGCGTCAGGACATTGCGCAGCAATGTCCGGGAGCGCCGAAGAAAGGACGATCAGCCCCGGAGCATTTCAGGATCGAGCGACTTTACGCCGCCAGCACGCAGCGCACGGCGTGTGCGGCCTCGATGTCGCGCAGCGCCGGGACCGCAGTCGTGCAGTCGGGGCGTACGAACTTGCAGCGCGGCGCGAAGCTGCAACCGGAGGGGACTTCGGCGAGATCGGGCGGCGCGCCGGGGATGGATTCCAGGCGCTGGCCGCGCATGCCGTCATGCACCGTCGAGGCCAGCAGGCCGCGGCTGTAGGGATGCTGCGGCGCGTCGACCATGCGCTCGACCGGCGCCATTTCGACCAGCTTGCCGGCATACATGACACCGATCCGGTCGGAGACTTCGACGGCCACGCCTATATCGTGGGTGACGAAGATGACGCCGAGATTGAACTCCCGCTGCAGCTCGCGGATCAGCAGCAGCACCTGGATCTGCACCGTGGCGTCGAGCGCCGTGGTCGGCTCGTCGGCCAGCAGCAGGGTGGGGTTGCAGGAGAGCGCGAGCGCGATCATGGCGCGCTGGCGCATGCCGCCCGACATCTCGTGCGGATAGGCCTTGAGCCGCTGCGCCGGCGAGGGAATGCGCACCATCTCCAGCAGGTCCTTGGCGCGCTTCATGGACTCGGTCTCGCTCTTGCCGGTGTGGCGGCGAACCGTCTCGGCGATCTGCTGGCCGATGGTGAACACCGGATCGAACGCGGTTGCCGGCTCCTGGAAGATCATCGAGACGCGTTGCCCGCGCAGGTCGGACAGCGCCCTGGGCGCCATGTCGAGGATCTCGTCGCCCTCGAGCTTGATGCTCCCCGACCAGCGGGTGCGATGCTCGGGGTGCAGGCGCAGGATCGAGCGCAGGGTGACGCTTTTCCCTGAGCCGGATTCGCCCAGGATGCCGAGCGTCTCGCCGCGCGCCAGGTCGAAGCTGACGCCGTTGACGGCGTGCACCGTGCGATCGGGCGTCACGAAGGTGACGTGAAGGTCGCGGACCTGAAGCATGTTCGTCATGCTGCCATCGCCTTTGAATGTCCCGAACCCGCCACGCGCATGTGGCAGGCCACGGCCTGGAATTGGGCATCCGCCAGGGGCGGCTCGACGCGGGCGCAGACGTCTTCCGCGAACGGGCAACGCGTGCGGAACCGGCAGCCCGAGGGCGGATCGATGGGATTGGGCGGATCGCCCTGGATCGGCGCCTCGTGGGTCCGCTTGCGCGGATCCATCGACGGCCGCGCCGACAGGAGCGCCCGCGTGTAGGGATGCTGCGGATTGCCGTAGATCGCCTCGACCGGACCCAGCTCGACGATCTTGCCGAGATACATGACCAGGACGCGGTCGCTGAGATACTGCACGACGTTGAGGTCGTGGCTGATGAACACGTAGGTCAGGTCGAGTTCGGTCTTGAGATCGACCAGCATGTTCAGCACCTGCGCCTCGACCGACTTGTCGAGCGCCGACACTGCCTCGTCGAGGATGATCAGCCGCGGCCGCAGCGCGAGCGCACGCGCGATGTTCACCCTCTGGCGCTGGCCGCCCGACAGTTCGTGCGGATAGCGGGTGGCGTAGTTCGCCGGATCGAGGCCGACCTTGCTCAGGAGATCGCGCACCCGCTCGCGCGCCTCGGCGGCCGGCAGCCCGTGCGCGCGCGGAGCGAAGGCCAGCGTCTCGGCGATGGTGAGACGCGGATTAAGCGAGGCATAGGAATCCTGGAACACCATCTGCACCTGGCGGCGCAGCTCGTTCACCGTGATGCCGTGCGGCTCGTCGACGGGATCGCCGTCCAGCACCATCGTGCCCTTGTCCGGCTTGAGCAGGCGGATCAGCAGGCGCGCGACCGTCGACTTGCCGCAGCCCGATTCGCCCACGACGCCCAGGGTCTCGCCCTTGGCAACCGAGAGGCTGAGATCGTCGACCGCGCGCACGACCTTGGTGGTGCGGCCGAACAGGCCCCCGGCGACCGGGAAGTGCTTGCGCAGGCCGGTGGCCAGCAGCAGCGGCTGGGCCGGGCCGCCGCGATCCTGGATGGGAAGCAGCGTGTCCATGTCAGGCCTTCACGTCCATGGCCGCGCGCAGGCCATCGCTCATCAGGTTGAAGCAGATCGAGGTGATGAAGATCATGACGCCCGGCAGCGCCGCGAGGACCGGATTGACGTAGATCGCCTGCCGCAGCGTGTTCAGCATCAGGCCCCACTCGGGCTCCGGCGGCTTGACGCCGAGGCCGAGGAAGCTGAGGCCGGCGGCCAGGATGATCGCGACGCTGATCAGCGACGTGGCATAGACCAGGATGGGGCCCAGCACGTTGCCCAGGACGTGGACACGCACGATGGTGAAGGCCGAGGCGCCGCTGGCCTTGGCCGCATCGACGAAGTCGAAGCCGCGCACCTGCGTGGTGACGCTCTCCGAGACCCGGCAGATCGGCGGGATGAACACCAGCGTGAGCGACAGCAGCGTGTTCTCGGTGCCGGCGCCCATCGCGCCCGACAGCGAGATCGCGAGCAGCACCGACGGGAAGGCGTAGAAGACGTCCATGATGCGCATGATCGCCATGTTGGTCTTGCCGCCGACGAAGCCGGCGAGAATGCCCAGGCTGCCGCCGATCAGCAGTGCGCAGACGACCGGCGTCACGCCCATGAACAGCGACAGCCGGCCGCCGTAGATCAGGCGGGCGAACATGTCGCGTCCCAGCTCGTCGGTGCCCAGCCAGTGGTTCGGTGACCCCAGCGGATAGAGGCGGCGCAGCATCGAGGTCTTGTAGGGATCCGCCAGGTAGAGATAGGGCGCGGCGATCGACGCCAGCACCAGCAGGATCAGGATCGCCGCGCAGATCAGCGTGACCGGATCGCGGCGCAGGCGCCGGCCGACCGACTGCCAGTAGCCGCGACCGGCGGAGGCGGGCGTCGGCTTCACCAGGATGGCGCCGCCGACGTCGAGGGAGGGACTTTGCAGGGCCATCTTGTCAGCCTCGCTTGATGCGGGGATCGACCATGGTCTGGATGATGTCCACGGTCAGGTTGAGGAGCATGAAGAAGCCGGCCAGCACCAGGGTCGTTCCCTGCAGGATCGGCAGGTCGCGACGGAAGATGGCGCTGTTCAGCAGGAAGCCGGTGCCCGGCCAGGCGAACACCGTCTCGATCAGGATCGAGCCGCCGATCAGGTTGCCGGCCTGCAGGCCCATGACGGCGAGGCAGGTCGGCGCCGCATTCTTCAGCACATGGAACAGGATGCGGCTGTCGCGCATGCCCTTGGCCTGCAGCGCCGTCACGAATTCCATGCTGAGCGTTTCCTTGACGGTGGAGCGCACCGTGCGGGTCACGACGCCGAGCGGGATCACCGAGAGCGCGATGGTCGGCAGCACCATGTGGGCGAGATGCGCGCGATCGAAGCGCCAGCCGGTGGAATTCTCCGGTCCGATGCCCATGGGCGGCAGCACACCCAGTTCGACCGCAAAGATGATGACCAGCACGATCGCCAGCCAGAAGTGGGGCACGCTGACGCCGATCAGCGAGATCATCGTGACCAGCCGGTCGACGATGCGCGACTTGGCGTAGGCGGCCGCAGTGCCCAGGATGACCGCCAGGGTGAAGGCGAGCGACGTCGCGGCGATCGCCAGGATGATGGTGTTGCCGAAGGCGCTGCCGACTTCCGACGCCACCGACCGGCCGGTGCCGATCGAGGTGCCGAGATCGCCGGTCAGGGTGACGCCGAGCCAGCGCAGGTACTGAACCGGCAGCGGCTTGTCGAAGCCGTAGTATTCCTTGAGCTTGTCGACGACTTCCTTCGGCGCGTCGGGCGGTACGATCGCCGAGATCGGATCGCCCGGCGCCAGGTGCACCAGCGCGAAGACGAGCAGCGACACGCCGAACGCGACGGGTATCAGGTAGATCAGGCGGCGTAGGGCATAGAGGAGCATTGCGGCCCGCCTCTCGTTTGATTGCTGTGAGCTACTTGATTTCGACGGGCGTCAGGTCCTGGAACCAGCTCTGCGCCTGCACGAAGCCCTTCACCTTGGGGTTCATGGCGCGCGGATTTAGGTCGTGCGCGATCCAGATCCAGTAGGCCTGGTCGACGATGTAGCCGTGCACCTCGGACAGGGCCTTGGTCTGTTCGGCCTTGTCGTAGCTCGTGTGCGCCTTGTTGATCATGGCATCGAGCTTTTCGTCCTTCAGGACGCCCCAGTTGGCGCCGATCGGCGGGACGAAGTTGCTGTTCATCAGGCGCGTGAAGGCCGAGTAGGGATCGACCGTGGCACGGCTGATGTTGATGCCGTTGACGCCCGCCTTCTTGGCGTTTTCACCCGTTACCGGCTGGAAGGAGAAGCTCACCAGCGCGTTCCATTCCATGACTTCGAACGAGGTGTCGAAGCCGACCGCATTCAGGTTCTCCTGAACGTACTCGTTCATCGGCAGCGGCAGCATCTGGCCCGAGCCCGAGGTCGAGATGGCGATCTTGATCTTGGGCTTCTTGGTCGCGCTGTAGCCCGCTTCGGCCAGCAGCTTCTTGGCGGCCGCCGGATCGTACTTGATGTCGAAGGCAGGCGAGCCGAACCAGGGATGGCCGGGATAGACATGGCCCTTCGACTCGATCATCAGCCCGCCCAGCAGCTTGTTGAGGCCGGCGCGATCGATGGCGAGGTTGGCCGCCTTGCGCACGCGGACGTCCGTCCACGGTGAGCCCTCGACCATGGAGGGCTGATAGGCCCAGTTGTGCGGATACTTGTTGGTGACGATGGTCATGCCGCCCTGCTTGAGGCGCGGTATGGCGTCGGGCGCGGGCACTTCGATCCAGTCGACCTGGCCTGCCAGCAGCGCTGCGGTGCGGGTCGCCGCTTCCGGCATCGGGAACAGGATCACCCTGTCGAGCTTCGGCACGCGCGCCTTTTCCCAGTAGTCGGCGTTGCGCGAGAGTTCCATGCGCTCGCGCGGCACGACGCGGTCGACCTTGAAGGGGCCGGTGCCCGACGGATTGAGCGCGACCTTGTTCCAGTCCTTGCCCTGCTTCTCCCAGTTGGCCGGGCTCGAATAGAAGACGTAGGACATGTCGTAGGGGAACAGCGAGTTCGCGATGCGCGTCGTGAGCTCGACCGTGTACTTGTCGATCTTCCTGTAGCCGACCAGGGTCGGAATGCGCGCGCGTACCTGTGCGAGCTGCTTGCTGTCGAACTGCGGCGACTTGTCGTTCAACACCTTTTCGAGGTTCCAGATCACGGCGTCGGCATCGAAGTCCGACCCGTCATGGAACTTGACGCCCTCGCGCAGCTTGAAGATCCACTTGGTCGGCTCGCCCTCGACCGGCGCCCAGGACAGCGCGAGGCCGGGCCGGATGTCGGCGATCGTGTCGGCCTTCGACAGGTCCCAGTTCACGAGCGCGTCATAGATCGTGTAGCCGGCGAAGCGAAAGCCCTCGAACCCCTGATCGGGCTGGCCCGTCGTCAGCGGGATGTCGGCGGCTGTCATGCCGATGCGCAGAGTGCCCTGCGCAAGGGCAGGCGCTGCAGTCGCTGCGAGGATGGCCAGGCCGGTGGCGGCGATGCGAAGACGATTGAACATTCCCTACTCCCCGGTTCGGCGATCCCGTTGGTGACCCCAACGCCAGCCGTCCCAGTCCGTCATGCAAGGGCCAAGCCAACGCAACATGGGCGCGCTACGCACGGGGCGGCATGTCGATTGCATGCGCCGACAGTTGCGGAGGAATGTCATGACATCATCGACCACGGCGCCAACGCTCGAGGAATTCCGGGCACGCGCCGCCCTGACCGGTCTCACCCTGACCGAGGAGGACATCGGCCACCTGCACAAGGGCTATGTCGGCCTGCTCGGCCTGATGGAGCGCATCCCCGAGCGCTGGGCCTGGGC
>CANIEC010000059.1 GCA_947466085.1 Rhodospirillales bacterium
GCGCCGACCACCACTGCATGTTGGAGCTGGTGGCCGCCGACTGGGCGGCGGCGATCATGCTTTCCAACGCACCGGCCGGCACGGGGTCGGGCTTGTAGCTTCGCACCGAGCGGTGATCGAGCATCGTGGCGATGGTCTCGTTCCACGGGCCGGCAGGAGGCAGGGCCTCGGCGCCATAGCGGCGGGCGAGAGCTTCGGTCTTGGCGGGAGAAGCGGGCGTCAGGGAGTCCATCAGGCAATGCTCTCGGGTTTGCGGCGGGTGAGGGCGGTCACCAGCGCCAGGAAGATGAAGCCGGTGACGATCATGAAGATGGCGCGCGGCTCGCCATGGTCCATCAGGAATCCATAGAGCAGCGGGGCGATCATGCCGCCCAGGTTGAAGCCGGTGCTGACGAAGCCGAACACCTTGCCGAACGAGCCGGGCGGGGTGACGGCGCGCACCATCATGTCGCGCGATGGCTGGATGATGCCGTTGAGCAGGCCGCCCAGCGACATGACGCCGATCAGCACGGCGGCCGGCATGTCCACCCAGGCCATCAGAATCGCCATCGTCGAAGTGCAGGCGAAGCCGACGGCCGCCACCCGTTCGTGATGCGGCGTGCGGTCGGCGATGATGCCGCCCAGCAGCACGCCACCGGCGCTGCACAGAAGGAAGCCCGACAGCGCCACGCTGGCTACCGAGAAGGGCGTGCCATGGATCTGCGCCATGCCGACGACGGTGAAGGTCTGGATGCCGCCATTGGCCATGGCGAGGCAGAAGAAGAACAGAAGGTTGCGCAGGATCGGCGCGCTCAGCAGCAGGTCGAGCCCGACCTTCTGGCCGCTCTCCTTTGCCGGCTGCTGCCCGGGCTTGTGCACGACGCGCGGCAGGATGCTGCCCGCCACGATCAGCAGCAACGCGGTTGCGATCGACAGGCCGGCGACGAACAGGAAGGCGCCGCGCCAGCCCCACATCGCCGCGCAGGCCAGCGCCAGCGCCGGGGTGACGCCCGAGCCGAGATAACCTGCGAAGGTGTGGATCGAGAAGGCCTTGCCGATCCGCTTGTGGTCGATGGTGGCCGACAGGATCGAATAGTCGGCCGGGTGATAGACGGTGTTGGCGAGACCGAGGAACCCATAGGCGATGACGAAGAACCAGTAGCCGGGCAGCAGCGCGGCCGCCGCGACGGCGATGCCGCCCAGGATCAGGCCGCCGGTCAGCATGGCGCGCGGGCCGACCCGGTCGACCAGGAAGCCGGCCGGTGTCTGCAGCAGGGCGGAAGCGGCGTTGAACGCCGTGAGCGCGAAGCCGATCTCGACGTAGCTGACGCCGAAGGCCTCGCGGACTTCGCCGAACAGCGGCGGCAGCAGCATGATGTGCACGTGGCTCACGAAATGGGCCACGGCGATCAGCGCGATCACCTTGAACTCGCGGGCCTTCTTCGCATCGGCGCCGGCGTCGCTGGCCGGCAGGTCGAATGAGTTACTCGTCGACGACATTGACGCCCAAGGTCCCTATGCCTGAGATCTCGACTTCCAGCCTGTCGCCGGCCTTCATCCAGAGCGGCGGCTTGCGGCCGGTACCGACGCCGTCGGGCGTGCCGGTCGCGATGATGTCGCCCGGCTCGAGCTCGGTCACGGTCGAGAGATATTCGATGATGGTGGCGACATCGAAGATCATGTGATCGGTCGTATCGTGCTGCACCACGGTGCCGTTCAACCGCGTCGTCAGCTCCAGCCGCTGCGGATCGGGGATGGCATCTGAGGTCACCATCCAAGGTCCCAGCGGCCCGGTCGCCGGGAAGTTCTTGCCGGCGAAGACCGAATGCTTCTGGAAGTCGCGCACGCTGCCGTCGATGAAACAGGTGTAGCCCGCGATCACCGACAGGGCGCCGGCGCGCGGGACATGCCGGCAGCGCTCGCCGATCACGATGGCGAGCTCGCCCTCATAGTCGAAATGGGTCGAGGCGCGTGGCCGCACGATGTCGCCGCCGTGGCGCACCAGCGTGTTGTGAAGCCGCGAAAACACGCTGGGTACCGTCGGCATCTGGCGTCCGACCTCGCCGACATGGCTCGCATAGTTGAGGCCGACGCAGAGGATCTTGCCCGGATCGGGAATGACCGGCAGCAACTCGACGTCCTCGAACCGGAGATCGGCCGGCGCACCCTTCGCCGCGGCGGCGAGTTCGTCGAGCGCCTTGGCCGCGATGATGTCGCGCAAGCCGGTCCAGCGCCCGTTCGTACGCGCAGACAGATCGACGATGCCGCCGTCGACGGCCGCGCCGAATTTGTTCGCGCCCGCATGGCGAAAGCTGACCAACCGCATGAGGACCGACCCTAGGGCGATTGCAGCAGCTTCGAAAGTCCCCTGGAGAGTTTGATGCTGTCGACGGCGCCCGGCTTCGCAAGTGCACCATTGGTGGCTTTGGCGAGCTTCTGCAGGGCGAGCCCCTCGGCCATCGAGATGGCGCAGGCCACCCCATCGAGAAGAGGGGCGTCGACCATCGGCTTCAGCTTGGCGGCAAGGCCGGCCAGTCCTGCGCCGCCCAGGATCACGACGTCGGCGCCGTCCTCCTTGACGCAGGCTGAGCACCCTTGTGCCAGCAATTCCATGGCGGCTTTGGGGTCGCGCGCGATGTCGGCGCCGGTCGGCGCCACGGTGCGCACCGAGGCGAGGCGCGAGGAGAGGCCGTGGTTGGCAACGAATTCTTCCAGCATTGACTTCCAGCGCTCGCCGCCGGTGACGATGGAGAAGCGGTTGCCCATGGCGCAGGCTTGCAGGATCGACGCATCAGCCATGCCCACGACCGGGACCGGACTGACCTCCTTCAGAGCCGCCAGGCCGGGATCGCCGAAGCAGGCCAGCACCACCGCATCCTTCGGTCCGCGATCGTTGGCGTAGGCGTCGAGCGCCGCATGGCTCGCGATGGCATAGCCCGCGCGCGAGGCGATGTAGCGGGGGCCGAAGGAACCGGTCAGCGCTCGCAGGCGCGTGCCCTTGGAGGCAAAGCCCTTTGCCGTCCTGAGGACGAGGTCGGTGATCGACTTCGTCGTATTGGGATTGATCAGCAGGATGTTCGTCATGGTCACGTCCGCATGGTTTCCGCGAGGCGCGCGGCATCGTGGTTCTCGCCGATCGACAGGGCGCAGATCCGGGAGATGTGGGTGAGGGGCAGGCCGCTTTCCGCCGCCCAGGCGTTGATCTGCGCCTGGGCGAGCTTCTGGTCTTTCTTGGACGTACCTTTCTCGCTGATCGGCACGCCGGCATCGCGCAGGCACATCATCAGATCGCCGGTCAGGATGAAGGAATCACGACCGAGGAAGCGCAGCAGGTACTGGCCGGAGAAGCCGCCGAGGCGGGAGCCGCGCTTGGCGAAGACTTCGAGCAGGCCGATCTGGTCGTCGGCCGGCCAGGCGGCGAGGAACTTGCCGAAGCTGCCATGCTCCGCCGCGATGTCGGTGACGAACTTCGCATTGTCGCGCACCGACCGGATGCTGGTCGGGTTGCGCACGATGCGCGTGTCCTGTGTGAGCTTCTCCCAGAATTCGCTGGGCTGGAACAGGAGTCGCTTGGGATTGAAGCCGAGGAAAGCCTCTTCGAAGCCCGGCCACTTCTTGTCGATGACGCTCCACACGAAGCCCGCGCAGAAGACGCGGCGCGCCATCTCCGCCAGCACGCGATCATCGGTGAGTTTCGCCAGTTCCTTGTTGTCGCGTGGCTTCGGCAGCAGGGCTGCCAGCGCCTTCTCGCCGCCCTTGCGCTTCGCGGCACGCTCGCGAATGCGCTTGAAGCTGATCCGCGCCACGTCCTACTCGAGCCAGCCGTCGAAGAAGTCGAACACGGTGGCCTTGAACATCGGATGGCCGATGCAGGAGAAGTGATCGCAACCCGGCAGGGTCACCGCCTTGGCTCCGGGGATGGCGTCGGCCAGTCCCTGCGGCGGGCCGGCCAGCTGGTCGCGGGCGCCGGCGACGACCAGTGTCGGGCGGCGGATCGCCATCAGCGAGTCGCGGGTGAGCGGCAGGCGCGGCCCGCGCGAGCAGGCGGCCAACGCCAGCCGGTCTTCCTTCTGCTCGTCGGCGAAGTGCCGGAAGCTCTTCAGCATCGGATCGGTGATGTCGTCGGGATTGTCGGCTTCCATGGCCTCCGCCATGGCACCCTCGGCGCGCGGCGGATCGAACAGCTTGGCGCCGACACCCGCGACTACGAGATGGTCGACGCGGCCGGGATCGAGCAGGGCCGCCGTCAGGGCGATATGCGAGCCCATCGAGAAGCCCAGGACATGCGCGCGCTCAACGCCGGCATGGTCCATCAATGCAAATACATCGCGGGCCATCGCCTCGCGGTCGTATCTGGCGGGATCGTGCGGCTTGGCGCTCTCGCCGTGGCCGCGGTTGTCGAGCGCGAAACCGCGCAGACCCTTGGCGGCGATGGCGTCGTACCAGCCCATGCGCTTCCAGTTCTCGTAACGGTTCGCAGAAAAGCCGTGCACCAGCACGATCGCCTTGCGGCCATCGGCGGGACCGAATTCATCGTAGGCGAGGTCGAGCCCATCGGAGGTGTAGTGAGCCATGACTTTCCCTAACAAGCGCCATGAACTGCGACAAGGTTGATCGCGCTGCCCAAGTGTCGGACAAACGCGGCAAGGAAAGAGGAAACGCATGACCGGACACGGCGGCAAGATCGGCAAGACGGTCCAGGACTCCCAGCCCCACTGGCCCGAAGGGCCCAAGCGGCCCCCTGGAATGAATAAGGCCGGCGCGCCCAATATCCTCGTCATCCTGTTCGACGATGTCGGTTTCTCGGATCTGGGCTGTTACGGTTCGCCGATCGAGACGCCCGTCATCGACGGCCTCGCCAAGCGTGGGCTGCGTTACACCGGCTTCCATACGACGGCCATGTGCTCGACCACGCGGGCGGCCCTTCTGACCGGCCGCAACCATCATTCGGTCGGCGTCGGCTGCCTCGCCAACTTCGATTCGGGTTATCCCGGCTATCGCGGCAAGATCAGCCGCGAGGCGGGCACCATCGCCGAGATGCTGCGCCCACACGGCTATCGCAACTACATGCTGGGCAAGTGGCATGTGACGCCGCTCACCGAATCGGGTGCGACCGGGCCGTTCGATGGCTGGCCGCTTGGCCGCGGCTTCGACCGCTACTACGGCTTCATGGATGCCGAGACAGATCAGTTTGCGCCCGAACTGGTGCGCGACAACACGCCGGTCGATCCGCCGGGCACCTTCGCCACCGGCTATCATCTCACCTCCGACCTGGTCGACCAGGCGATCCGCTATCTCGCCGATCACGTGGCCGACAATGCCGAGATTCCCTGGCTCACCTGGGTGGCTTTCGGCGCCTGCCATGCGCCCCATCAGGCGCCGTTCAACCTCGTCTCCAAGTATGACCAGGTGTTCGCCGAAGGCTGGGATGCCGAGCGCGAGCGCCGCCTCGCGCGCCAGATCGAGATGGGCGTCGTGCCGAAGGGCACGCAGCTGCCGCCGCGCAACGACTCCGTGCGCGCCTGGGCCGACGTGGCCGAGCCCGAGCGCCGCCTGTTCACCCGGCTGCAGGCCGCCTACGCCGCCATGCTCGACCATGCCGACCAGCATATCGGCCGCCTGATGGCGTTCCTCGAGAGCTCCGGCCAGCTCGACGACACGCTGGTCATCGTCATGTCCGACAACGGCGCCAGCCAGGAGGGCGGCCCGTTCGGCATGATCAACGCCATGGGTCCCTACAACCTGCGCCGCGAATCGCTCGAGGAGAAGATCGCGCGCATCGAGGATATCGGCGGCCCCGACACGCATTCGAACTTCCCGTGGGGCTGGGCGATGGCGGCCAACACGCCGCTGCGCCGCTATAAGCAGAACACCCATGGCGGCGGCATCCGCGATCCGCTGGTGATGGCCTGGGACAAGGGCATCGCCGCGCGCGGCGAGCTGCGCCACCAGTTCTGCCATGCCAGCGACCTCGTGCCGACCCTGCTCGACGTCGTCGGCATCAAACCGCCCAAGGTGATCAACGGCGTGAAGCAGATGCCGCTCGAAGGCACCAGCTTCGCGAAGAGCCTGAAGAACGCAAAGGCCAAGTCGAAGGCCAAGCCGCAGTATTTCGAGATGTTCGGCCATCGCGGCCTGGTGCAGGACGGCTGGAAGGCGGTTTCCTTCCACCCGCCGGGCGCCGACTTCGCCAACGACAAGTGGGAACTCTACCATCTCGATATGGATTTCAACGAGACCAACGATCTCGCCGAGAAGGAGCCGGAGCGGCTGAAGGCGATGATCGAGGAGTGGTGGCGGCAGGCCGAGGCACACAAGGTGCTGCCGCTCGACGACCGCTTCGCGCCGCGCTTCGCCGACAATGCCAAGCGCTTCCACGGTCCGCGCAACCGCTTCGTGTTCCATGCCGGCATGGGCCATGTCCCGACCGACGTGGCGCCCGACGTGCGCAACCGCACCTACACGATCGAGGCCGACGTGCAGGTCGACGGGCCGATGACCGAGGGCGTGCTGATCGCCCACGGCGACGCGCCGACCGGCTACTCGCTCTACATGAAGGACGGCAAGCTCGCCTACGACATGAACATCGGCGGCGAGCATCACCTGATCGTCTCCGACCGCCCGGTGCCGGCCGGCAATCGCAAGCTGGCGGTGCGCATGCGGCGCAACCAGGGGCGCAACCTCGCCACGATCCTGATCGACGGCGAGCCGGCGGGCAGCTTCGACACCCAGAACGGCTTCGTGAGCTTCATCTCCTGGTCGGGCCTCGACATCGGCCGCGACCGGTCGAGCCCGGTGTCCCACTACGAGGCGCCGTTCGCCTTCACCGGCAAGCTGCGCAAGGTCACCGTGCTGATGGACGACGACCAGGTGCTCGACGCCGAAAAGGCGGCTGCGGCGGCGCTGGCCCGCGAGTGAGCGTCGTCCCGCCGGCGAGAGGCATCGACAGCGCCTATGCGTGGCGGCTGGCGCTGGTCTCGATGGCCTGCGTGGCGCTGGGCGGTGGCGGCATCTACCTGCCCATGGTCGGCCTCAAGGAGATGGCGGCCGACTTCGGCGACCAGCGTGCCGTGCCGTCCTTTGCCTACATGGTGGGCTTCTTCGGCATGGGTGTGGGCGGCGTCTTCATGGGCTGGCTCGCCGATCGCACCAGTCCGAGGGTGCCACTGCTGATTGCCGGCTTCTCGATCGCACTGGGTGGATGGGTCGCCTCGCGCGGCGGCGAGATCGCGCTCTACGCCGGCTACGCGATGCTGCTGGGCTTCTTCGGCAATGCCGGCACCTTCACGCCGGCGATGAACAACGTGCAGGGCTGGTTCGAGAAGCGCCGCAACATGGCGGTCGCGCTGATTTCCATCGGGCCGGCAGTCGCCGGCTCGGTCTGGCCGCAGGTCTATCGTGTGCTGCTGCCGGAGATCGGCTGGCGCGACACGCTGCTCGTCTACGGACTGGTTTCCGGTGCGCTGTTGCTGCTGGGCGCGCTCTACGTTCGCGCGGCGCCGACCCTGCGCGGTCCGGGCGGACGGCGGCGCGAGGAGAAGGTCCACCTGCCGTTGCCCTCTTCGATGATCATGCTGCTGCTGTCGGCCGCCGGCTTCTGTTGCTGCGCCGCCATGGCGATTCCCTTCGTGCACATGGTCGCCTTCTGCGGTGACCTGGGATATCCCGCGGCGCGCGGAACCGAGGCGGTGTCGCTGGTGCTGGTGTCGGCCATCGTCGCCACCTTCGTCATGGCGCGCCTCGCCCAGCGCATCGGACCGTTGCCGGTCAGTATTCTGTGCTCGGTGATCCAGATCGGCTCGCTGGTCGGCTTCCTCTATGTGCGCGACATCAACGGCATCTACGCGCTGTCGCTGCTGCACGGCATTCCCTTCATTGCCATCGTGCAGGGCTATGCGCTCAACCTGCGCTTCCTCTACGGTCCGACGATCGCCGGCTGGCGGCTGGGCGTGGTGATGCTGTTCGCCATGGCCGGCATGGCCGCCGGAGGCTGGCTGGGCGGCTTCATCTTCGACGCGACGCTTTCCTATACGTCGGCGTTCCAGTCGGCGCTGGCCTTCAACCTTCTCAACCTGATGCTGCTGGGCATTCTCTACATGGCCCAGCGGCGGCGGCACATGGTCAGTCTGCCTTGATGCCGGACTGGGCGATCACCTTGCTCCAGCGCTGATCCTCGCTCTTCAGGAATGCGGCGAACTGGGCTGCGTCCATCGCGTGCGGGATGGCGCCCACTGCCAGGAACTTCTTCTGGATGTCCGGCAGGCCGACCACCTTCACGACGGCGTCCGACAGCCGCTTGACCTTGTCGGCGGGCGTCTGCGCCGGCAGGAGGACGGCCAGCCACGCACTGGCCTCGAGCCCGGGGAAGCCCTGCTCGGCGATGGTCGGCGTGTCCGGGAAGAAGGTCAGGCGATCGAGCGTGCTGACGGCGATCAGGCGCAGGCGGCCGGCATCGATATGCGGCTTGGTGACCGTGACGGTGTCCATGGCGACCTGCACCGTGCCGGCGACGAGGTCGTTCATCGCCGGCGGGCTGCCCTGATAGGGCACGTGAAGGATGCGCATGCCGGCCTTGGCCTTCAGCTCCTCCATGGCGACATGGCTCAAGGTGCCGTTGCCCGATGAGGGATGGCTGAGCTTGTCGGGGTTGGCCTTGGCGTAGGCGATCAGTTCGGGCAGCGTCTTCACCGGCAGCGACGGATGCACCACCAGAACGAGCGGCAGGTCGCAGACGCGCGCCACCGGCTCGAAGCTGGTCAGGCTCTGGTAGGTCACGTTCTTGTAGAGATGCGGATTGATCGCCAGGGCAGCGAGCGGCGACAGGACGAAGGTGCTGCCGTCCGGCGCCGCGCGGGCGACGAGGCCGAGGGCGATGCTGCCGCCCTGACCCGGCTTGTTGTCGACGATGACGGTCTCGCCCAACTCAGGCTTCAGCGCCTCGGCGAGCAGCCGCGCGACGATGTCGGTCGCCTGGCCGGCCGGAAAGCCGACCACCAGCTTCGCGACCTTGTCGCCCTGCGCCTGGGCCGATGGCGCGGCCAGGGTGGCGAGCGAGAACGCGCCAAACATACGTCGTAGCATCGTGATCCTCCCTTGCAGGCCGTTGGAACAGGTTTTTGCAGGGACCAGCAAGCAACATCAACCCGCCAGCGGTACCAGGATACCTGCCTCAGGGGCTGCGACATTCAATTCATTTAATGCGATTATTGCGTTTATTTCGTTTATTCACCCGGGTCCGGCGTTCTGGACGGCCTGCTAGATGACCTTGCGCGCCCGCAGCGCCGCGATCTCCGCCGCGGACAGGCCCAGGCCGCCATAGACTTCCTCGTTGTGCTGGCCCATCGCCGGGCCGGCGTGTCGCACGACGCCCGGCGTTTCGGAGAAGCGCGGCACCACGCCCTGCATGCGCACCGAGCCCAGCTCCGCGTCGGGCACGCTCACGATCGCCTGGCGCGCCGCGAACTGTGGATCGGCGAAGACGTCGGCGATGTCGTAGATTGGCGAGAAGCCGACCTCGTGGCGCGTGAACGTCTCGCGCAACTCGGCGAGGGTCAGCTTGCCGATGGCGGCGCCGACGATCGCGTCGAGCTCCAGATAGTTCTTCACCCGCGCCGGATTGAGGGCGAATCGCGGATCCTCCAGCAGGTGCTTCAGGTCGAGCGCTGCGCAGAGCCGCACGAAGATGCTCTGGGTCGAGGCCGCGATCGACGCCCACTTGTCGTCGGCCGTGCGATAGACGTTGCCCGGCGCGGCATACTGGCTGCGATTGCCCGACCGCGTGCGCACGGCGCCGAGCTGGTCGTACTCGATGGCGAGGAATTCGAGCGTGCGCATCATTGCTTCGGTCGCGGAGCAGTCGATCTCCTGGCCGCGCCGCTCGGGATTCTGCGCGAGATCGTGCAGGGCGGCGAGGATCCCCAGCGCGCCGAACAGGCCGGCGACGGCGTCGGAGATCGGATAGCCGAGATGCAGCGGCCGCCCGTCCTCCTCGCCGCAGATCTGCGTGAAGCCGCTCATCGCCTCGAAGATGCGCGCGAAGCCCGGCCGACCGGCATAGGGCCCGTCCTGGCCGAAGCCGGTGACCCTCAGGATCGTGAGGCGCGGATTGAGCCCCTGCAGCCAGACCCGCGTGATGCCCCAGCCGTCGAGCGTGCCCGGGCGAAAATTCTCCACCAGCACGTCGGCATCGGCCACCAGCTTGGCAAACAGGTCGCGCCCCTCGGGCAGCCGAAGATCGAGCGTGACGCCCTTCTTGTTGCGGTTGGTGACCTTCCACCACAGCGGCACGCCGTCCTTGTGCGGGGCCAGCGCGCGCAGCGAGTCGCCGACGCCCGGCATCTCGACCTTGACGATCTCGGCGCCATAGTCGCCCAGCAGACCCGCCGCGAACGGGCCGGCCACGACCGTCGAGATGTCGAGGATGCGCAGCCCTTTGAGGGGGCCGGCGGCTTCGGGTTGATCGGCTTTCATCGGGCGTCTCCTCGTGGGCGAATATCGGGCCGGCGCGCATGCGGAGCGGTCAAGGCAGCTAAACCCGCTTTGCGCGACAGGGAAGGCAGACAGGGCGCAGTGAAGGCTGGCACAGTGGTGACCGGAGGCAATACATGAGCAACGAACTTTGGCGTCTTACCGCAGTCGAGGCCGTTTCGCGTCTCAAGAAGAAGGAGATTTCGCCCCTCGACCTCATCGAAGCCTCGGCCGCGCGCATGGCCGAAGTCGAGCCGGCGGTGAACGCCATGCCGACGCTCTGCCTCGATCGCGCCCGCGACCACGCCAAGAGGATCATGGCGGGCACCGCCAACGAGGCCGAGGGTGAGGCGGGCTGGCTTGCCGGTCTTCCGGTCTCGATCAAGGATCTGACCGACGTGGCGGGTGTGCGTACCACCTACGGCTCGCCGATCTTCGCCAACCATGTGCCGGAGAAGTCCAATCCGCTGGTCGAGCGCATCGAGCGCAAGGGCGGCATCGTCATGGGCAAGTCGAACACGCCGGAGTTCGGCGCTGGCGGTAGCACCTTCAACGAGGTCTTCGGGCGGACGCGCAATCCCTGGAACACCTCGCTCACCTGCGGCGGGTCCACGGGCGGCGGTTCGGTCTCGGTGGCGACCGGTGAGGTCTGGCTGGCGCACGGCTCCGACCATGGCGGCTCGCTGCGACGGCCCGGCACCTATTGCTCGACGGTCGGCCTCCGTCCGTCGGCGGGGCGGGTCACGCGCGGTACCTCGAACAATCTCTACTCGCCGCAATCGGTCCAGGGGCCGATGGCCCGCAACGTCGCCGACCTGGCGCTGTTCCTCGATACGATGTCGGGCTTCTGCCCGCACGACGCCATGACCTTCGACGCTCCGGCCATGTCGTTCAGCGCAGCGGTCGCCAATCCCGTGCTGCCGAAGCGCGTCGCGTTCACCATCGACTTCGGCGGCCGGTTCGAGGTCGACCGCGAGATCCGCGAGATCTGCACGAAGATGGCGCAACGCTTCGAGGAGCTGGGCTGTATCGTCGAGGAAGTGTCGCCCGATTTCGGTCCGGTCGACGAAGTCTTCATGGCGCTGCGCAGCCAGCAGTTCGTGGTCGACCGCGAGCTGCAGATCCAGCAGCATCGCGACAAGTTCAAGCCCGACATCATCTGGAACACCGAGCTTGGCCTCAAGCAGACGACGAGTCAGCTCGCCTGGGCCGAGCGCGAGCGCGCGGCGCTGTACCGGCGTATGTTCAGCTTCTTCCAGACCTACGACCTGCTGGTGACGCCGGGCGCGCCGACCGCGGCCTTCGACGTCAACCTGCGGGCGCCGGCCACCATCGCCGGCAAGAAGCTGGAAAACTACATGTCGGGCTCCACCCTGAACTCGGCGATCACCGTGACCGGCAGCCCGGCGATTGCCGTGCCCTGCGGCTTCGACAGTTTCGGCCGCCCGGTGGGCCTGCAGCTCGTCGGCAAGCCGCGTGGCGAGGCGGCGCTCCTGCAGGCGGCGGCGCTCTACGAGAAACTGGTCGGATTCGATCGACTGCTGCCCATCGACCCCAGGCCGGGAACCGTGCCACCCTCCTCCCCATAAAACGGGAAAAGGGGAGAAACGATGCGGGTCGTCATTACCGGCGCAAGCCGTGGCATCGGTCGCGCGACCGCCTTGAAACTGGCCGCCGACGGCGCGGAGGCGATGACCCTCTGCGACGTGGCCTATCTCGACGAGCTCGAGGCGCTGGCCGCCAACCTGCGCACCTCGGGCTGCAAGGTGCGCACGCTCAAGGCCGACATGGCCAAGCCCACGGAGCCCGCCAAGGTAATCGCCGCGGCGGTCAAAGCGATGGGCGGCATCGATGCGCTGGTGGGCAATGCCGGCATCACCGCGCCCTCGAAGCTGGTCGATCTCGACCTCGCGACCTGGAACCGGGTGTTCGACATCAACCTGCGCGCCAACTGGCTGCTGGCCAAGGCCGCTCATCCGCATCTCAAGCGCTCCAAGGGCGCCATCGTGATGCTGGCGTCGATGGCGGGCGTCGTGCCGCAGCTTCCGACCGGCGCCTACAGCCCGACCAAGGCGGCGCTGATCATGCTGACCGAGATGATGGCCCAGGAATGGGCGCCCGATGGCATCCGTGCCAATGCGGTCTGCCCTGGCTTCGTCCATACCTCGATGACGGACGCCATCTACAGCAAGCCGGCGCTGGCCCGCGGGCGGGCCAAGATGGTGCCGCTCGGCCGGGTCGCCAAACCAGGCGACATCGCCGACGCCATCGCCTTCCTGCTGGGCCCGCAGGCCAGTTACATCACCGGCCAGTCGCTGCTGGTCGATGGCGGCCTCGTCCACTCGGTTCTCAATCACGTTCCGGGAGTCGCCGCGACGCCGAAATCGAAGTGAGGGGCCGGCCAGGGGAGCCCAGCGGCAACCTTCTTGCTAGAGTTCGAGCGGCGCGGGATTTGGTATCCGCGCGCTCGGTAGAACCCCAGCTCACGCGAGGACCGCCATGGGCATGTTGAGCGACGAGGAACATGGCGGGCTGCTGCCGGCGCGGCTGGCCGGCAGAGCGACCCCGGTACCGACCCAGGTTGTTTCCAGCGACGAATTCCTGCCGGTCCCGCAGACCGAGCAGCAGAAGAAGGTCGAAGCGCGCATGAACGCGCTCGGCGACGAGTTTGGCCAGAAGAACGGCCTGTCGCGCCGGCGCTTCTTCCAGACCGCCGCCGGCATGGCGACGGCCTTCGTCGCGATGAACGAGGTCTATGGCCCGCTCTATGGCGCCTCCCCGGCGGAGGCGAAGAGCGTCGACCTCGCACAGGCGCGGGCTGACGGGCTGAAGGATCAGTTCGTCATGGACGTGCACACGCACTTCCTGCGCGACGACACGCGGCTCGCTGGCTTCGTGCGTGGCCGCGAGGCGGTGGGCAAGGCCGGCTGGAATCCGGGACTGGTCGACAAGCCGCAGACCATCGACGATCTCAAGTATCCGAACTGGTTCAAGGAGATCTATCTCGACAGCGACACCAAGGTGGCGCTGGTCAGCGGCTCGGCCTCGGAGGATCCGCGCGACTGGTTCCTGACCAATGAGATGAAGGCCGAGGCGCGCGAGAAGGTGAACAAGGCGGCCGGCTCCAGGCGCTGCCTGTCGCACGCCATCTTCACGCCGGGCTACGACGGCTGGATGGACGAGGTCGACAAGTGCATCGCGACCCTGAAGCCCGACTCCTGGAAGGGCTACACGGTCGGCGACAACACCAACAAGGACCTGGCACGTCATCCCTGGCGCATGGACGACGAGAAGCTCGTCTATCCCTTCTACGAGAAGATCGTGAAGGCCGGCTACGACATCGTCTGCGTGCACAAGGGCCTCTATCCGCCGTCGGTCTCGCAGCGCTGGCCGCATCTCACGCAATACGCCACGGTCGACGATGTCGGGAAGGCGGCCAAGGACTGGCCGCAGATCCGCTTCGTCGTCTACCACTCGGCCTTCCGCTGGACCGGCGCGCCCGGCGCTTCGGCCGGCGGCTACGACCAGTTCGAGAAGACCGGCCGGGTCGACTGGACCTCGGACCTCGCGGAGATTCCCGCCAAATACGGCGTCAGCAACGTCTACGCCGACCTCGGCCAGATCTTCGCCCAGACGACGGTGACGGAGCCACGCCTGTGCGCGGCCCTGATGGGCATGCTGATCAAGGGCATGGGCGCCGATCATGTCGTCTGGGGCACCGACGCGGTGTGGACCGGCGCGCCGCAATGGCAGATCGAGGCGCTGCGCCGCCTCGAGATTCCCGAGGACATGCAGAGGAAGTTCGGCTTCGCTCCGCTGGGCAGTGCCGACGGCGCGGTGAAGCGCGCGATCTTCGGCGAGAATTCGGCCAGGATGTACAAGTACGACATCAAGAAAGCCGCCTGGCGCGATGATCGCTTCGCCGCGATCAAGTCGGACTATGAGCGTGCGGGCCGTGAACCGTCGAACCTGCGCTACGGCTTCGTGGTTCCTTCGTGACGCGATACGGCATTGTCGGCTTTGGACGGATCGGTCGACGGTTGGCGGTCCGTATGCCGGGCGTCGCGGCGGTTCTGGTGCGACCCGGGCAAGTGCAGGATGCCTCGGCACTCGTGGGCAGCGCGGCCGTTTGCACGACGCTCGACGCGTTCATCGCGCGCAGGCCCGCGGTTGCGATCGAGTGTGCCTCCGCATCGATGCTGGCCGAGACGGGGCCCCGGTTGCTGGCCCATGGCATCGACCTGATACCCCTGTCGCTCACGGCCTTCGCCGATCCACGGATCGAGCGCCGCTTGATCGATGCGGCGGAAGCGGGGCCGGGCCGTCTGGAGATCGCGCCCGGTGCGATCGGGACGCTCGACCTGCTGGCTACGGCGCGCGAGGAGGGGTTGAGGCGCGTGATCTATCGTCAGCTCAAGTCACCTTCCATGTGGCGATTGACGCCTGCCGAACGGCTCGCCGATCTGGCCTCGATCGAGACGCGCCGTGTCTTCTTCAAAGGCAGCGTGCGCGAGGTCGCGCGTCACTTCCCCAACAACCTGAACACATCGGTCGGCGTCGCGCTGGCCGGCCTCGGGCTCGATCGAACCGAAGCCGAACTGGTGGCCGACCCGGCGATCAGCGAGACCGGGCATGAACTCGAGATTCACGCGGCACCGGGTAATGTCGTTCTGAAAGTCGGGGGACGCGATGTGCCGCCCGACGGCGATCCGATCGACTACACGACATTCAGCCTGATGAGGCTGCTGAAACGCCGGGAAGCGCGGATGGCGATCTGATGGAAGACTCCGTTTCCTTCCTGCGGCAGCTCATTCGCGCACAGACGGGCGGCGAAGCGGCCGTACAGAGCATCGTTGCCGACGCGGCGCGCGCCCTGGGCTGCACCGTCGAGACGGTGCGCTACAAGCCTGGCGACGTGCCGATGGTGGGTGAGTTCGCGGAGAGCCGCGCCATGGTCGAGGGCGAGCGCGAGAGTGTCGTCGCGACCTTCAAGGGTGGGGGAGAGGGGCGCAGCGTCATCTTCTTTGCCCATCCCGATGGCGAGCCCCTTGCCGGGCTCGACGCGTGGCGCCGCGATCCCTTCGGGGGCGTCGTCGACGGCGGCCGTATCCACGGCTGGGGCGTGGCGGACGATCTGTCCGGTGTGGCGATGATGGTCGACGGGTTGCGGACACTGCTCGCCTCCGGTCGCCGGCCAGCCGGAGATGTGATCCTGGCCAGTACGCCTAGCAAGCGTCACGCGCGTGGCGTGTCGGCCTTGCTCCATGGCGGCCTGAGAGCCGATGCGGCCGTCTACTGTCATCCCGCCGAATCGGGTCTGGGCATGCGTGAGATCAAGGCCTTTTGCCTGGGCCAGCTCGACTTTCGCATCGTCGCCGAGGGGAGGCCGCCAGCGACCAATGAGATCAGCCATCTCGCCTTCGCCCATCAGGCCGAGAATCCAGCCGACACGCTGATGGAAATCCATTCCCGTCTGAAGGCGCTGGCGGACCGACGGGCGCAGACCGCTCGTCACCCGCTGCTGGAACAGGCGGTTGGCCGCTCCTCCAACCTGCTGATCTCTCACATCAATGTCGGGACGGCGGGCACTCACACGCGGATCGCTTCGCACGGCCTCATCGAGGGGTCGCTTTCATTGCTGCCGGGCGAGGACATGAACCGCGTCCAGGCTTCCGTCGAAGATGTCGTGAAGGGCCTGGCGCGCATCGATTGGGTGTCGGGCATATCCGGCGCCGAAGTGCCGACGGAAAGCCCGCTCTACCGGATCGTCGCCGATGCCATCGTGGCGAGCACCGGCGAACGGCCGCACGTCAATCCGCTGCACACCGCAAGCGACATCCGCAATCCGATCGTCCAGGCCGGCATCCCGACGATCGGACTGGGGCCTCTCGGCGGCGATCTCACGCAGAACGGCCTGCACGATGAATGGGTCGACGTCGAAGATTATCGGCGGGCGATCAAGGTCGTGTCGGACATTATTGTCGGCTGGTGCGGCACGGTCTGAAACTTCCCGCGACAAGGGGGGATTTCGGCGTCAAAATTGCATGCGTTTGTGGGGATCGCATTCCCGGGGGAAATCATGAACAATTTCAATGACATCAAGCTGCAGCGCCGTGGTCTTCTGGGTGCCGTTGCCGCCGCATCTGCAATGACTCTGGTCCCGGGCGCGCTGCGCGCCCAGCCGAAGATCGCGCCGCCCACCCTCATCAAGGCCGGCACGCTGATCATGTCGATCAATCCGACATTGCCACCCCTGCAATATGTCGACGACAAGGGCCAACTGAAGGGCATGCGGGTCGAGCTCGCCGACGAATGCTGCAAGCGGCTGGGGCTTGCGCCGGAGTACATCCGTACCGAATTCGCCACCATGATCCCCGGCCTCGCCGCCAAGCGCTGGGACATGATCAACACCGGCATCTTCTGGACCGAAGAGCGGTCCAAGCTGATGTACATGGTGCCGACCGAGCAGGCGGCCATCAGCTTCCTCGCCGCCAAGGGCAATCCGCTGGGCCTCAAGACGGTGGACGATCTTGCCGGCAAGCGCATCGCCGTCGAGTTGGGCGGCATCGAAGAGCGCCGCACCCGTGAAGTGTCCGACATGGTGGTGAAGAAGGGCCTGAAACCCGTCACCGTCATGACGTTCAACAATTTCGCCGAGGCCTTCCAGGCGCTGAAAGCGGGACAGGCGGATGCCGCCACCAGCATCGACGCCACGGCGATGTTCATGCAGCAGCGCGGCGACTTCACGCGCGCCATCAGCGGCGTGTTTCCGCAAATCGCCTGCTTCGCCTTTGCCAACAAGACCCTGGCGGATGCCGTCGTCGGCGCGCTGAACGACCTCAAGAAGGACGGCTACTACGACAAGCTGCTCGATCAGTACGGCGTGCTGAAGATCGACGAGGCGACCTTCTCCATCAAGGGCCCAGGCCCGGCCTAGCGTACCGGTGCCTGCGTGAAAGTCTGGAACTGGGAAGGTTTCTGGGGGTACTTCACCAACCTCTACCTTCTCGAGGGTGCGCTGTGGACGATCGGGCTCACGATCAGCACGCTCATCCTGGGCGGCTTTCTGGGCCTCTTGCTGGCAGTGATGCGGCTCAGCAAGCACAAGGGGCTGTCCCGCGCAGCACAGACCTACATCTGGATCTTCCGCGGGACGCCGCTGCTGGTGCAGCTCATCATCATCTATACCGGGTTGCCGCAGCTCGGGTTGGTGCGCTTCAGTGTGCTCGAATCGGCGATCCTCGGTCTGGCGCTGAACGAGGCGGCCTATCTCTCGGAAATCCTGCGCGGCGGCATCCTGTCCGTCGCCAAGGGGCAGACCGAGGCAGCCCGGGCGATGGGGTTGAAGCCGCACCAGATCTTCCGGCTGGTCGTGCTGCCACAGGCCTTGCGCGTCATCATCCCGCCGCTCGGCAATTCGGTGAACGGCCTGCTCAAGACCACGTCGATCGCTTCGGTGATCTCGATGGAAGAGGTCCTGCGGCGCGGTCAGATCCTGATGCAGCAGAAATTCCAGGTGCTCGAGGTCTTTGTCGTCGTGGCCATCATCTACCTGGCGATGACCACCTGCTGGGACTTCGTGCAGCGCCGTATCGAGGCCTATTACGGCAAAGCCTATGGGGCCGCGGTCGATGGCCAGCTGGCGCGTGACGATCGCTGACTTCAGTCTCTTCCCCATTCAGATGGGGAAGTGCCCCGTCATACGGGGCGATGGGGTCATGGGTGTCGCGAAGCCTATGACCCCTCCGTCGGCTGGCGGCTTGGTTACAAGCCGCGAGCCGCCACCTCCCCATTTGAATGGGGAGGAAGGTGATTCTACTTCGTCCGGAAGGGCACTAGGCGCGGGCGCGCGCCTTGTCTTCGGTCAGAACGCCCATCTGGCGGAGCACTTCCCGCAGGGCGGGGAGCTGCGCCTCGGGCAGCGGCAGGCGCGGCGCGCGCGGCGGGCCCATCGGCATGCCCATCATCTCGAAGGCGGCCTTGGTGCCGGAGACGTAGCGCGGGCCGCCGACCCACCAGAGCAGCGGCGTCATCTTCATGTAGAGCGCGAGGGCGGCATCCATGTCGCGCTTGTCGGCGACCAGCTCGAACAGCTCCGCCGACCAGCGCGGGATCACGTTGGAGCAGACCGCGACCCAGCCTTCCGCGCCCAGCCAGAAGGATTCGTAGCCCAGCACGCCCGCGAAAACCGTCATCTTGTCGCCGGCGAGGCGGATGATGTCGCGCACGCGCGTCGGATCGAGAGTCGACTCCTTGACGTAGAGGCAGTTCGGAATCTGGGCGATGCGCGCGATCAGCTCCGGCTGCATGTCGACGTTCGCCGTCGCCGGATTGTTGTAGACCATGATCGGGAGCGAGATCGCGTCCGCCACCTTCTTGTAGTGCGTGAACAGCTCGTCGTCGGTCGGCACGCTGTAGAAGGGCGGGATGATCATCACGCCGTCGGCACCCATGGATTCGGCCTCGCGGCTGGTGCGGATGACCTCGTCGGTCCATTCCGCGCCCGTGCCGATCAGCACCGGAACCCGCCCGGCCGCCTGCTTCACGACGATCTCCACGATCTGGCGGCGCTCGTCCGGCGTGACGCTCAGGAACTCGCCGGTACTGCCCAGCGGGATGAGGCCGTGGATTCCCTCGGCGATCTGGAAGTCGACCAGCCGCCGCAACGCCGCCTCGTCGACCTTTCGGCCGTCGGCGGTGAAGGGCGTGATCATGACGGTGTAGGTGCCGCGGAACTTCTTCATGCTGTGCCTCCACCAACATAGTAGACCTTTTGCATGCGCCTGAAACACCCCGACATGCGGCCCACGGGCGCGCCCATTCGAATCTCCTTCGACGGGTGCGATATCGAGGCGATGCAGGGAGAGACGATCGCCGCGGCGCTTGCGGCATCGGGCATCGTCGCCGTCCGGGAGGCCCGCTCCGGTGCGCCGCGCGGGCCCTTCTGCGGCATGGGCGTCTGCTTCGACTGCCTCGTCACGGTGGATGGCCGCCCCAGCCAGCGGGCCTGCCTCACCAAGGTCGAGCCCGGCATGGCGGTGTGCTCCTCGCCTGTGGCGGGTTTGCCGACGGAGACGAGGACAGAAACCGCGGCGGCCGAAGAGGTCACCTGTGATGTGCTCGTGGTCGGCGCCGGTCCAGCGGGGCTGGTCGCGGCCCGCGCTTTGGCCGTGGCGGGGGCCTCCGTCGTGGTTCTCGACGAGCGCCTTCATCCGGGCGGGCAGTACTTCAAGCCATTGGCGCCGTCGCACGAGGCTGATCTCGCAACCCTCGATCGCCAGTTCCGGGACGGCGCGGTGCTGCGCCAATCGACGCTGGCGGCGGGTGCGCGAATCCTGAACGACGCGACTGTCTGGGCGGCCTTCTCGATACAGGAAATCGCCGCCGTCGTGGCAGGGCAGGCGATGCTGTTTCGTCCCAAACGCCTGGTGCTGGCGACGGGCGCCTACGAACAATCGCTGCCCGTTCCGGGATGGACCTTGCCGGGCGTGATGACGGTCGGCGGCTTGCAGACGCTGTCGCGTTCCTATCGCGTGGCGCCGGGCCAGCGCATCGTGATTGCGGGCAATGGTCCGCTTTGCCTGCAGACCGCGGCGGAGCTGATCGACGGCGGCGCGAATGTCGTTGCGGTGCTCGAGTCGGCGCGGCGGCCAGGTCTTGCGCAGTGGCGCGCGTTGGCGCGAGCCGCCGCGGCCGATCCCTTTCTCATCGCGCAGGGAGCGCGCCTTGCGCGGCGGTTGGGCAATCTCCTCCATTGGGGGGCCAAGGTGACGCGGCTGGTCGGCGGGGATCGGGTGCGTCGCGTCGAAGCCGGCGCGTTCGCGATCGACGCCGACATCGTGGCGCTGGGTTACGGCTTTGCCTCCTCTTCGGAGATCGCGCGTTCGCTCGGCTGCGCCCATCGCTTCGTGGCGCGAGGCACCGGGTCGATGGAAACGCTGACGGATGGGGAGGGCCGTTCGAGCCTGCCAGAGGTGTTCGCCATCGGCGACGGCGCGCGGTTCGGCGGCGCGCAGGCGGCCATGGCGCAGGGAACCATTGCCGCTGCTTCCATTGCCAAGGATCTTGGTCTTAAAGGCATCAAGATCGACGAAGCCCGGCGGACGTTGAACCGGTCCCGTCGCTTCCAAGCGGCCCTGTGGCAGCTGTTCGATGCGCCGCCGCTTGATCTCGCAGCAATCGAGGACGCCGCCATCATCTGTCGCTGCGAAGAGGTGACGGCGGGCGATCTCCGGACTCTGATCGCGGCCGGCCACGACTCGCCGGCTGTCCTGAAACGCAAATGCCGCGTCGGCATGGGCCGCTGCCAGGGGCGCTATTGTGCTTCGCTGGTGGCACGCATGACGACGAGCGAGGTCGGCGAGTTCGACCTGTTCGCGCCGCGGCCGCCGGTCAAGCCTGTGCCGATCCGCGCGCTGACGGTGGAGCAGGGCGAGTGGGGCGGACACAAGGAGTTCGTGCCGCCGGATATGTCGCGACCGCGCGAGAGCGAGCCTCTGGCCGCCGAGACGGTCGATACGCTGGTGATCGGCGGCGGCGTGGTGGGCTCGTGTCTTGCCTACTGGCTGGCGCGCGAGGGCATCGAGACACTGGTCGTCGAGCGCGACGAGGTGAATCTCCAGGCCTCGGGCGCCAATGCCGGCAGCCTGCATGTCCAGCTCCTGTCGTTCGACTTCGGCGCCAAGGCCCAGGCGGGCGGTGGTCCGGCGGCGGCCACTCTGCCTTTGGGCCCCGCCTCCGTTGCCCTGTGGCGCGAGATCGAGACCGATACTGGCCAGGACCTCGAGATGAAGGTCATGGGCGGGCTGATGCTGGCCGAGAACGCGCGCGACGTTGAATTCCTCAAGGCCAAGATCGAGATCGAGCGTGCACACGGTGTCGAGGCCGAACTGATCGGCGCCAACGAACTGCGCCGCCTCGAGCCGGGGGTGAGCGACGTGGCGATCGCCGCCGAATGGTGCCCCGGCGAGGGCAAGATCAATCCGCTGCTGGCCACCTATGCCGTGGCCGAACGTGCGCGTGCCCTGGGCGCCCGCTTCCGTCGCGGCAGCGACGTGCAGGCGATCGAACGCACCGAGCGCGGCTATCGGGTCGTCACCAGCCGCGGCGAGATCACGTGTCGGCGCATCGTGAACGCCGCCGGCGCGTGGACGCCGCAGGTCGCCGCGCATCTCGGCGTGACGGTCCCGGTCAAGGGCGCGCCCCTGCAGATGATCGTGACCGAGCCGGCGCCGCCCACGATCGAGAAGCTGATCGCCCATGCCGACCGCCATCTCACCCTGAAGCAGATGGCGTCGGGCGCCTTCCTGATCGGCGGCGGCTGGACCGCGGGCCTCGATGAAGGTCAACGCCTGTCGCGCGCATTGCGCTCGAGCGTGGAGGGCAATCTCTGGATCGCCAGCCGCGTCATCCCGGCGCTCGCCGATCTCCATGTCGTGCGCGTCTGGGCCGGCATGAACGTCAACGTCGACGGCGCGCCGATCCTGGGTGAAGTGCCGGGCCTTCCGGGCTTCTACAACTGCGTCGGCTCGAACGGCTATACGCTGGCGCCCGTGCTGGCACGCCTGACGGCCGAGATGCTGGCCGGCCGCAGCACGAGCCTGTCGGTGGCGCCCTATTCGATCCAGCGCTTTCACTGAGGAGGGCTTTGCGTGGAAACCTCGACCAAGACGGCGCGCCAGCTCTATGAGGCGTTGAAAGCCGATCCGCAGCGGCGTCGCTTCGGCTTTGGCGCCAAGCCCGCTTTGGTGAACGTCGATTTCCAGAACGCCTACACGCGGGCGTCCGAGTTCGCGACGGCCTACGAGACCGATCCACGGCAGATCGAGCATGTGAACAGTCTGGCGCGGCTGTTGCGCGCGTCGGGCTGTCCGGTGATCTGGACGTACGTCGCCTATCTCGATTCGGGCGAGGATTGCGGCGTCTGGGGAACGCGTGCCGATATGTCGGCTTCGTTGCGAAGCATCACGGCCGGCGACCGGCGAGCCCAACTCGACGACCGCTGCCAAATCGATCGCGACTACGACATCGTCATGAACAAGCGGATGGCGTCCGCGTTCTTCGAGACGAACCTCGGATCGCTGTTCACGTTCCACAAGGTGGATACGGTGATCGTCACCGGCGGCTCGACCTCAGGCTGCGTGCGCGCCACGGTGGTCGACAGTCTCTCGCGCAGCTTCCGCACGATCGTTCCCGAGGAGTGCGTCGCCGACAAGCACGAGAGCCCGCACTTTGCCAATCTCTACGACATGATGGCCAAATACGCCGACGTCCTTCCGGTGGCGGAGGTGATCGACTTTTTGGAGCGCTACGAGCCGGTGACTTAGAGAAAAAGCGAAAGGTCCCTCGCTTCGTTCGGGATGACACTATTGCTGGAATTGGCGTAGTGCGCTGATGCAGGAAACGGTGTCACCCCGAACGAAGTGAGGGACCTTTGATCATGTCGCTTAATTGAAGATCGACGGGTCGATCAGCGGCCGGCCGCGCGGGCGGGCGGCTTCGGGGCGGTCGCATTTCTGGAAGACGCCGCGTCCGGCCGAGCCGCTCATGCGGCCTTCCTCCATCACCACCTCGCCGCGCGACAGGGTCATCACCGGATAGCCGGTCAGTTCGCGCCCCTCGTAGGGCGTGTAGTCGCAATTGTGATGGAGGATCGAGTTGGTCAGGCTCACCCGGCGCTCGGGATCCCACAGCACGATGTCGGCATCCGAGCCCACCGCGATCGTGCCCTTGCGCGGGTGCAGGCCGTAGATCTTGGCGGCATTGGTCGAACTCAGCGCCACGAACTGCTGCAGGGTGAGGCGGCCCTTGTTGACGCCCTCGGAGAAGAGCAGCGGCAGCCGCGTCTCGACGCCCGGCACGCCGTTGGGAATCTTGCGGAAGCTCTGGGCCGCGCCCGGCAGCTTCTTGCCGCGCACGTCGTCGAACTTGAAGGCGGCATGGTCGGACGAGAGGATCTGGAAGGTGTTGGCGGACAGGCCGGTCCAGATATGCTCCTGGTTGTCGGTGCCGCGGGGCGGCGGCGAGCAGACGCACTTGGCGCCTTCCTCGCCCGGCTTTTCGAAATCCTCCTCGCTGAGGAACAGGTATTGCGGGCAGGTCTCGCCATAGACACGCAGGCCGCGGGCCTGGGCGCGCTGGATCTCGTGCATGGCTTCCTTGGCCGAGACATGGACCAGCAGCATCGGCACGTCGAGCAGTTCGGCCAGCGAGATGGCGCGGTGCGTGGCCTCGCGCTCGACCACGAAGGGGCGCGAGGTCGCGTGGAACTTGGCGGCGGTCATGCCCTTCAGCTCCAGCCGCTCGGTCAGCCAGGTGATGCAGTCGGAGTTTTCCGCGTGGATCATCAGCATCGCCTGCTCGCGGCGGGCGGCGGCCAGCGCGTCGAGCATCTCGCGGTCGGTGAGCTTCACGTCGTCATAGGTCATGTAGACCTTGAACGAGGTGTAGCCGTCGGCGACCAGGGCGGTGAAATCCTGGCCCATGATCTTCTCGCTGGCGTCCGACAGGATCACATGGAACGCGTAGTCGATCAGCGACTTGCCCTCGGCGCGCTTGTGATACTTGTTCACCGCGTCGCGCAGCGGCTGGCCCTTGTTCTGGTAGGCGAAGGGAATGATGGTCGTGGTCCCGCCGGCCGCGGCGGCGCGACTGCCGCTCTCGAAATCGTCGCAGAAGACCGAGCCGTCGGCCGTGTCCTGGTCGAAATGGACATGCGCATCGATGCCGCCGGGCACGGCGATCAGGCCGGTGGCGTCGATTTCGCGCCGGCCCTTGTCGAGCCGTTCGCCCAGCGCCACCACGCGCCCGCCAACGACACCGATGTCGCCTTTCACCACATCAGAGGCGGTGGCAATCGTCGTATTGCGGATGACGAGATCGTACTCGGCCATGTGTCCTCCCGGGGCGGCTTTGCGCTGTAGTATAGCAAGTCCCGTGCCCGTTTTCGGTCACCCTGTCTTCGTCTAGACCGGGGACGCGGCCCGGTCCAAACTCGCGCCAACAATATGGGAATCTTGATGAAACGCTGGGTTGGCTCCCTGATCTCCGTTCTGGCCGCCGTCGGTCTCGGCGCCCTCGCGCAGGCACAGACCGTCGCCATCAAGCCGGCCGTCGTCTTCAGCACCGGCGGCAAGTTCGACAAATCCTTCAACGAGGGGGTCTGGCAGGGCGCCGAGCGCTTCAAGAAGGAGACGAACATCGCCGTCGCGGAGTTCGAGCCCAGCAACGAGACCCAGTTCGAGCAGGCGCTGCGGCGCTTTGCCCAAAGGGGGCAAGACCCGATCATTGCCGTCGGCTTCGCGCAGGCGGTCCCCCTCGAGAAGGTCGCGCGGGAGTTCCCCAACATCCACTTCACCGTCATCGACAGCGTGGTGAATCTGCCCAACGTCCAGTCGGTCGTGTTCAAGGAGCAGGAAGGCTCCTTCCTGGTCGGCGTGCTGGCGGCAATGGCCTCCAAGACCGGCAAGGTCGGCTTCGTGGGCGGCATGGACATCCCGCTGGTGCGCCGCTTCCAGTGCGGCTTCGAGCAGGGAATCAAGTACGCCAGCCCCA
>CANIEC010000060.1 GCA_947466085.1 Rhodospirillales bacterium
AGCAGGACGGCGGCCGGGGCGGCGCGCCCGAACCGGACGGCCTTCGGCAGCAGGCCGCGCAGCCACAGGGAGATCAGCAGGTCGGCCAGCAGCAGGAGGAGCGCGGCCAGCAGGAACCATTTCGACAGGTCGGTCTCGCCGGCCTCGGAGAGCCGGTCGGTCGCCACGCCGCTCGGCAGCACCAGCGGCTTGGGCGCCGCGATGCGGCCGCCGATGTTGAAGGCCACCTGGGCGTTCTCGTCGCCATAGAGGCCCGGCGGGGAGGAGGGTCGGGGCTGGAAGGTCTCGGCGGCATCGGCCGGCAGCATCTGGAGGCCTGCGGGCGGCGCGCCGAGGCGGCCGAAGCCGTCGAGCGTGCGCCACGGCTTCAGCGCCTTGTTGACGCCGTCGCCCGCGACGCCGCGCGAGAGCGTGACCAGCCGTTGCAGCATATTCACGAACAGACCGGACAGGGACAGGTTGCTCCAGCCGGTATTGGCGGTGGTGTGGATCAGCACGAGATAACCCTGGCCGCGCTTCTCGGCGGTGACCAGCGGCGTGCCGTCGGCCAGACGCGCCCAGGTCTTGTCGGCGAGATCGGGCGTCGGCTCGGCCAGCACCTGCTGGGAGATGCGCACGTCCTTCGGCACCGGGATGCCGAGGAAGGGGCTGTTGGGCGGGAACTCGGCCAGCGCGCTGGGCTGGCCCCAGCTCATGATGCCGCCCAGCGCACGGTCGCCCAGGCGCAGCGGCGTCGGCACCAGGTTGTCGGCGCCGGCCGCCAAGTTGGGGCCGGCGAAGCGCACGGCGATGCCGCCGCGCTCGATCCACTTGGCGATCTCCTCGCGGTCGTTGGCCGACGGGGCGGCGCCATCCGGGATCAGCAGCACGGCCGTGTTGCGCGTCAGCACCGCTTCGCGGTCGCCGATGCTCAGGCTCACATAGGGATCCAGCGCGCGCTCGAGGAAGTAGATCTCCTGCAGCAGCGGCTGGTTGCCGGCCGTGGCGCGCTCGCCGAGGATCGCCACGGGGCGGCGGCGATGGCGCTCGTCGAGCAGGATGGTGCTGCCGGCGCCGCCCTGGGCCTCGATGTCGAGACGGGCCATGCGGTTGCGCAGCTCGGCCGGGATGGAGAGCATGCCTTCGCCCTGTGTGGCGGTGGCGGCGAAGTCGAGATCGATGCGGGCCACGACGCGGCCCTGCTCGTCGGAGGCTTGGATCGCGGCCTTGCGCGGACCGTCGGCGGCAGGGCGCAGCGCCCGCACCTTGAGGTCGCGGCCCTCGGCGGCCGGCGGCAGCAGCAGCAGCGGCGTCGTCGCCTGGTCGGGCAGCAGCACCTGCAAGCCGTCGAAGCGGCGCAGGCGCTCGGCGAGACGCGTGGCGCCCTCGTCCTCGAGACCGTCGCTCAGCCAGACCGCATAGGCGCCGGCGTCGAGTTGCATCTGGTCGATGGCGGTTGCGGCCGCCGCGCGATCGGTCGGCCAGGGCTTGGGCCGGAAGGCACGCAGCAGGGTGCGCGCCTCGTCGGGACGCATCGCGCCGCGGCGGGTTGCCGGCGCATCGAGCGGCGCCGGCGCGGTGCCGACCAGCACGACCGGGCGATTGGCGCGTTCGGCGCGCTGGATCAGCCGTTCGGCGTGGGCCGTGCGCGTCGCCCAGCCCGGGGCGCTCGACCAGCCGTCGTCGATCACCAGCAGAAGCGGACCGCGGCCCGGCAGCTCAGCCTGCGGGTTCAGGAGCGGGCGCGCGACCGCCAGGATCAGAGCCGTCGCCAGCAGGAGCCGCAGCAGCAGGAGCCACCACGGCATCTTCATCGGCGTCTGCTCGGGCGGCTCCAGCCCGACCAGCAGCCGGATCGCCGGGAAGCGCACGAGTTTGGGCAGCGGTGGGATCAGCCGCAGCAGGAAATAGATCGCCGGCAGGGCCACCAACAGGGCCAGCATGCCGGGGGCAGCGAAGGCAAATGCACCGAGACTCAGCATGCGGTCAGGCCAGGTTCAGCCGGCCCATGTCGGCCATGGCGAGGTAAAGCGACAGGAGCACGGTCTGGGGCGACCGGTCGGTGCGATGGAGATGCACGGTCCAGTTGGCGGGCCGCGCGAGACGCTGCAGCCCTTCCTTCTGGGCCGCGAGACGGGCGCTGTAGGCTGAGCGGACGGCTTCGACCCTGCGGATCGTGTGCTGGCCTTCGGCTTCGAGGCCTTCGAACTTCACATGGCCGTCGAACGGCAGCTCTTCCTCGGCAGGATCGAGGATCTGCACGAGATGGCCGCGCACGCCGACGCTGGCGTAGTAGCGGATGATCTCCTCGATCTTCTCCAGCGGATCGAGCCAGTCGGACACGAGCACGATCGTGCCATGCGCGGGCAGCGGTACCATCGGCGGCAGGCTGGCGGGCGTGCGGGTCGTGTCGCGTGACTCGTCGAGCAGGGTCTCCGCGACGCGGCGCACGGCGACGCGGCCGGAGGCGGGGCGCATGCCGCCGCCCAGGACGGCGACGCGCTCGCCGGCATCGGCCAGCAGGCTGGCCACCGCCAGCGTGATCAGCTCGGCGCGTACCGCCTTGGTGTCGGCGTTCTTGAGGGAGGCGTATTGCATGGAGGGAGAGGCGTCACGCCACAGCCAGATGCTGGCCGCGGCTTCCCATTCGGTCTCGCGCACAAACAGATGGCGGCTGCGCGCGCTCTGGCGCCAGTCGATCTGGGTCGCGCTGTCGCCGTCGCGATAGGGCCGGTACTGCCAGAAGGCATCGCCCTGGCCGACGCGGCGACGGCCGTGCACGCCCTGGATCACGGTCGCGGCCACGCGATCGGCAGCCACCATCAGGGCGGGCAGCGTGCCGGCGAGTTCGAGCGATCGATGAAGGGTTGAAGGCGCAGCCATGAACACCCGCAGTGCAATGCCTAGGCCAGACGATCACCCAAGGCGGGCGCACATCTGGGCGATGACGGACTCGACGGTTACGCCTTCGGCGCGGGCAGAGAAGTTGACGGCCATGCGGTGACGCAGGATCGGGCCGGCGAGCGCCACGACATCGTCGACCGACGGCGCGAGCCGGCCCTGGATGATCGCGCGGGCGCGGCAGGCCAGCATGAAGGCCTGGCTTGCACGCGGGCCGGGACCCCAGGCGACGCGCTGGCGCACGACATCGAGGTCGGTGTGCTCGGGACGGCCGGCGCGCACCAGCTTCAGGATGGCGTCGACGACGCTCTCGCCGATCGGCAGGCGACGCACCAGGCCCTGGGCGGCGATCAGGTCGCCCGGCGAAAGGGCCTGCGTGGCGACGGCCTGCTCGGCGCCGGTCGTGCCGATCATGATCTGGCGTTCGGCCTCCTCGTCGGGATAGCCGACATCGACCTGGAGCAGGAAGCGGTCGAGCTGGGCTTCCGGCAGCGGGTAGGTGCCTTCCTGTTCCAGCGGATTCTGGGTCGCCAGCACGTGGAACGGAGTCGGCAGGTCGTAGCGCTTGCCGGCCACCGTCACATGCCGCTCCTGCATCGACTGGAGCAGGGCGGACTGGGTGCGCGGGCTGGCGCGGTTGATTTCGTCGGCCATCAGCAGCTGGGCGAAGACAGGGCCCTGCAGGAAGCGGAAAGAGCGGCGGCCGCCTTCGCCTTCCTCGAGGATTTCCGAGCCCAGGATGTCGGCCGGCATCAGGTCGGGCGTGAACTGGATTCGCTTGGCTTCCATGCCGAGCACGACGCCCAGCGTGTCGACCAGTTTGGTCTTGGCAAGACCCGGAACGCCGATCAGGAGAAGATGGCCGCCGGACAGGAGGGCAACCAGCGTTTGATCGATCACGTCCTGCTGGCCATATATGACCTTGCCGATGGAAGTCCGGGCGGCGCGAAGTTGCCCTCCCAGCCTTTCGATGTCGGCGAGGGCGGCCTGCGCGTCGGCGTCGGTTGCAGTCGATGTATCGGGGGCCACCAGGGCGCTCCTGTCGTCGAGGGAATATGTTTGAGGGAAGCCCAGAATTGAGGCCGGAACAAGGGCATGACGGTTGACGAAATTGTGCGGAGGGTGGCTGAGCGCAGCAGGCGTTTGGCATCCGGATTGCGCGTGGCATCGCCGCCGATCGGCAGTGACTTCTCACTGAACGGTGTCGGGGCCATGCCCGAAGTATGGCGTCCTGCGTCCGTGCTCATGCCGTTGATCCGGCGCGAGACGGGAATCACGGTCCTGCTGACGCAGCGCACCGAGGACATGCCGAGCCATGCCGGTCAGATCGCCTTTCCCGGCGGCCGCCGCCAGGTCGAGGACATCGACGCGACGGCGACGGCGCTGCGTGAAACCGAGGAAGAAGTCGGCCTGACCCGCGACTTCATCGACGTCGTGGGATCGCTCGACCTCTACAGGACGGGCACCGGCTACCAGATCACGCCGATCGTGGGCATCGTCACCCCCGGCTTCACGACGCGTGCAGATCCGCGCGAGGTCGCCGACGTCTTCGAGGTGCCGCTCGACCATTTTCTCGACGAGCGCAATCACCGCATCGACAGCAGGGTCTGGCAGGGGCGCGAACGGCGCTATTACGCCATGCCGTACGGCGAGCGCTACATCTGGGGCGCCACGGCGGGTATGCTGAAGAACCTTCACTTCATTCTGACCGCCGGCGACTGACGCAGGCCGGGAGCCTCCATGCGCGTCGTCCTTCTGATCCTCGTCCTCGTACTGGCGCCCTTCTGCGCCTTCTTCCTCTGGGCGTGGGCGGTGAAGATCAAGCAGGAGAGCAAGATCGCCGGCACGCTGCCATCGTGGCAGGACATGCCGATGACCTGGCTCGGCATCGCGGGGTTCGCCTGCGCGATCGTGGGCTTCATCGTCATGTTCTTCACCCAGGATCAGGGCTACGGCGGACTCTTCGCGTCATGAAGCCTGTCGGTCGTCTGGAGGTGCCGCCGTGGTCGAACGATGCGGCGGTCCATACGTTGTTCGATGTGCTCGGCCGTTCGGGCATTACCGCGCGCTTCGTCGGCGGCTGGGTGCGTGACGCGGTCCTGGGGGTGACGATCCTGAGCAGGGAGCCGGACCTCGCCGTCGACAAGCCGCCCGAGACCGTGATGCTCGCCCTCAAGGCGGACCGGATGAAGGTGGTGCCGACAGGCCTGAAGCACGGCACGGTGACGGCGGTCATCGACGGGCGGCCCCTGGAGCTCACGACGTTGCGCCGTGACGTCGAGACCGACGGGCGGCACGCGGTGGTGGCCTTCACCGACGACTGGCTCGAGGATGCGAGCCGCCGCGACTTCACCTTCAACGCGCTCTATGCCGATCTCGACGGCACGCTCTACGACCCGTTCGACGGCCGGACCGACCTCGCCGAAGCGCGCGTGCGCTTCATCGGCGATCCCGACCTGCGCATCGCCGAGGACCGGCTGCGCATCCTGCGCTTCTTCCGCTTCCATGCCTGGTACGGGCGGCCGCCGTTCGATGCGGCGGGCTTCGAAGCCTGCCGCCGCAATGCCGGCAGCCTGCGCGGCCTCTCGGGGGAGCGCGTGCGCAAGGAGTTGCTGCGCCTGCTCGAAGCGCCAGCGCCGGCCGACACGATCGCCGCGATGCGCGAAGCCGCCATCCTCGATCACTGGCTGCCCGAATGCGACGGCACGGCGCGGCTGCATGCGCTGATCGCGCGCGAGGACAGGCCCGATCCCGTCCGTCGTCTCGCATCGATCCTCGCGGTCGATGCGGACGCCACGGTGATCGGCAAGCGGTTGAGGCTGTCGACGCAGGAAGCCCTGCGGCTCGAGGTCATGCTGGCGGCCGAACCGGTCATCGAGGTGGCCGCCGGTCCGAAAGCGTGGCGTGAGCAGATCTATGCGCTGGGCGGCAATCTCTACGCCGATCGTCTGCTGCTCGCGACCGAAGTGCCGGGCGACTGGCGCGCGGCGCTCGCGATGGCACGCACGTGGACGCCGCCCGAACTGCCGGTGAGCGGCGGCGATGCGCTGAAGCTCGGCCTGAAGCCCGGGCCCCGGGTCGGCGCCTTGGTCGAGGCGGTCGAGCGCTGGTGGATCGACGGCGACTTCGCGGCGGATCGGGCGGCCTGCCTTGGCGAGCTTGAGAAGCAGGTACGCGCATCGTGATCCGGCCGGGACTCGTCTTCGCGCTGTGGTGCGCGATTGCGGCCGTCGTCGTGCTGAACGACCTGGTGGGCGACACCTGGATCGCGGCCAACCTCTCGGTGCGCGCGGTCGAATGGTACAAGACACTGGTGCCAATTCCCTACGTCGTGATGGTGGCGATCATCCATGCGCGGCGCACGACCGGCAGCCAGTGGTTCGAGGCGGCGTTGCTTGCGGCGCTGCTGTGGCCGACCTCGACGATGCTGGCCGGCTTCACCTATGCCCGCGTGGCCTACGAGGAAGGTGCCGAAGCATTCTTCGATCGCCTCGGCTTCTGGTGGGGTGCGCCCTATCCGCTGCTGCTGCTCATGCTGTTCGCGGCGCCGCTGCTGGCGGGTTGGGCGCTGGCAAAGCGTCGATGAGCCCGGCATGAGCCCGGCATGAGCATCGTCTCGCGGCTCTGCATCTCGGGGTACCGGTCGCTGCGCGACGTCAGGCTCGAAGTCGAGCCGCTCACGGTCATCACAGGTGCCAACGGCAGCGGCAAGTCGAGCCTCTATCGCGCCTTGCGGTTGCTGGCCGATGTCGCGCAGGGACGGATCATCCCGTCGCTGGCGCTGGAAGGCGGCATCTCCTCCGTGCTGTGGGCCGGGCCCGAACAGTTCTCGCGCGGCATGAAGCGGGGCGAGCAGGCGGTGCAGGGCACCGTGCGCAAGTCGACGATCAGCCTGAAGCTGGGTTTCTCGTCCGAATCCTACGGCTATGCGATTGATCTCGGCCTGCCGATCCCGGGCGGGATGTTCGGCCGCGATCCGGTGATCAAGACCGAGGCGCTGTGGACCGGGCTCGTGCTCCAGCGCGCCAACGCCTTCGCCGAGCGGCACGGCCCTTCGGTGACCTTGCGCGACCGCAACGGCCAGCGCCGGCAGGCCCATGCGCACCTGCAGGCCTTCGACAGCATGCTGACCCACTGCGCCAATCCCGAGGACGGCGCCGAGCTCCTGTCGTTGCGCGAGCAGTTGCGCGACTGGCGCTTCTACGATCACTTCCGCACCGACAGCGAGGCGCCGGCCCGCCGCCGTCAGGTCGGCACCCGCACGCCCGTGCTCGCGGGCGACGGCGCCGATCTCGCCGCCGCGATCGCCACCATCCAGGAGATCGGCATCGAAGGGCAGCTCGAGGCCGCCGTCGCCGACGCCTTTCCCGGCGGCTCGCTCGATGTCGCGGTGAGCGACGGCTACTTCGAGGTCGAGATGCTGCAGCACGGGCTGCTGCGGCCGTTGAAGGCCACCGAGCTGTCGGACGGCACCCTGCGTTATCTCCTGCTGGTGGCCGCGCTGCTGTCGCCGCGGCCGCCGTCGCTGATGATCCTGAACGAGCCCGAGACCAGCCTGCACCCCGACCTGCTGGCGCCGCTCGCCCGCCTCATCGCGGGCGCGTCGAAACGCTCGCAGATCATCGTGGTGTCCCACGCCGAGCACCTGGTCTCCGCCCTCACCCAGGCGGGCGGACGGCGCATCACCTTGGCGAAGGAACTGGGCGAGACCGTCGCCGAGGGCGAGGATCGCCCGATGTGGAACTGGCCGAGTCGATAATCCCGTCGTCCCGACCGAAGCGGCCCCCGGAAGCCTTCGGGGCAGGCTCCGTCGTGTCATTGGCATGGATTTTTCAAAGGGACCGACGAGCAACTTTGACCCGCTTCGAGTTCATCCACACCCACCCTCATCCTGAGGAGCACGCCGAAGGCGTGCGTCTCGAAGGATGGGCAACAGACGTGGTGCTCGTACCCATGCTTCGAGACGGCCCTTCGGGCCTCCTCAGCATGAGGTTGGTGGTGGCCGCGATTCTGTCTCGATCGGAAAGACTCCAGGGGTGCGACTCTGGCTTCGATTGTTTCGATAAATTCGTTTGTTTCGTTTATCCGCCCGGACTCCCGCTCAATTCAGCAGCCCGTCAGGGCCAGCGCACCTCGGGCGGCAGCGACATCAGGATCGCCTCGACGTTGCCGCCGGTCATCAGGCCGAAGCGCGTGCCGCGATCGTGCAGCAGGTTGAATTCGACGTAGCGGCCGCGGCGCGCGAGCTGATGGGCGCGCTCGGCGTCGGTCCACGGCTGGTTCATGTGGCGACGCACCAGCTTCGGATAGACGTCGAGGAAGGTCTCGCCGACGGCGCGCGTGAAGGCGAAGTCGCGCGCATGGTCGCCGCTGTCGAGATAGTCGTAGAAGATGCCGCCGATGCCGCGCGGCTCGCCGCGATGAGGCAGGAAGAAGTATTCGTCGCACCATTCCTTGAAGTTCGGATGGTAGGCCGGATCGTGCGCGTCGCAGGTCGCGCGGAAGGCGGCGTGGAAATCGCGGGTGTCGGGTTCGTGCGGCACCATCGGCGTCAGGTCGGCGCCGCCGCCGAACCAGCTGCGCGTCGTCACGATATAGCGCGTGTTCATGTGCACCGCGGGCACCCGGGGTGACTGCATGTGCGCGACGAGCGAGATGCCGGCCGCGAAGAAGCGCGGGTCCTGCGCGGCGCCGGGGATCTGGCCGCGGAACTCGGGGCTGAACTCGCCGAACACGGTCGAGATGTTGACGCCGACCTTCTCGAACACGCGGCCGCGCATCAGCGACATCGTCCCGCCGCCGCGATCCTCGCCGTTCGGACCCTTCTCGCGCTCCCAGTCCTTGCGCTCGAAGCGGCCGGGCGCCTTGTCGCGATGCGTGCCCTGCAACTCGTCCTCGATGCGCTCGAACTCGGTGCAGATCCGGTCGCGCAGGCTCGCGAACCAGGTCGCGGCCTCTTGTTTCTGGCGGGCAAGGATCGCCTCGTCGGGCAGGGGCGAGGGGCCGTTGGGGCCGGTGGCGGTGCGGGTGGGCTTGGCGGTCATGCGAGCTTTTCGAATCCCGAGGTCTGGCGAAGGGCCTCGCTCAATACCATCGACGCCGCCAGGGCGACATTGAGCGAGCGCGCCCCCGCCTGCAGCGGAATCCGCACCCGCAGGTCGGCCGCCGCATGGACCTCGGGCGGCACGCCGGCGCTTTCCCGCCCCATCAGCAGGATGTCGTCGGGCCGGAAGGCCGCGTCGGGCAGGCGCTGGGCGCCGGCCGTGGTCAGCAGGACCAGGCGTCCAGGGGGCCGGTCCCGGCAGAAAGCCCCCCAGGAGGCGTGCCGGACCAGGGTCGCCAGGTCGTAATAATCCATGGCCGCCCGGCGGATCCGCCTGTCGTCCACCGGGAAACCGCAGGGTTCGATGACGTCCAGGGGAACGCCCAGACCGGCCGACAGGCGGATAAAAGCCCCTAGATTTTGAGGGATATCGGGCTCGTAGAGGGCCAGACGCATGAACTTCACCACTCCGGTCCGCGGCGCGGAACGCCCCTTCTGCGGCACGCGGTCACATAATGCCGCTCATCGGGCCTGCGACCAACAGAGCCTTGAAACAAAAGGGGCTTTCCCGGCTATATACCGGCCATCTCCTCGGGGGGACGGAAGAGAGAAATCATGGCTGCTTCAAGCACACCGGTACACGGGCACGGCGAAACGACACGGCGCGACTTTCTCATGGTCGCGACGGGCGCCCTTGGCGCTGTTGGCGTCGCGGCCGTCGCGTGGCCCTTCATCAATAATCTCAATCCCGCCGCGGATACGCTGGCCCTGTCGACCATCGAGGTGAACGTGACGCCGATCGCGGTCGGCCAGGCGGTCACCGTGAAGTGGCGCGGCAAGCCTGTGTTCATCCGTCACCGCACCGAGGCCGAGATCAAGGAAGCCGAGGCCGTGCCGATGGCGCAGCTGCCGGACCCGGAAACCGACAACAAGCGCGTGACCGACACCGCCAAGAAGGTCCGGCCGGAGTGGCTGATCATGATCGGCGTGTGCACCCATCTCGGCTGCGTGCCGCTCGGCAACAAGCCGGGCGACCAGAAGGGCGAGTATGGCGGCTGGTTCTGCCCCTGCCACGGCTCGAGCTACGACACGTCGGGCCGCATCCGCAAAGGGCCGGCGCCGAAGAACCTCGTTGTTCCGGACTACCTGTTCACTTCCGACTCGCTCGTTCGCATCGGCTGATCGACCCAGGTCGTCCGCCTCAGATCTCGCTGGAGTTCCAGAATGGCCTCGTCACACGGCACGCCGCCGGTCTTCAATAACAAGGTGATCTCCTGGATCGATCACCGTCTGCCGATCTTCTCGTATATCGAGAAGGAATATCACACGTTTCCGACGCCACGGAACTTCAACTACTTCTGGAACTTCGGCGCGATCGCCACGGTGATGCTGGTCCTCATGATCGCCACCGGCATCGTGCTCGCGACCAACTACACGCCGCACGTGCTGATGGCCTTCGACGCCGTCGAACGCATCGACCGCGACGTGCCGCAGGGCTGGCTGATCCGCGACCTGCACATGAACGGTGCGTCGTTCTTCTTCATCGCCGTCTACATCCACATCTTCCGCGGCATGTACTACGGCTCCTACAAGGCGCCGCGCGAACTGCTGTGGATCCTGGGCGTGGTCATCTTCCTGTTGATGATGGCGACGGCCTTCATGGGCTACGTGCTGCCGTGGGGCCAGATGAGCTTCTGGGGCGCCACCGTCATCACCAACCTGTTCTCGGCCATTCCGGTGGTCGGCGAATCGATCGTCACCTGGCTGTGGGGCGGCTTCGCCGTCGACAACCCGACGCTCAACCGCTTCTTCGCGCTGCACTACCTGCTGCCGTTCATCATCGTGGCGGTCGTGGCGCTGCACGTCGTGGCGCTGCACGTCCATGGCTCGAACAACCCGACCGGCATCGATGTGAAGGGCCCGCAGGACACCGTCCCGTTCCATCCGTACTACACGATGAAGGACGGCTTCGGCGTGATCTGCTTCCTGATCGTGTTCGCCGGCTTCGTCTTCTTCGCGCCCGACTATCTGGGCCATCCGGACAACTACATCCCGGCCAACCCGATGGTCACCCCGGCGCACATCGTGCCGGAATGGTACTTCCTGCCGTTCTACGCGATCCTGCGCGCCATCCCCGACAAGCTGGGCGGCGTGCTGGCGATGTTCGGCGCCATCGCGGTGCTGTTCGTCCTGCCGTGGCTCGACACCTCGCGCGTCCGGTCCTGCACGTTCCGGCCGATCTACAAGTGGTTCATGATGCTGCTGGTGGTCGACGTGATCGTGCTGGGCATCTGCGGTTCCAAGCCGCCGGAAGGCTTCTGGGTGCCGCTGTCGCAGCTCGCGACCCTCTACTACTTCGCTCACTTCCTCGTCCTGCTGCCGATCCTGGGCAAGATCGAACGGCCGTTGCCCTTGCCTCCCAGCATCGCCGACTCGGTGCTCAAGAAGAAGGCGGTATAAGAGCCATGCGCAAGCCTTTCGCCCGCAAACTGTTGGTCTCTGGCGCCATCGCGCTCGCAGCCCTGGCCACTGGCACCGTTGCCATTGCGGCCGGCGGCGTCGAGCATCCGCCCGCCCGCAAGTGGCACTTCCAGGGTCCGTTCGGCACCTACGACCGCGCCGCCGCCCAGCGCGGCTATCAGGTCTATCAGGAAGTCTGCGCGGCCTGTCACTCGCTGTCGCTGGTGGCCTATCGCAACCTGACCGATCTCGGCCTCACCGAGAACCAGGTGAAGAGCCTGATCAAGGACATCACCGTCCCCGATCTCAACGACGAGGGTGCGCCGGCCGACCGGCCTGCCCGTCCGGCCGACCGCTTCAAGAAGCCGTTCGCCAACGAGGCCGCCGCGGCCGCCGCCAACAACGGCAAGGCACCGCCCGACCTCAGCGTCATCGTCAAGGCGCGCGAGTACGGACCGGACTACATCTATGGACTGCTCACGGGGTATGTCCCGTACGACAAGCTGACGCCCGAGCAGATCAAGGAGTTCGACGTCAAGAAGGACGACTACTTCAACAAGTACTTCCCGGGCCACAAGATCGCCATGGCGCCGCCGCTGGCGGATGACAAGGTGACCTACGCCGACGGCACCAAGGCCACGACCGCCCAGGAAGCCGCCGACGTCACCGAGTTCCTGGCCTGGGCCTCCGAGCCGCACATGGAAGACCGCAAGCGCACCGGCGTTCGCGTCATCCTGTTCCTGCTGGCGCTGGCGGGCCTGATGTACGCCGTGAAGCGGGTTGTGTGGGCCGACAAGCACTGACGCAAAAGCGCTAGAGTCACTACCTCCCCATTCAAATGGGGAGGTGGCGGCGTAATCGCCGGCGGAGGGGTCATAGCGTCGCGACGCCCATGACCCCATCGCCCCGTATGACGGGCACTTCCCCATCTGAATGGGGAAGCAATGGGGGGCCGAATGGCCCGCTCTGCGTCGGAGAGACCCTTTGCCTTCCGGCGCTAACGCTTGAGGCGACGGTCGATCGCTTCGGATCGCTGGATCAGCCGGCGGGCGCGGTCGATCACCGGGATGTCGATCATCTTGCCATCCACCGAAAACGAGCCGCGGCCCTCAGCCGCGGCTTTTTCGTCGGCCGCGATCAGCTTCCGCGCGTAGGCGACTTCATCTGCGGTCGGCGTGAAGGCGTCGTTCAGGGCGCCGACGAGGCCGGGATGGATGCAGGTTCCGCCCGAGAAGCCGAAGCGGCGCGCCCGTTCGGCACTCTTCCGGTAGGCGGCGGGGTCGGAATAGTCGGCGACGGTGCCGAGGATGCCGATCATCGACACGCCATGCGCCTGGGCCGCGAACGCGACCATGCGCTTGGGCAGCTCGAGCGTCTCGTCGCCCGGGACCGAGCCGGTCTCCAGCGCGAAATCCTCGCCGCCCAGCATCATGGCGATGACCCGCGGGCCGCGCTCGGCGATGTCGTTCAGTTCGGTCAGCGCGCGCGGATGCTCGATCATGGCGGCGAAGCCGACGCTGCCCACCGGCATGCCGCGCTCGCGCTCCAGTTCGCTCACCACCTCGTCGAGCAGGCGCAGGTGCTGCACGCCCTCGGCCTTGGTGACGAACAGGGCCGATAGCCCCGGCCGCACCGCCGCTTCGATGTCGGGGATCGCCAGCCGCAGCGGCCGGTTGATGCGCACCGCCACGTCGGCGCCGCCGCGCGCCACCTTCTTCATGGTCTCCGGCAGCATCGCCCGCGCCTCTTGCTTCTGGGCCGGCTGCACGCTGTCCTCCAGGTCGACCAGCACGCAGTCGGCGCCGCGCTCGTGCGCCTTGTCGATGAACTTCGGGACGTTGCCGGGAACGTAGAGGATCGAGCGCCAGACGGGCGGGACGGGGCGGTTCACTGCTTTTTCTTCTTTCCCGGAGTTGTGCCGTCCGAGATCGCCCCCGCGGCACGGAGCTTGTCGTACTCGGCCGCGCCCAGCATCGGCTTCAGCAGGGCTTCGTTATGCTCGCCGACTTTCGGCGCCGCGCTCTTCAACGCGCCGGGCGTGCCCGACATGCGCGGCACGACCGCATGGGTCGGAATCTCGCCCATGTCGGCATCGTCGATCTCGATCAGCGACTCGCGTTCAAGCACATAGTCGTCCTGCACGATCTGCGAGATATCGTAGACCGGACCGATGGTGACGCCGGCCTCGTCGAAGTAGCGCAGGTTCTCGTCGAGATCGCGGGCGGCGATGAACTCGCCGATGATCCGGTCGAGCTCGACCCCGTTGCGCACGCGCTCGATGTTGGTCGAGAAGCGCGGGTCCTCCACCAGCTCCGGCCGGCCGATCTTGACCAGCACACGCATCGCCATGCCCTGCGTCGAGGCCGACAGGCAGACCCAGCTGCCATCCTTCGTCTGGTAGACGTTGCGCGGGGCTGCATTGGTCGAGCGGCTGCCGGTGCGCACCTTCACCTCGCCGGTCAGCCTGTGGTTGGCCGCCTGCGGACCGAGCATCGAGAACAGCGGATCGAACAGCGGCAGGTCGAGCACCTGGCCGTTGCCGCCGTTCATCTCGACCTCGCGCAGCGCCACCATCACGGCGCCGTAGCCGTTCAGGGCGGCCATGCAGTCGGCCAGGTACATCGGCGGCAGGACCGGCTCGCGATCGGCGAAACCGTTCATCGAGGCGAAGCCGCTATAGCCCTCGATCAGCGTGCCGAAGCCGGGCTTGTGGCGATAGCGTCCGTCTTGGCCCCAGCCCGAGATGCGCACGATCACCAGCCTGGGGTTGATCGCGTGCAGCTCGGCGGGCGAGAGGCCCATGTCTTCCATGACGCCCGGCCGGAAGCTCTCGACCAGGATGGCGGCGGTCTTCGCCAGCTCGCGCACGATGGTGCGGCCGGCGTCGGAACGCAGGTCGAGGGCGACGCTCTTCTTGTTGCGGCTGTAGACCTTCCAGGCCGTCTCGACGCCCTTCACCCGCCACGAGCGCAGCGTGTCGCCTTCCGGCGGCTCGATCTTGATGACCTCGGCGCCGAAATCGGCGAGCTGCAGGGTCAGCACGTTGCCGGCCACCAGGCGCGACAGGTCGACGACGCGGACCCCGTTCAGGGGGCCGCGCGCGTCGGGGGTGAAGGCTTTCTTGGCGGGACGTTTGGCGGGCATTTTCGGGAACAACAATCCTGTCATTCCGAGCGCAGCGAGGGACCTTTGGCAAGCGCCAGGAAAGGTCCCTCGCTTACGCTCGGGATGACAATGGTGGTGGGAGCAGAGTCGTGCGTCAGCCGACGTGCTTGGCCATGAATTCGAGCGTGCGCTCCATCGCCTTCTTCGAGGCGGCGGCATCCCAGCTGCCGCGCTCGTCGCAATGGAAGCCGTGATCGGCCGGATAGTCGAAGATATCGACGTTGGGATGCAGTTCACGCAGCTCGTTCACGTGCGCCATCGGAATGTGCATGTCCTTGTCGCCGAAATGCAGCTGCGTCGGCACGGTCGGCTTCTCGCTCCTGGCGCCATGGATGCCGCCGCCGTAGTAGGCGGACACCGCATCCGGCTTGAGTCGCGTCGCGGCCAGCCAGCTGATCGTGCCGCCCCAGCAGTAGCCGGTCACGCCGACCTTCTTCACGCCGCGCTTCTTCAGCTCGTCCATAGCCGCCTGAACGTCCTGCACGGCCTTTTCGGTGAAGCCCGGCGTCATGACGTAGCCGCGGCCCTCGGCAATCGTGTCCGGTGTATAGCCGAGCTCGATGCCGGGCTTGATGTGGTCGAAGAAGCGCGGTGCGAGGGCAAGGTAGCCATCGGCCGCGAACTTGTCGGTCACCGCCCGGATGTGCTGGTTGACGCCGAAAATCTCCTGGATGACCACGATGCCACCCTTCGGCGTGCCCGCCGGGATGGCCAGGTACGCGCCGATCTCGCCGGCGGCAGACTTAAGACGGATATCTTCGCCCATGAATAATCCTCCCTTTATGGCCGGCATTGGAACATGGTAAGCCCGCGCCGTTCAAGGAATCCGCACCATGTATCTTCCGAAGCATTTCGCAGGCGATGAATCGCTCGGCCGCGAGGTCATGACGGCCCATAGCTGGGCGCTCCTGATGACGACCGACGAGACCGGCGCGCCCTTCGCCACCCACCTGTCGCTGCTCTGGCAGGACGATGGCAGCGAACACGGCGTGCTGATCGGCCACATCGCGCGCGCCAACCCGCACTGGAAGCTGTTCGAGCGACCGGCGGAGTCGCTGGCCCTGTTCTGGGGGCCGCATGCCTATGTTTCGCCGACCTGGTACACGCCGGGCCCCAAGGTGCCGACCTGGAACTACGTCACCGTACATGCCTATGGCCGGCCGCAGATCGTCGAGGACACGCAGGGCGCGCTCGACGTGCTCGCGAAGCTCGCGGTCGCGTATGAAGGCGCGGATTCATCTTCCTGGGGACTGGATCGCCTGCCGCCAGGGAATGCCGAGGCCCAGACCAGAGGCATCGTCGCCTTCCGCATGCCGCTCGCGCGACTGCAGACCAAGATCAAGCTCAGCCAGAACCGCGAGCTCGAGGACCGGCACCGCGTAATCGAGAAGCTCGAGGCCAGCGACAACCAGGACGCGCAGACGACGGCGCAATGGATGAAGCGCGTCCTGCCATAACGCAGCCCCTTCAATTGCTTTACATCGACTGAACCATCGTCCAATTTCCTCGGCAATCAACGGGAGGAAAAAAAATGACGGTGCGTCGTCGTGGTCTCGTGAAGGGCGGTCTGGGAACCGTGATCGCTGCCGGCGTCGGCATGCCGCTGTACCTGCCGGCCGCCCGCGCCCAGGCCTATCCCAGCAAGCCGATCACCTTCATCGTCCCGTGGCCCGCCGGCGGATCGAGCGACATCACGCTCCGCGCCATGTGCGAGCGGGCCGGGAAGGTGCTGGGCCAGCCCTTCCAGATCGACAACAAGGGCGGCGCCTCCGGCACGCTGGGTCCGGCCACGATGGCCGCCACCGCACGGCCCGACGGCTACACCCTCTCGCAGCTGCCGATCTCCGTGTTCCGTCTGCCGGTGATGCAGAAGACGGCGTTCGATCCGCTGAAGGATTTCACCTACGTCGCGCATCTCAGCGGCTACACGTTCGGCGTCACGACGGCGGCCGACCAGCCCTACAAGACCTTCAAGGACGTGATCGAGTACGCCAAGGCCAATCCCGGCAAGGTGACCTACGGCACGCCCGGTGCCGGCACTTCGCTGCATATCGGCATGGAGCGCATCGCCGCCCAGGCCGGCATCAAGTGGACACAGGTGCCGTTCAAGGGCGGTGCGGAAACCAACGCCGCCGTGCTCGGCAAGCACACGACCCTGCAGGCCGATTCGACCGGCTGGAAGCCGCTGGTCGACGCGGGACAGCTCCGCCTGCTCTGCGTGTGGACCGAGAAGCGGACCAAGAACTGGCCCGACGTGCCGACCCTGAAGGATCTCGGCTTCGACATGGTGTTCGATTCGCCGTTCGGCATGGGCGGCCCGAAGGGCATGGACCCGCTCGCGGTCAAGAAGCTCGACGAGGCCTTCAAGATCGCGCTCGAGGACAAGGACGTCATCGCGACCCTGGAGAAGTACGACATGTCGCCGCGCTACATGCCGGCGGCGGCCTACGACAAGTTCGCCCGCCAGCTCTACGCCGAAGAAAAGACGGCGCTGGAGAAGCTCGGCCTGGCGAAGAGCTGAGGAGGACCACCATGCGTCGTCGTTCACTTCTCGCTTCGTCGGGAGTCCTCGCCGCCGGCTTCCTCGCACCCTCGGTGCTGCAGGCCCAGGGCGCCAAGGATTTTCCCAGCAAGCCGATCACCCTGATCATGCCGTGGCCGGCGGGCAGCGGCGTCGACCTGTGGCACCGCGCCATGGCCGATGCCGCCGGCAAGCTTCTCGGCCAGCCGGTCGTCGTCGACAACAGGGTCGGTGGATCGGGCACCAGCGGGCCCGCCGGCATGGCGGCCGCCGCCAAGCCGGACGGCTACACGATCGCGCAGATGCCGGTGACGCTGTTCCGGCTGCCGCACATGCAGAAGACGCCGTACGACCCGCTGAAGGATTTCACCTGGATCCTTCATACGTCGGGCTACACGTTCGGCGTCGTCGTCCGCGCCGATTCGCCGTTCAAGACCTTCAATGACGTGATCGAGTTCGCGCGCGCCAATCCCGGCAAGTTCACCTACGCCACGCCGGGCGCCGGGACGTCTCTGCATATCGGCATGGAGCAGATCGCCCAGAAGGCCGGCGTGAAGTTCACCCATGTTCCGTTCAAGGGCGGCCCCGAAGGCTGGGCGGCCGTCGAGGGCGGCCATGTCATGGCCGATGCGGATGCCTCGGGCTGGGCGCCGCTGGTGGATGCCGGCAAGTTCCGCCTGCTCTGCATCTGGACCGAGAAGCGCAACCCCCGCTGGCCCGACGTGCCGACGCTGAACGAGCTGGGCTTCGGCCTCATCCTCGATTCCCCGTTTGGACTCGCGGGTCCCAAGGGCATGGACCCGGCGGTGGTGCAGAAACTCCACGATGCCTTCAAGGCCGCACTCGACGATCCCAAGGTCGTCGAGCTGATGGCCAAGTACGACTATCCGAAGCGCTACATGAACTCGGCGGACTATGCCAAGTTCGCCAAGCAGCAGTATGACGAGCAGCGCGGGGTGGTCGACCAGCTCGGGCTTGCCAAGAAAAACTGATGATGCTGCGACGCGCCGAGTTCTGGGGCGGACTCTTCTGGCTGGCCATCGGTGCCTTCGTCGCCTGGCAGGGCTGGCTTCTCGAGCTGGGGACGCTGCGCGAACCGGGCTCGGGGTTCGTCTTCTTCTGGCTGGGCCTCATCATCGTGGCCTTTGCGACCTCCATTGCGATCGGAGGCTTGCGCGGCGAGGGGCCCCTGCTGGGCGATCTCTGGCGGGGCGCCCGGTGGCGCAACGTGCTGCTGGTCGTGCTCGCGCTGATCGCCTTCGGATTCATGTTCGAGCGGTTGGGGTTCGTGATCTGCAGCCTCGCTTTGCTGCTCTTCCTGATGACCGTGGTCGATCCGGTGCGGCCCACGATCTCGATTCCGGTTTCGCTGATCGCCGCCGTCGGGGTCTGGTACGTCCTCGAGAAGATGCTCCTCGTCCAGTTGCCCAAGGGCACATGGGTCGAGGATTTCATCCCGTTTTGACAGGCGACTGAAATGGACGTCATCGCCGGCCTCGGGCAGGGCTTTCTGGTCGCCCTGGATCCGATCAACCTGCTCTACTGCTTCATCGGCGTCTTCATCGGCACGCTGGTCGGCGTGCTGCCGGGCATCGGCCCGGTCTCGGCCATGTCGCTGCTGCTGCCGGTCACGCTCTCGGGCACGCCCGAATCCGGCATCATCATGATGGCGGGCATCTACTACGGCTCGATGTATGGCGGCTCGACGACGGCCGTACTGGTCAACATCCCGGGCGAAGCCGCCTCGGTCGTGACCTGCATCGATGGCCACGAGATGGCCAAGCGCGGACGCGCCGGCCCGGCGCTGGGCATTGCGGCGCTGGGTTCCTTCGTCGCCGGGACGTTCTCCATCGTCGCCCTGATGCTGGTGGCGCCGGCGCTGTCCAGAGTGGCCGTGGCGTTCGGCCCGCCCGAGTATTTCAGCCTGATGGTGCTGGGCCTCTCGATTCTGAGCTTCCTGACCCAGGGCTCGATGGCGAAGGCGCTGTTGATGGCGGCGGTCGGCGTGGTGATCGGCCTGATCGGCCTCGACCAGATCAACGCCATGCCGCGGCTCACCTTCGATCGTCTGGAACTGGTCGACGGGATCGGCCTCATCCCGGTGGTGATGGGTCTGTTCGGCGTCGCCGAGATCCTGACCAACATCGAGCAGCAGATCCGCCGCGACATCGTCCAGTCGCGCATCGGCAGCCTGTGGCCGTCGAAGGAGGATCTGAAGGCGAGCGCCGGCCCGGTGGCGCGCGGCACGGTGCTGGGCTTCCTGCTGGGCATTCTGCCGGGCGGCGGCGCCGTGATCTCGTCCTTCGCGTCCTACGCGATCGAGAAGAAGCTGTCGCGTACGCCCGAGCGGTTCGGCAAGGGCGCCATCGAGGGTGTGGCCGGACCGGAGTCGGCCAACAACGCCGCCGCCGGTGGCGCGTTCATCCCGCTGATGACGCTGGGCATCCCGCCCAACGTGGTGATGGCATTGCTGCTGGGCGCCTTCGTCATCCACGGCCTGCAGCCCGGGCCGCTGATGATGAGCCAGAATCCCCAGATCTTCTGGGGAATCGTCGCCAGCATGTATGTCGGCAACATCATGCTGCTGGTCCTCAACATGCCGCTGATCGGCATGTGGGTGCAGGTCCTGAAGGCGCCCTACAAGATCCTGTTCCCGCTGATTCTGATGTTCTGCATCGTCGGCGTGTTCGCGTCCGGCAATGCGGTGTTCGACGTCTTCGTCATGATCGGGACCGGCGTGCTGGGCTACCTGATGCGCAAGTTCGGCTACGAGGCGGCGCCGCTGGTCCTGGCTTTCGTGCTCGGCCCGATGCTCGAGAACAATCTGCGGAAGTCGCTGATCCTGAGCGAGGGGACCTTCGACATCTTCGTGGTCCGGCCGATCTCGCTGGTCTGTCTGTTGATCGCCGCGGCCCTGCTGATCGCGCCACTCCTTCCCGCGCTTCGAAAGAAGCGCGAGAAGGTGGCGCTCGACGCGACCGACTAGAGTCTTTCCGACGCAGATGGAACTATACGGATCAATTGCTTCCCCATTCAAATGGGGAAGTGCCCCGTCATACGGGGCGATGGGGTCATGGGCATCGTAAAGGCCATGACCCCTCCGTCGGCGCAAGACGCCGCCACCTCCCCATTTGAATGGGGAGGCAAACGATCTACTTCGCCTTCAGGAGGTCGGTGACCTTCAGGAGGATCAGCTCGTTGTCGTCGGACTTGCCCAGCGCGCGGCCCGACGAGAAGGGCAGGTTGTTGTCGTTGCCGACGATGATGTGGTCGGCATCGACCACATCGACATTCTCGATGGTGAAGAACGGGAAGGTGAGCTTGCCGTCCTTGCCGCCTTGGCGCGCGACCTTGTTCGGATCCTGGATATCCATCAGATCGATGTAGCCGACCTTCTTCACGAAGCCGTCGGCATCGGCCTGGGCGAGGTCGATCTTGTAGATGCGCTTGAACTTGGCCGGCACGTTGAAGCAGTCGGCCTTCATCGCGCCGTCCTTGCACGCCTCGGCCGCGTCGCCCTCGGTGTCGTCACGCTCGATGATCAGGCCGGTGCCGGCGTCGATCATGTTGAAGTCGCCGATGGCGTTGGCGGGCGCCTCGAGCGTGTACTTGAAGCTCTTGCCCGTGTACTCGCCCTTGGCCACGTCGAACTCGAGGATGCGCAGGAAGCGCTTGCCGTCCTTGGCCTCGGGTTCGCCGGACTCGGTCAGCAGCGGGCCTTCGAGCAGCGGATAGAGGAACTTGCCGTCGGGCGAGGCCGCCATGCCCTCGAAGCCCTTGCTGCGCCTGACCTCGAACTTCACCGGCCCGGGCACCGCCGGCAGGTTGAGCGCCGGATGGTCGGGCGAGCGCACGAGCTTGCCGTCGACCTTGGTCTCGAAGATCTGCAGGACCTTGCCGCTCTTGTCGGTCTTGATCAGGTACGGGCCGAACTCTTCGCCGAAGTACAGGAAATCGCCGATCGGCTGCACCGATTCGAGATCGAAGTCGCCGCCGGTCAGATAGCGCTTTGGCGTATTCTCGTTGACGACGCGGAACGGCACCTTGCGGTCGGGATCGTGCAGGAAGCCGGTCGACACGCGCTCGACCGCGCCGGTCTTCCAGTCCGGCTTGACGATGTGGAACATCAGCATCGCGTCGGGCGAGTTCGCCTTGCTGCCGAAACCGTTGTCGCTGATCGTCAGATACGAGCCGTCCGGCAGCTTGCGGATGCCCGAGAAGCCCTGGACCGGCTGGCCCTTGAACGGGAGGCTGAGCCCGGTCGGCCGCGGAGCCGCCTTGTCCGACAGCGCCGACATGCCCGGCACGCTCTCCGGCGCATCGATCCGCTGGCCGGCGGGGCCGGCGTAGCGGCCGGAGATCTGCAGATCCTGCGGCGCATCGGCGGGGGCGGGGACGAGGGTCATCGCCGGCAGGACCGCATGGCCTTCCAGGGTGGCCGGATACTTGGTCTGGGCAGAGGCGGGGAAAGCCGCGAGAAGAAGGGCGGTGGCGGAGGCCGCAAGCAGCAGATTGGTTTTCATGTGTATCTCTTCATGGGGTGTGGCCCCAGCCTGCTACAGGCGTCGCGCTACGGTTTGCTGACGTGCTCTGTGGATGGGACCGCAACAAAAAAGACATGAAATCGAAGTGATGCTATCGCCTGCGCAGGGTATGGCGGTCCGAAGTATTAGGGAGTTTGGGATGGGCAACCACGTGAACGATGCCGTTGATGCCGAAGACATCGGATCAAACCCCAGTAAGGAACCCACGATCGGCGACCTGATCGAGCGACGGCTGGGCCGGCGCGGAGCCTTGCGCGGCCTGGTCGGGGCCGGGGCGGCTGTCGCGCTTGGTCGCGAACTGCTGGGCAGCACCGCGCTGGCCCAGGCGGCCGGCCCGTCGTCGCTCACCTTCAAGGAAGTCGCGCACGGGCTCGACAAGACCCACCACGTTCCCGAGGGCTATGAGGCGCAGGTCCTGATCCGCTGGGGCGACCCGGTCGTCGCCGGCGCGCCGGCCTTCGATCCGGCCAACCTGACGGCCGCGGCCCAGGAAAAGCAGTTTGGCTACAATTGCGACTTCGTCGGCCTGCATCCCCTGCCGGCTGGCGGCACGACGAACGACCGCTTCCTCATGGTCGTCAACCACGAGTACACCGACCCCGGCCTGATGTTCGCGGGCCTGGGTTCGGGTCGCTCCGTCAATCTCAGGGCCTCCAAGCCTCAGGTCGAGGTCGAGATGGCGGCCCACGGTGGCTCGGTGATCGAGATCGCCCGCGAGGGCGGCGCGTGGAAGGTGGTGCCGGACAGCAAGTACGCCCGGCGCATCACCGGAACGACGCCGATGCAGGTCTCGGGTCCTGCGGCCGGCCACGACAAGCTGAAGACCTCGGCCGATCCGACAGGCACCCGCGTGCTGGGCATGTTGAACAACTGCGCCGGCGGTGACACGCCCTGGGGCACCTGGCTGACGGCCGAAGAGAACTTCAACGGCTATTTCGGCGGTGACGCGGAAAAGATGCCGGACGCCAAGGCCTACAAGCGCTACGGCGTGTCGAAGGCAACCTGGTACGCCTGGGCTCAGCATGTCGACCGGTTCAACGTCGAGAAGGAGCCGAACGAGCCCAACCGCTTCGGCTGGATCGTCGAGATCGACCCGTACGATCCCTCGGCGACGCCGATCAAGCGCACGGCTCTCGGCCGCTTCAAGCACGAGGGCTGTACCTATGCCCTCGCCAAGGACGGCCGGGTCGTGTTCTACAGCGGCGACGACGAGCGCTTCGACTATGTCTACAAGTTCGTCACGTCCAGGCCGTGGAACCCGAACGATCGCGCCGCCAACAGGAACCTGCTCGACGAGGGCACGCTGTACGTCGCGCGCTTCAACGACGACGGCAAGGTCGAGTGGTTGCCGCTGGTCCATGGCCAGGGCCCGCTGACGGCGGAGAATGGCTTTGCCAACCAGGCCGACGTCCTGATCTACACGCGCATGGCCGCCGATCTCCTGAAGGCCACGCCGATGGATCGTCCCGAGGACGTCGAGGTCAATCCGGTCAACGGGCGGGTCTACGTTCTCCTCACCAACAACACGCAGCGCACCGAGCAGCAGGTCAACCGGGCCAATCCCATGGCGCGCAATGCCCACGGTCATGTCATCGAGGTGACGCCCAAGGATGGCGACCACGCCTCCACGGAGGGCGCGTGGTCGATCTTCATCGTCGGCGGCAAGCCCGGCATCGATCCGGGCGCGCGCTATCACCGGGCGACGTCGGAGAATGGCTGGCTGTCCTGTGTCGACAACTGCGCCTTCGACAGCAAGGGACGCATCTGGATCGCCACCGACGGTGCGCCGACGGCGGCCGGTATCGCCGACGGCCTCTATGGCGCCGATACGGCGGGCTATGGCCGCGGCCTGACGCGATGCTTCTTCCAGGCACCGACCGGGGCGGAGGTCTGCGGCCCGGTCCTGACGCCCGACGACGGCACGGTATTCCTCGCGATCCAGCATCCCGGCGAGGATTCCGGATCGACCTTCGAGAAGCCGTCGACACGCTGGCCCGACTTCAAGGACGGCATGCCGCCGCGACCGTCGGTGATTGCCATCACGAAGAAGGGTGGCGGGGTGATTGGTTCGTAGGCCGAGCGAAGCTCGGCCCGAGGAGCGTCAGGACATTGCGTGGCAATGTCCGGGAGCGCCGAAGGAAGAGCGGTCACTCGCGTACATGTTTATTCTGCACCGAGCGGGCTCTCGCGCTTGATTACAAGCGCTGCCGCCCGCCAATGTTTAACGCGATGACGCGTTAAACATTGAACCTGAAATGGAACACGTCGCCGTCCTTGACGGCGTATTCCTTGCCTTCGAGCCGGAGCTTGCCGGCATCGCGGGCGCCGGCCTCGCCGTTCAGCGTGACGTAGTCGTCATAGGCGATGGTCTCGGCGCGGATGAAGCCCTTCTCGAAATCGGTATGGATGACGCCGGCCGCCTGCGGCGCCGTGGCCTCGCGGCGCACCGTCCAGGCGCGGGCCTCCTTCGGGCCGACCGTGAAGAAGGTCACCAGGTCGAGCAGGGCGTAGCCCGCGCGCACGACGCGCGCGAGGCCGGTTTCCTCGAGGCCGAGCGACGACAGATAGTCGCTCTGGTCCTCGGCCGGGAGCTGCGCCACCTCGGCCTCGATGGCGGCCGAGATCACCACCGACGGCATGCCGCGTGACTTCGCGAAGGCCTCGGCCTTGGCACTGTGCGCGTTGCCGGTCGCGGCCGAGCTTTCCTCGACGTTCAGCACGTACATCATCGGCTTGGCGGTGATGAGCTGCAGCCGGGCAATCACCGCGCGCTCGTCGTCGGTGAGCTTGGCTTCACGGGCCGGCTTGCCGTCGCGCAGCGCCTCGAGCGCCTTCTTCACGACGGGCACCTCGGCCGCGGACTCCTTGTCGCCGCCCTTGGCCTTTTTCTCCAGGTTGGGCAGGCGCTTTTCCAGGCTGTCCATGTCGGCCAGCATCAGCTCGGTCTCGACGACTTCGGCGTCGCTCACCGGATCGACCTTGCCGCTCACGTGCGTGACGTCGCCATCCTCGAAGCAGCGCAGCACGTGGACGATCGCATCGACCTCGCGGATGTTGCCCAGGAACTGGTTGCCCAGACCTTCGCCGCGCGACGCGCCCTTCACCAGGCCGGCAATGTCGACGAACTCGAGCTGGGTGTTGATGATCTTGGCCGAGCCCGCGATGGCGGCGAGCTTGTCGAGCCGCGGATCGGGCACGGCGACGCGGCCGACATTGGGCTCGATGGTGCAGAACGGATAATTGGCCGCCTGCGCCGCCTGGGTGGCGGTCAGCGCGTTGAACAGGGTCGACTTGCCGACATTGGGCAGGCCGACGAT
>CANIEC010000061.1 GCA_947466085.1 Rhodospirillales bacterium
CAGGTCACCCTCGATGATGAGGGCGCGCAACCGTTCCGCCGCCGCCTCGGGCAGCGTCGAACGGGCAATCGGGAAAACCGAACCATCCATCTCTGGACTCACTCTGGCATATTGTATACAAAATGCAAGTCGAAGCTGAGAGGAACTCCAGATGCGCCTGAACTCCCACCCCGCCGGACGCCACTTCCTGCAAATTCCCGGTCCGACCAACGTGCCGGACCGCGTTCTTCGCGCGATGGATTATCCGACGATCGATCACCGCGGCCCGGAGTTCAACGCGCTCGCCAAGAAAGTCCTTCGCTCCGTTCGGCAGGTTTTCCAGACAAAACAACCGGTTATCGTCTTTCCCGCATCTGGAACCGGAGCCTGGGAAGCCGCCCTCGTGAACACCCTGTCGCCGGGCGACCTGGTGCTGATGTGGGAGACCGGCCATTTCGCTTCTCTCTGGAAGAAGATGGCCGACAAGCTTGGGATCAAATCGGAATTCATGGGCGGTGACTGGCGCAAGCCGGCCGATCCGGCGGCGATCGAGAAGCGCCTGAAGGACGACACGGGCCACGCCATCAAGGCGGTCTGTATCGTCCACAACGAGACCTCGACGGGTGTGGTGAGCGACATTTCAGCCGTTCGGCAAGCCATCGACGCGGCCAAGCACCCTGCGCTGCTGCTGGTCGACACGATCTCCTCGCTGGGCTCGATCGACTACCGCCATGACGCCTGGGGTGTCGATGTGACGGTGGCGGGCTCACAGAAGGGGCTGATGCTGCCGCCCGGCCTCTCCTTCAACGCGCTGAGCGAGAAGGCGATCGAGGCGTCCAAGGCCTCGAAGATGGTGAAGGCGTTCTGGGCCTGGGACGAGATGCTGGCGGCCAACGCCAACGGCTGGTTCCCCTACACGCCCGCCACCAACCTGCTCTACGGCCTCAACGAGGCCTGCGACATGCTGCTCGAGGAAGGTCTCGACGCGGTGTTCGCCCGCCACGCCCGCCACGCCGAGGCGACGCGCACTGCCGTCACCGCCTGGGGCCTGGAGATCCTGTGCAGCGACCCCAAGGCCTATTCGGGTTCGCTGACGGCGATCGTCATGCCCGAGGGCCACGACGCCGACGCCTTCCGCAAGGTCGCGCTGGAGAACTTCAACATGTCGCTGGGCCAGGGCCTCACCAAGGTCGCGGGCAAGGTGTTCCGCATCGGCCATCTCGGCGACTTCAACGACCTGATGCTGATGGGCACCCTGTCCGGCGTCGAGATGGCGCTGGGCCTCGCCAAGGTGCCGCACAAGGCGGGCGGCGCCCAGGCCGCCCTCACCTATCTCCGCGACACCGCACCGGGCGCTCGCAGGACCTGACCCGGGGCGCCGCGATCAATAAGGCTCGATCGTTCTCTTGCGCTCGCTCCGTGGCGGTGGCGGCGGCAGCGTCGCCAGCGTGTTCAGGAGGATCGGCCGCGTATCGGCGGGATCGATCACGTCGTCGTAGCCGAAGCGGCCAGCCACCTCGAGGGCCGTGTTGTACCGCTTGAGCTCGTCGGTGCGTTCGCGATGCCGTGCCGTGCGGTCCCCGGCCTCCTCGATCCCCTCGAGTTCGCGGCGATAGATGATGCTCGCGGCGCCTTCCAGGCCCATGCCGCCGAACTCCGCGGTCGGCCAGGCGAGCAGGATCGCGGGATCGAGCGGGCGCGAGCCCATGATGTAATAGCCCAGCCCATAGGCCTTGCGCAGCACCACCGTCATGATCGGCATCGTGGAATTGGCCAGCGCCGCCAGCAGCCGGGCACTGCGCCGGACAAGGCCCGTCTTCTCGATGTCCGGTCCCACCATCAGGCCGGGCGTGTCGCATAGAACGAGCAACGGCAGGTCGAAGGCGTCGCAGAGCTGGACGAAGCGCGCGGCCTTCTCGCAGGCCGGCCCGTCCATCGCCCCGGCGAGGAACATCGGCTGGTTGGCGATCACGCCGACCGGCCTTCCGCCCAGCCGCGCCAGGGCGGTCACCATCGCGCGGCCGTATCCTCCGCGCAGCTCCATCACGCTGTCGATATCGGCGATGCCCCGGATGACCCTGCGCACGTCGTAGGCCCGGCGTGGATTGTCCGGCACGAGGGTGCGCAAGGCCGCCGGATCGGGCGCCTCGCCCGGCGGCAGCGGCGGACCGAAAAAAGAGAGGTATCGTTTGGCGGCCTCGACCGCCTCCGCCTCACCGTCGACCAGCACGTCGACCGCGCCCGCAGCATAGTGAACCTCCGGCGGGCCGATCTCCTCCGGCTTCAGCTTGAGGCCGAGCGCCGCCTCGACGAGCGGCGGTCCCGCCATGCCCATCGCGCTGTCGCGTGTCGCGATCAGCAGGTCCGACATGCCGGCCAGGTTGGCGTGCCCCGCAAACGCGCGGCCGGGCACGATCGCGATCGTCGGCACGCGCCCGGAGAGGCGCGCGAACAGCACGAAGGTATGCGACGCCCCGCGGCCCTCGACCTTCATGTCGTGCGGCCTCGCTCCGCCGCCGTCCAGCCAGCAGATCACGGGCAGCCGGTTCTGCAGGGCGTGCCCGAACATCCGGCTGATCTTGGCGTGGTTGTTGGCGCTCTGCGTACCGGCATAAACGCTGTAGTCGTAGAATACGATGTCGACGGCGCGGCCCTCGACCCGCGCCGTGCCCATCACCAGCCCGTCGGCAGCCCCCTGCATGTCGGCGAGAGCCGGCCGTACCAGGCCACCGTACTCGACGAACGAGCCGGCATCGGTGAGCGCCGCGATGCCCTCGCGCGCGGTCCACCTCCCCCGCTTTTTCTGCCGCGCGACGGCATCCGGCCGCGCGGCGTCCTCGAGGGCCGCCCGCGCCTGCCGCACCTGCTCGACGGTGACGCGTGGCAGGTCCGGCTTTTCCTCGCCGGTCATCACTCCGCCTTGATGTTCGCGGCGCGGATGACCTCGCGATAGTTGCGCCGGTTCTCCTCCATGGTCTTCTTCAGCGCCGCCGAATCGGCGAAGGCCGGCACCATGCCGTTGTCGAGCAGCTTCTGGCTGACCGTGGGATCGTCGACGGCGGCCTTGATGGCCTTTTCCCAGCGCTTGACGACCGCATCCGGCATGCCCGTGGGACCGCACAGGCCGAACCAGGCATAGGTCTCGAAGCCGGGCACCACATCGGCAATCATTGGCGCATCGGGAAAGAAGCGCTTGCCCAGCGGATCGCCGAGCGCCAGCAGGCGCAGCGAACCGGACCGGATGTGGCTGATCACATCGCCCAGATTCGTGATGGAGAAGCTCGTCCGGTTGGCGAGCAGATCCTGCAGGGCCGCCTGCGAGCCCCTGTACGGCACGTGCACCATCTGGGCCCCGATCTTCTGGCCCAGGAGTTCGGTCGACAGGTGCTGAACCGATCCCACGCCGGGCGTGGCATAGCTCACCTTGCCGGGATTGGCGCGGGCATCGGCGACCAGATCCTGCACCGAGCGGTAGGGGCTGTCCTTGCTGACGACGAGCCCGAACGTCGACCGCAGGAGCTGCCCGATGCCGATCAGGTCGGTGGCCGGATTGATCGGAAGCTGCGCCCCAGGCAACTCGGTCACGATGGTCATGTTGCCCGTGGTGCAGAAGAGCACGTTGCTGCCGTCCGTCGGACCGCGCGCTGCGCCTTCCGCCGCAATCAAGCCGTTGGCGCCAGTGCGGTTCTCGACCACCACGCGCTGTCCCAGCTCCTTCGATGCCACGTCGGCCAGCAGCCGCGCCGCCAGGTCGCCGGAGCCGCCGGCGGCAAAGCCATAGAGCATGCGGATCGGACGATCCGAGAGGGCCGGCTGTTGCGCCGAGGCCGTGTTGAGCGTGAGGGCAATGAGCGCCACTCCGAACGTTGGCAGTGCCAAACCGAGCATTCTTCTACGCATGGGCTTCCTCCGTTGTTGTTTCTTCGGTGCTACATGAAGCAGGTCTTCTGTCGTCAGATAGGCGCGATCGAGCGGAATTTCGGCGGATGGTCGGCGGGCCGGCGCGGCTGAGCGGAGTCGAGAATCTCTGCCAGGCGGCGGCGCGTGTCGCGCGGATCGATGATGTCGTCGATGCCGAAGCCCTCGGCGGCGCGCAGCGCGCCGATGCGCGCGCGTGTCTGCTCGATCATCTCGGTTCGCCGGGCAGCCGGGTCCGGCGCCGCCTCGTAGTCCTTGCGGAAGGCTACGTCGATCGCGCCCTCGATCGACATGGCGCAGATTTCCGCCGAGGGCCAGGCCAGCGCGGCATCCGCGGAGAAACTGCGGCCGCCGCACATCGCGAAGTAGCCGAGGCCGTAGCCCTTGCGCAGCACGATGGAGACTCGCGGCACCGTGGCATGCCCCCACTCGAACACCAGCTTGGCGCTGCGCCGCCCGAGGCTGGTCCGCTCGGCACTCGAACCGATCGAGAAGCCCGGCACGTCGATGAAGGAAACGATCGGCAGGCCGAAGGCATCGCACAGCGCGATGAAATGGGCCGCCTTGTCGCAGGCATCGCTGTTGATCATGCCGCCCAGCCGCAGCGGCTGGTTGGCGAGGAAGCCAACGGCACGTCCGCCCAGCCTGGCAAAGGCCGTGATCATGTTGCCCGCGAATGTCGGCTTCAGCTCGAACAGCGTGCCGGGATCGGCGATCTCGCGCAGCACCTTGCGGACGTCGTAGGCCTTCCGCGTCGAGACCGGCACCAGGTCCAGGATCGAATCGGCGATCCGACCGAGGGGCCGCGGCTCCGATACGATCTGCTGCGGCGCCCGCGCATTGCCCGGCAGGAAGGACAGAAAGCGCTTCGCCGCCGCGATGGCTTCGTCTTCGCTGTCCACGCCGAGATCGGCGATGCCCTGGCGATCGACCTGCACGTCGGCGCCGCCCAGTTCCATCGCGTCGATGTCCTCGCCGGTCGCCGCCTTGACGAGGGCCGGGCCCGCGATGCCCATCGTCGAGAGACCGCGCACCATGATCACGCAGTCGGCCATGCCGGCATAGTTTGTGGGTCCGGCGAAGCCCGCTCCCAGCATCAGCGCCACCATGGGTACCCAGCCCGATGCCCGCGCAAAATTGTGGAAGGTCCCGTTGGCGTTGGCGAAGTGGCGGGCATCCTGTCCGTCCTGGATGCGGTGCCCGCCGCCATCGAGGATCATCACCAGCGGCAGACCGCGCGTAATCGAGACCTGCAGCGCACGCTGGACCTTGGCGCTGCCCAGCTTGCCGATGCTGCCGCCATGCACGGAGAAGTCCTGCGAGAAGACGACGACTGGCCGGCCATCGACCTGCGCCGTCCCGGCGACGACGCCGTCGGCGGGCGACGCCGTGCGCACAGGAAACCTGTCGGCACCGATGCCGTCCTCCTCGGCCGCAACAAACCCACCCATCTCGCTGAAGGATCCGGCGTCGACCAGCCGCGCGATGCGCTCGCGGGCGCTCAACCGCCCGCGCCGGGCGAGCTTCTCCATCGCGGGTTGGCGGGCCGGATCGTCGATCGAGGCCCGGACCGCCTCCACCCTGTCGAGCAGGTCGCGCATCGTGGGATCGCCTGACATGGTGGCTCCTAGGAAGACATCTTGGTGAGGCGCTCGCGGCGCACGCGAATGCCGGCGGCTTCACGATCCCAGGTATCGGGCGTAACCCCGGCTTCCCGCAGCAGGTTCTTCTGCACCTTCTGCGTCGGTGTCTTGGGCAGCTCGGGCAGCACGCGCACGAAGCGCGGCACCATGAAGTGCGCCATGCGCGGCAGCAGGAATTCGAGGACCTCGGCAGGATCGATCGCCTTGCCGGCGACAGGTGCGAGCACGGCGAGAACTTCGTCCTCGCCCAGTTCCGACGGCACCGCGACGGCAGCGGCCTCGCGAACCGAGGGATGGGCCATCAACTCGGCTTCGACCTCGAAGGAGGAGATGTTCTCGCCGCGGCGGCGGATCGCGTCCTTCAGCCGGTCGACGAAGAAGAAGTTTCCGTCGCCGTCACGCCGGAAGACGTCCCCCGTGTGGAACCAGCCGTTGCGCCAGGCGCGCGCCGTGGCCTCGGGGTTGTTGTGATAGCCATGGTTCATCGTCCACGGCGTATCACTGCGCAGGATCAGTTCGCCGATCACACCCGGCGCGACTTCGCAGTCATGCTCGTCGACGATGCGCGCCTCGATGCCGGAACGCGGACGCCCGCATGTCCCGCGGACCGACGGGTTACGCTCCGACACCAGCGGCCAGGACGTCTCCGTCATGTTGAAGGTCGTGTAGACGTCGACACCGAACCGGTCCGCGAAGGCCTCCGAGGCGTCGCTGAGCGGCACGAGCACGACCTTCTTCAGCGTATGATCGCGATCGCGCGGTCCCGGCGGCAGCTTGAGCAGGAACGGCACCATGGCGCCGAGGAGCGTCAGGCAGGTCGTGCCGGTGGCCCGCACGGTGTCCCAGAACGTGTTCGTGTCGAACGCCTCCACGAGCGCGATCGAGCCGCCCTTCACCAGCATGCGGTAGATGGCACCCGTGCCGCCCGCATGGAACAGGGGCAGGTTCACCATGTTGCGGTCGTCGGCGGTCGCCGCATAGAAGGCGTTGGCCGCCGATGCCGCGTGCAGATAGGAACACAGCACTCCTTTAGAGGGGCCGGTCGTCCCGGAAGTGTAGATCACGGACTGCGTGTCCCACGGCATGATCGCCCTCGCGGGAGCCTCGGGCGCACCGCCCTGTTGCCGCAACGACCGCGCGCTTTCGATCGGAATCCTCTGCTCGACGTTCGCCGCGTCGATCGCATCGAGTCGCGGCAGCAGGTCGGGATGGCCGACGATCAGGCGAGCGCCGGAGCTGCGGACGGCATGCTCCAGGATCTGGCCGCGATAGGCGAGGTTGAGGGGAATGTAGATCGCGCCGAGATAGTTGATGGCGAACCAGATGCGCAGCGCCTCCGGCCCGTTGGGCAGCCACGTCAGGACCGGCTCGTCCTGCCGCACGCCCAGCGCCTGCAGCGCCGCCGCCGTTTCGCGCACCTGATCTCGCAGCTCGCGATATGTCCAGGTGGCGCCGCCGTCGGCGAACTGCACGAACACCTTGTCCGGTGTCTCGAGGGCCCGCCGGTCGAGCAATGGCTGCAGCACGCAGTCCTCGGGGACCGGGATCCGCTCGTCGCGCCAGGCGGTCATTTCAGACGCTCCAGGTGGGACAGGAGGATCTTCTTGGACCGCGCGAAGTCGGCATCGGAACGATCGAGCAGATACTGGATGACGAGGCCGCGCATCGCCGCGAGCAGGAAGCGTGCCTCGCCGTCGCAATCGACGCGTCTGCCGATCTCCCCTGCGCGACGCGCTTCGCGAAGGTTGTCGGCGAGCCCTTCGCACCAGCGACCCGTGACGCGCACGACATGCGGCTGCAGCTCGCTCATGGCGAACAGCGATTCCGTGTAGATCGAGTAGAGCGCGGCAGTGGACGTGGCATCCCGCTCCACGCTCGCGAGATGCGCTTCCATGCGCAACTCGACCGCCCGCATGCCCTTGGCACCGTCGAGCAGCTGCGCCGTATGCGCCTGGAACCATGCGTCCATCGCGTCGAGCAGCGCCGTGATCAGCCCCAGCTTGGTGCCGAAGCGCTCCACCGGCAGGCCGCGACTGTAACCGGCCGCCAACCCGACATCGGCCAGGCTCGTGCCTGACACGCCGCGCTCGGCAAACAGCCGGGCTGCAGCGCGCAACATGCGGCGGTCCGATTCCTTGCGGCGTGTCGCCTGCGTGCGGCGCGGCCTGGGGACGAAGGAGTCTTCGGTCGCTGGGATCATGCCATCCGCTCGTCACTTGCTTGTCAATTAGCAAGTATCATACGATGTCCGGACAATAACCAGTAGAAAGAACATGATGGTCCACGGGAGGATCAGGCGCCGCCGCTTCATGGCAGCCGGCGCGGCGGCCGGCGCTCTGATGCCTGCGGGTGTCTTCGGCCAGGCACCGGAGTGGCCGAGCAGGCCGGTGCGTTTCGTCTGCGGCTACGCGCCGGGCGGACTGACCGACCTGTTCGCACGGCTGGCCGCGGAGCATTTCACGACCCGGTACGGCAAGCCCTTCGTCGTCGAGAATCGCACGGGCGCCGGCTCGATGATCGCCGGCGACATCGTCGCCAGGTCGCAACCCGACGGCTACACGCTGCTGTTCACGAACTCGACGGCGATGTTCCAGAACCAGGTGGTCTTCAAGAGCGTCCCCTACGACGCGGCCAGGGACTTCACGCCCGTCGCCATGCTCTCGGCCGGCAAGGTGCCGCTCTGCGTCCACTCTTCCGTGCCGGGCAACAGCGATCTCGCGGCCCTGGTCGCCTTTGCGAGGAAGAACAAGACCAGCTTCGGCACCACCGGCATCGGCTCGCTCGCCCACATCTTCTGCATGAAGCTGAACGACATCTTCGGCATCCAGATGGAGCCGGTGCACTATCGCGGGGAAGCGCCGATGTGGGCCGATCTCTCGGCAGGCGTCACGCAGGCCGCCTGCTCGACCTTGCAGGGCGCATCGGCGGCGATCCAGGCCGGAAGCGTCCGGCCCGTCGCCGTGCCGACCAGGACGCGCTCGCGACGGCTGCCCGACGTGGCGACCTTCCACGAGCAGGGTGCCACCCACCCCTATCTCCTGCTCGAAAGCATGGTCTGCTGTGTCGCGCCGACCGGCACGCCCGCACCGGTCGTCGAGGCGCTGTCGGCCGGAATGGTCGAGATGAACGCGCAGCCACGCATGAGCGAATTCGTCGACAAGTTCGGCCTCGACGAGGGGGCGCAGGACCGCGCCAGCTTCGCGACCTTCATCCGCGAGATGGGCCCGCTGCTCACGCAGGCCGTCCGCGAACTCAACATCGAGCCGCAGTGAGGCGCACAAGAAAGCCGTTCCGCTCAAATCGGAAATCTCCGGCACCGTCTGGAAGATCGAGGGCGCCGTCGGCATCGAGGTCGAGACCGACGACGTCCTGCTCATCCTCGAATCGATGAAGATGGAAATCCCGATCCTGGCACCCCGAAAGGGACGGATCGTGGAGTTTCGCGTCGGCGAAGGCGATTCGGTCGCCGAGGATCAGGTCGTCCTGCTGTTCGAACAGTCCTGACTCGTCACAGCCCTACGGAACGCTGAGCGGTCCCGGATCGCCGCCGACGGGCCGGCGCAGGCAGGCGACGTGATGGCCCGGCGCCACCTCGAGCAACGGCGGGTCGGTCACGCGGCATTCGGCGGTCGCATAGAGACAGCGCGTGTGGAAATGACAGCCGGGCGGCGGCTTTGCCGGGCTCGGGACGTCGCCCTGAACGATCTTCTTCCTCTGCCGGCGGCGCTTCGGGTCGGGCGCGGTCGCCGCTGACAGCAGGGCCTCGGTGTAGGGGTGCAGCGGCTGCGTGAAGAGAGTGCGCTTGTCGGTCAACTCGACGATCCGGCCGAGATACATCACCGCGATACGGTGGCTGATGTGCCGCATGACCGCGAGGTCGTGGCTGATGAAGAGATAGGCGAGCCCGTATTCCTCCTGCAGGTCGATCAGCAGGTTCAGCACCTGCGCCTGCACCGACACGTCGAGCGCCGAGACCGGCTCGTCGGCCACGATCACGTCGGGATTGACCGACAGCGCCTTGGCGATGCCCAGCCGCTGGCGCTGACCGCCGGAGAACTCATGCGCATATTTGCGCATCGCCTCGGGCCGCAGGCCGACACGGCGGAATAGCTGCGCCACCTGGTCGTCGCGTGCCGCGCCCCTGGCGATGCCGAAATTCTCCAGCGGCTCGCCCACGATCGTGCCCGAGGGCAGGCGCGGGTTCATCGAGGAGTACGGGTCCTGGAAGATCGTCTGGATACGCCGGCGATGGGTCCACATCGCGCCAGGCTTCAGCGCAGTCACGTCCTCGCCAGCCAGCACGATCTTGCCGGCGGTGGGCTCGATCAGCTTCAGCACGACCTTGCCGATCGTCGACTTGCCGCAGCCCGATTCGCCGACCAGGCCGAGCGTCTCGCCGCGGCGGATCGAGAAGGTGACGCCATCGACGGCCCTCACCGCACCGACCTGGCGCTGCAGCAGGCCGCCATGGATCGGGAAGTGCTTCACGAGCCCTTCGACCTGCAGGACGGGCGCGTCGGTCATGCCGCCCTCCTGACGCGGTCGACTTCCCAGCAGGCCACCAGATGGCCCGCCCCGGCATCGACCAGCGGCGGCCTCTCGCTGCGGCAGCGGTCTGTCGCGAAGCCGCAGCGCGGCGCGAAGGCGCAGCCAATAATGGGCTGGGTCAGGATCGGCACGAGGCCGGGGATCTCCTGAAGACGTGGCCGCGTGCCGGCCGCATCGGCTTCGACATCGAGCCGCGGGATCGCCCCCATCAGGCCGCGCGTATAGGGATGCAGCGGCTCCTCGAACAGGGCCTCGACCGGCGCCTGCTCGACCTTGCGGCCGGCATACATGACAACCACCCGCTCGGTCGTCTCGGCCACGACGCCGAGATCGTGCGTGATCAGGACGATGGCGGTGCCGGTCTTCTCCTTGAGCTCGATCATCAGGTCGAGGATCTGCGCCTGGATGGTGACGTCGAGCGCCGTCGTCGGCTCGTCGGCGATCAGAACCTGCGGATCGCAGGACAGCGCCATCGCGATCATGACCCTCTGGCGCATGCCGCCCGAAAGCTGGTGGGGATACTCGTCGAGCCGGCGCCGCGCATCGGCGATGCGCACCAGGTCGAGCATCTCGAAGGCCCGCTCGCGGCCCGCCTTCCACGATACGCCGAGATGACGCACGACGTTCTCGGCGATCTGGGTGCCGACGGTGAGGACCGGGTTGAGGCTGGTCATCGGCTCCTGGAAGATCATGGAGATGCGATGGCCGCGCAGCCGCTTCATCTCCTCCTCGGAGAGGGTCGTAAGTTCCTCGCCCTCGAACTTGATCGAGCCCGAGGAGATGCGGCCGGTCTCGGGTGGGATCAGCCGCAGGATCGACATGGCCGTCACAGACTTGCCGCAGCCCGATTCGCCCACGATGCCCAGGGTCTCGCCGCGGGCGACGTCGAACGACACGCCATCGACGGCACGCACGACGCCGTCGAGGGTGCTGAACTGCGTGTGCAGGTCGCGGACTTCGAGGATCGGACCCGGATTGCCGTTCACAGGCGCCTCGCCAGGCGCGGGTCGAGCCGGTCGCGCAGGCCGTCACCCAGGAGATTCACCGCCAGCACGGTCACCGCGAGGAAGGCGCCCGGGATCATGATCGTCCAGGGCGCGATCTGAAAGAAGGTGCGGCCCTGGGCGATGATGTTGCCCCAGCTCGGCACTTCCGGCGGCACGCCGGCGCCCAGGAAGCTCAGCCCCGCCTCGATCAGCATCGCCGAGGCGCAGACATAGGTCGACTGCACGATCAGCGGCGCCAGCGTGTTGGGCAGAATGTGGCGCGTCAGCAGTTTCCAGTTCTTCGTGCCGCCCGCGATGGCGCTTTCGATATAGGGCTGCGAGCGGATCGACAGGACGACGGAGCGCACCACGCGCACGATGCGCGGCACCTCGGGGATCACGATGGCCACGATCACGATGCCGAGGCCCGGGCGCGACAGGGTGATCAGCGCGATGGCGAGCAGGATCGACGGGATCGCCATCAGCCCGTCCATGATCCGCATGACGATCGAATCGACCTTGCGGAAGTAGCCACAGGCCAGACCGAGTGCCAGCCCCAGGACGCTCGAGATGGCCGCCACCGAGAGGCCGACGATCAGCGATACGCGCGCGCCATAGACGGTGCGCGAGAAGACGTCGCGGCCGAACTGGTCGGTGCCGAACCACCACCGCTCCGACGGCGGCCGCAAGCGGTTGACCGGCGTGATCTTGAAGGGATCGCTGGTGGCGATGAAGGGCGCAAACACCGCCATCACGACCAGCAGGGACAGCAGCACGGCTCCCAGCGCGATCGTCGGATTGCGCCGCACCGCGCTCCACAGCGAGAAGCGGCGGCCGGGCGGCATGGCGAGATCGTCGGCAAGCACGGCCATGTCAGTACCGGATCCGTGGATCGAGGAAGGCGTAGGAGATGTCGATGATCAGGTTCACCAGCACCTTGGCGCCGGCGAACACCAGGATCAGCCCCTGTACCACCGGATAGTCGCGCTTCAGCACGGCGTCGACGGTGAGCCGGCCGAGGCCCGGGATGTTGAAGACGGTCTCGGTGATGACCACGCCCGAGATCAGGAGTGCGATGCCGATGCCGATCACGGTGACGATCGGCACGGCGGCGTTCTTCAGCGCATGCAGCAGCAGCACGCGGTCGGTCGCGAGGCCCTTGGAATTGGCGGTGCGGATATAGTCCTGCGACAGCACCTCGAGCATCGACGCGCGGGTCGTGCGCGCGATCAGCGCCATGTAGGTGATGCCCAGCGCCAGCGATGGCAGGATCAGGCTCTCGACGAACGGCCAGAACCCTTGCGCGATCGGCTGGTAGCCCTGCACGGGCAGCATCTGCCATTGCACGGCGAAGAAATAGATCAGGACATAGGCCAGCACGAACACAGGCATGGCGAAGCCCAGAACGGCAAACCCCATGACCACCCGGTCCACCCATTTGCGGACCTTCCATGCAGCCAGCACGCCGATGGGAATCGCCATGGCGACCGCCACGAACAGGGTCGAGAGCGTGAGGGCCACCGTCGGCTCGAGACGCTGCGAGATCAGCCGAGTCACGGGAAGGTTCGAGAAGATCGAGACTCCCATGTCGCCGCGCACGAGCTGTGTCACCCAGACGAAGAACTGCTCGACCATCGGCCTGTCGAGGCCGAGCTTGGCACGGACAGCCTCGATCGCTTCGCTCGTGGCGTCCTCGCCGGCGATGATCGCCGCCGGATCACCCGGCGCGAAGCGCAACAGGAAGAAAACGAACAGCGCCACGACAGCCATTACAGGCAGCGTGGCGAACAGGCGGCGGACGATATAGGCGGTCACGACGAGGCCTTGCCCCAATCAGGCAAGGCCCCCCTGCGCGCGACGGCAACGCGTACTCGATACGACATTATTTCTTGGTAATCCCCCAGAGCACGGCGAGACCCGTGTTCGGCACGATACCGTCGATCTTGTCGGCGCGATAGGCGAGCGGCGTGTCCCACTGGCCGAACGGGATGTACACGACCTGCTCCATCGCCCGGGCCTGCAGCTCGGTGGCGATCTTCTTGCGCTCCTCCTCGGTCTGCGCCATGCCGAAGGCGTTACGCAGCTCCTCGATCTTGGCGTCGCACGGCCAGCCGAACAGGCCCTTGTCGCACGCCGCACCGATCCAGGTGTGCAGGATCGGATTGGCCGAACCGACGCCGCCCGAGGTCGTGACGAAGATGTTCCAGCCGCCCTGCGCCGGCGGATCCTTCTTGGCGCGGCGGGTGACGACGGAACCCCAGTCCATCGACTGGGCGTCGACGTTGATACCGGCCTCGCGCATCGCCTGGATCAGGACCTGGGTTGCCGGGGTGATCGTCGCGTGGTCGCTCGCCGACAGAACGGTGATCGGCTCACCTTTGTAGCCCGCTTCCTTAAGGAGCTGCAGCGCCTTCTTGGGATTGTATTCCTTCATCCACTCGCGGCCGCCGGCGTTCTCGTAGGGGCCGCCGCAGGTCAGGAGAGCCGGGCAGACCTTGTAGTATTTCGGGTTGCCGACGATGGCGCGCAGGAAGTCTTCCTGGTTGATCAGGTAGTACATCGCCTGCCGCGCCTTCACGTTGTCGAACGGCGGCTGTAGATGGTTGAGGCGGATGAAGCCTTGGGTGCTGTCGATCTTGCCGGTCTTCAGCAGCTTCACGCCGCGGGCCTTCTCGAGCAGCGGCAGGAAGTCGTTGGGCGGGGCTTCGTAGAAATCGATCTCGCCGTTGATCAGGGCCGACATCGCCGTCTGCGGATCGGAGATCCAGACGAGCTCGATACGGTCGACGCCCGGGATCTTGGCGCCTGCGAAGGACGACGGCGCCTCGGTGCGCGGCTGATAGTCCTTGTTCTTGAGGTAGACCGCCTTGCTGCCGGGCACCCACTGGTCCTTGGCGAAGACATAGGGGCCGGAGCCGACCGATTCCTTGACCTGCTGCTGCGGGTCGGTGAGCGCATCCTTCTCGCGCATGATCGCGGCGATCGAACTGCTGCTCTTGCCCAGCGACTCGAGCACCATGCCATAGGGCTCGCGCAGCACCATGGTGAAGGTCTTGTCGTCGACCGGCTCCATCTTCGTCACGAAGCCCATCAGGCGCTGGCCGACGCCGTCCTTGGCGCCCCACCGCTTCAGCGAGGCGATGACGTCCTTGGTCGTGACGGGGGAGCCGTCGTGGAACTTGAGCCCGTCGCGCAGGGTGAAGGTGTAGGTGAGCTTGTCGGGACTGACTTCGTACTTGCCGACCATCTGGGGATGCGGCTTCTGATCGGCGTCGTTGCCGAACAGCGTGTCGTAGACCAGCGCCCCGTGAATGTTGGCGATCGTCTGGGTCGTCCAGACCGGATCGATGACGCGCACGTCGGCGTGCATCACGGCCTTGAGGACCTTCTCCTGTGCCTGTGCCGGCGCCTGGACGGCAGCGAATGGCAGCGCCAGCGCGAGCGCGCCCGCGAAGACTCGGTTTAACATCCTGAACACTCCCTTGCTCCCCGCAGAGAGTATGCAAAGCAGCGCTCCGATTTGTCCAGCGCGCTAGAAGATCAACCCCCGCGGTGCGGCGCCTTCATCGAGCGGCCAGATCGGACGCTCGACCTTCGTGTAAGGGACCTTGCGGTGGTCGCGCGGCAGCGGGCCGCTCGATTCGACGTAGATCACCTTCTTTGCGATCGGCCCGTAGGCCGCCATGAAATGATTCGTCGACTTCACGACCACGATCTTCCGCTGGGTCGGGTCGATACCGACATTGGTGAAGAGTTCGAGCCCGGTCGCCTGCGTGCGCTTGGCGTTCAGGACGACCTCGACCCCGCCGATGCGCACCGCCGCGCAGTCGCCCACCGGCACCTGCGTCGGCCCGAATCTCTGCCAGCCATCGCGCTTCAGGCCGATGATCTCGACCTCCGCATCGACCGGCTGGCCGGAACTCGGCGCGATCTTGCCGCCGAACCGGAGACCGATCCGGGCCCCGAGGCCGGCGTCGAAGCAGATGCGGACGGCGATCGGGTCCCAGATCGGGCCAAGGCAGGCGCTCTCGACGTTCTTCTCGATCAGGTGCTTCAGGATGTCGGTATTGTCCGACGGGGCGCCACCGCCGGCATTGTCTGCCGGATCGGCGATCACGACCGGCAGATCGTTGAAGGCCACGCCCTCGCTGATGCCCGCAGCGATGCCAAGGGACTGCGGTGCTGTCTTGCCGCGCAGACCCACGAGCTCCTCGCCCAGCTGCGTCGCCAGTGCATCGGCCTTCTTCTTGTCGCCGTCGGCGATCACCAGCACGCGCGTGCCGATCTCGGGCACGTCGCCGTAGGGGAAACAGTGTGCGATCGAGACGGACAGGATCCCATCCTTGCCTTCCATCGCCATGATACGGTCGACGAGGCCGCGCATCGGCTGGATCGTCGTGGGATAGCTCTGGATCTGGCGGCAGTCGTAGACCGACATCACGGGCTTCACCTTGCCGCGCAGGGTGGCCAGAACGAGGTCGAGCACGTCCTCGGCCCGCTCGACGACGTCGGTGTGGGGAAACTCCTTGTAGAGAACGATGATGTCGGCGCTGGAGACGCGCTTCAACGTCAGATGGCAGTGCGGGTCGAGCTCGACGCCGATCACGCATTTCGGCCCCACGAGGGCGCGGCACCGCTCGATGATATCGCCTTCGACGTCGTCGTAACCATGCGCCACCATCGCGCCGTGCAGCCCGAGCAGCAGCCCGTCGACCGGCAGCGCCGCCTCGAGCTGCCCCAGGATCTCGTCGCGCATGGTCTCGTAGTCGGCACGGTTGGTCGTGCCGGCCGGGCTGGCGGCAAAGCAGCTTCCCTCGATCAGTTCGAAGCCTTCGGCCTTGGCGCGGGCGCGCGCGACGAACAGCGGTGCGGTGCACATGCGCGGCGCATCGGCCGGATGCTCGCCGGGCCGGAAGAACACCGACTCGCGATAGTTCTCCAGGCTGGTCGGCAGGGGGGAAAAGGTGTTGGTCTCGGTTGCCAACGTGGCCGTGAAAAGACGCATGGGACTCCTAGGGGACGATACCGGCGGGAAGGGACAGGCAATGGTGGGCGATGGCGCCGGGCGTCGTCAGCCAGATCCGGTCGCGATGTTTCGCGATGTGACGCAGCGCGCGCTTGAGATGCCGCAGGCGGTGCGGCTGGCCCACCAGATAGGCATGCAAGGCCACGCCCATCACCAGCGGCCGCTCCTGCGACAGCTCCAGCATCTCATCGAACTGGTCGACGATGATGTCGGCGAAGGCGTCACCGCCGATCTTGCGACCGGCGATCTGCGGAATGTCGTTCACTTCCTGTGGGTAGGGCACGGCCAGGATGCGCCGGTCGCCGCGACAGCGGAACCAGACCGGCTGGTCGTCCATGCACCAGTCCAGCAGGTAGCGATAGCCGGCTTCGGCGAGCAGGTCGGGCGTGACGTGGCTGTGGGAGATCCACGGCCCCAGCCAGCCTTCCGGCGGATGTCCCTCGGCCTCCGCGAGGCGCGATGTCGCCTCGGCGATCAGCGCCCGCTCGTCCGCCTCGCCGAGTACGCCCTGACGTTCGGCGTTGGTACGACCATGGCCCACGATCTCGTCGCCGCGCGCCCGGCAGGCGGCGACCAGTTCCGGCGCATAGTCGTACATCGAACTGTTGACCAGCGCCGCCATCGGCAGCCGCAGGGCATCGAAGGCGTCGAGCATGTACCAGGCACCGACGCGATTGCCATAATCGCGCCATGCATAGTTGAGAATGTCGGGATGTGGACCACCCGGCGCCAGCTCCGCACCAAGCCCCTCGCCGTAGGAAAAATGCTCGAGATTGAGCGCGAAATAGACGGCAAGCCGTCGGCCAGCCGGCCAGCTGTAGTCGGCGCGGCCGCGCAGGGGCACGTAGTCGTAGCGGTCGTGTGTTCTCAGTTCCATCCCGACAAACTAACGTCGCAAGCCACGAAGGGCTACGGTCGAACCATGTTCAATCGCCTGATGTCGGCGGCCGTTGCCGGCTGCCTGCTTCTCTTCGCCGGCTCCCCGGCCTTCGCCTACTACTCCAAGGACTCGTACGAAGCCGAAGTCAGCTTCGAGAGCAGGGTCGAGATCGCGGAGGACACGCCCGACTACATCCTCCTGCCCTCCTACATCAACCGGCAGCTCCTCTATCTCGCCGGCCCGCTGCAGGCGGCGCCGAAGAAGGCCGCCGCCAAGAACGATGCCAAGGTCGACCTTCTGGGAAGGCAACGCGACGACAAGACCGGCAAGCACTATGTCCGCTATCGCTACACCGGCACGTTCGTTCTCGACAACGGACTGCAGGACGTCATGAAGGTCCGCCTCCCCCTCAACCTCGACGAGGTGTGGGATCGATCGACCGACAAGTGCTTCAGCTGGGGCGAGAAATACCGCATGGCCTATTTCTGGGCGCCGCTGAACAAGGGCTGCCCGTTGGTCGATGGCGTCGACTACACCACGGCAGACGCCACGATCCTCGCCCGGCGGCCCAACACCGCCAATACCGTGCCGGCCTACGAGCGGCTGGCCAACGGCAACGGCGAGATCCGCGTCGTCCTGACCTTCGGCGCCGACGAGGACAGGAACGGCAACATCTCGCCGGACAAGAACACCGACTACAACGCAGGCAACTACCGCGACATCCGGAAGTTTCTGGTGAATCAGGGATTCGCGGGACGCACGGTTCCCGTGGCCGAGCGCGAGCGTGACTGCGGCAACACGAAGTCGCTGGCCGCCTCGCCCGGCGACGTCGAGGAATATGTCCGCACAGACGGCGTGCGCAGGATCGTCGTGCGGCTGTTCTGGGGCGTCACCAACATCGGCGAGGACAGCGTCGCCTTCTTCTGCATGGCGAAGGAAGCTGCGGAACGCGGTTCCGTTTTCCTGTACGCCGGGCATTCCCGCGTCGGCCTGCTGGATCTCGCCTACATGGGCGAGCAGATCGGCGCGCCCATCCGGATGAACAGGGACCAGTACCAGATCTACGCGTTCTTCGGCTGCTCGAGCTACAGCTACTACAATCTCTCCTATTTCGCGGCCAAGGCCTCGCCCGCCGACCCGGAAGGCACGCGGAACGCCAACATCATCACCAACGGCATCACCGGTTCCTTCGGTTCGATGACGGACTTCACGACGAAGACGCTGAAGCCGATCTTCGAATGGTCGGCGCGCGGCACCCGGACGAGCTGGCAGCAGATCATGAACTCCTACTCGGAGCGTTTCCTGACCGGCGTGAACGGCGACCGGTAGCAGGACTGCATACCGGCAGGTGACGACTCCGCGCATCCGCGGGGCGTAGCGTCGGAAATGCATATGGGCTAGGGTCGCACACTTAATGAAGAAGCCGCTGCCTCTCGGGGCTGCGGACGAACCGGGAGGAAGAACGCGTTGACGGCGACGAGTGCTGCCGCTTTGCCTGCGTCCACGGAAGCCGCGCCCGCGGCGCGCCGGTGGGCCGCGCCGCTCTGGGTCGGCGCGTTGCTGATCATCCTGACATTCCTGGTGATCTATCCGCTGCTGATGCTGTTCTTCGGCGCAATCAGCGATTCCAACCCGGTGATCGACGGGTTCGGCAAGTTCAATCCCTCGCTGACCCATTTCATTGCCGTGCTGGGCAACGAGAACGTGCGCCTGGCCTTCTTCAACGCGCTGGTGGCCTGCGGCGGCGGCACGATCCTGGCGGTCGTGATCGGGCTGGCCTTCTCATGGATCGTCGTTCGAACCAACACACCCTTCAAGGGCTTCATCGCCGGCGCCAGCATGATCCCGCTGTTCGTGCCGCCGCTGGTTGCGGGCGTTGCCTGGAGCATCCTCGGCTCGCCCAAGACCGGGCTGCTGAACACCGCGCTCAAGTGGAGCGGCATCGACTTCCGCTTCGACTTCTATTCGATGTCCGGCCTCATCCTGGTCTTCGGCTTCTACTACGCGCCCTACGTCTACATGTTCACCGCCTCGGCGCTGCGGAACATGGATCCGAGCCTCGAGGAAGCGTCCGAAGTCGCGGGTGCCTCGGCCTTCACCACCCTGTTCACCGTCACCTTCCCGCTGATCGCGCCGGCGATCCTGGCAGGCTCGCTGCTGTCCTTCGTGGTGATGCTCGGCATCTATGGCGTCCCCGCCGCGCTGGGTGCCCCCGCGAACATCAGCGTTCTCACGACCTACATCTTCAAGCTCACCGCCTGGGCCCCACCGCTCTACAACACGGCCGCCGCCGTCGCGATCCTGCTGATGATGGTGACCGCCATCCTGGTCTGGGCGCAGCAGCGTGTGCTGTCGGGCCGCAGCTTCGCCACCGTCGCCGGAAAGGCCTTCCGCCCGCGCAGCCTGAACCTCGGTCCGTGGCGCTGGCTCACCTTCAGCCTCGCCCTCGTCTATCTCTTCGTCGTCGTCGTGTTGCCCACGATCGCCCTGGTGATCGCGGCGTTCCGCAGGTTCCTGTTCTTCAAGGACTTCGACGCCGTGTTCGACATGAAGGCCTATAGCTGGGTTCACTTCAACTCGATCTTCGACAATCCGCTGACCATGATCTCGATCTGGAACACGATGAAGGTCGGCGTGATCACCGCGGTCGTGGGCGGCGTCCTGGCCTTTGCCATCGGCTACACGATCAACCGCACGCAGGTTGCGGGCCGCAAGTCGATCGACCTGCTGTCGACCATCCCCGTCGCCATTCCCGGCCTGGTCGTCGGCGTCGCCTATCTGTGGGCCTGGATCGGCCTGCCGGGCGGCCTCTACGGCACGATCTGGATCCTCGCGCTGGCCTTCGTAGCGCGCTTCATCCCCGACACGGTGAAGTCGCTGTCGACATCGTTCATGCAGATCCACAAGGAGCTCGAGGAAGCGGCCTGGATCTGCGGGCGCGGCCTGCTCAGCACCATTGCCACCATCATGGTGCCGCTGGCCCGACCCGGCATCATCGCCTCGATGACGCTGCTCTTCGTGCTGGCGGTGCGGGAACTGGGCTCGTCGCTGTTCCTCTACACCAGCGACACGACCGTGATGGCCGTGCTGCTGCTCGATTATTACGAGGGCGGAAACATCGGCAAGACCGCGGCCTTCAGCCTGGTGCAGACCGTGATCCTCGGGGTGCTGCTCGGCATCACCACCTGGCTTTCCCGCGGCTCGGCCGAAAGCACCGCCCGCGCGGGCTGACCACAGAACAACAGGAGGGAATGACAATGAAGCGCAGAACCATACTGGCCGGCATCGCCGGCGCCGCGGCAACCGCCGCACTCCCCGCCCGCGCCCAGCAGGACGCCTTCGGCTCGAAGGAGCTGATCGCCGCCGCCGAAAAGGAAGGCGGGCTCACGCTGTACACGGCCGACTTCGCCGAGACGCAGCAGGAAGTGATCAGGGAATTCAACAAGCGCTTCCCCAAGATCAAGGTCGCGATGGTCCGGGCCCCGGGCGGCCAGCTCATCACCCGCATCAAGACGGAAGCCGCCGCCGACAAGCTCGGCGCCGACGTGGTCAACCATTCCGACCGTGGCCTGATGCTGGAGATCGCCGACCTCTTCCAGGATTACGCCCCACCGAACGCCGCCGATTACCGCAAGGATGCGCTCGTGTCGCCGAAGCTGTGGCCGGGCGTGACGCTGGGCTGGGCCATCGCCTACAACACGCAGCTCGTGAAGAACGCGCCCAAGACCTGGATGGATCTGACGAAGCCCGAATACAAGGACAAGCAGATCGGCCAGGTCATCGGACCGTCGGGCGGCACGACCTGGACGCGCATCATGTTCGAGCGCCAGGTACTGGGCGAGGATTACTGGAAGAAGCAGGCCGCGCTCAATATCGCGCTGTATCCGTCGGGAGCTCCGCTCTCGGACGCGCTGGTCCGCGGCGAGGTCTCGATCGCGCCATTGCTCTACAACATCATCTTCACCAAGATCGTCGAGGGCGCTCCGGCCGAGGCGATCTTTGCACCTGAAGGCGTCCCGATTGTTCCCTACGCCGACGGCATTACAAAGTCGTCGAAGAACCCGAACGCCGCCAGGCTGTTCATGAACTGGCGCCTGTCCAAGGAAGGCCAGACCTTCATGATCAACAAGCTGGGCAACATCACGTCCCTCAGTGAGCCGCCGGCCTATCCGAAGGGCTGGGATCCCAAGGTGATCAAGGTCTGGGTGCCGAAGTTCGAGGAGTTCGACAAGCTGCGCGCCTCCTGGATGGAAGAGTGGAACAAGACCTACGGGTACCGCCAGTGAGCGCTGCGCTCCTCATCGAGGACCTGGTCAAGAAGTTCGGGACCGGCAAGGCGGCCGTCGACGGCGTGAGCTTCGACGTGCCGGCGGGCGAGATCGTGGTGCTGCTGGGGCCTTCGGGCTGCGGCAAGACCACGACGCTCCGCTGCGTCGCCGGCCTCGAACATCCGACCGGCGGCCGCATCTCGATCGGCGGCCGCGTCGTCTCGGAGCCCGAGCGCGGCACGCTGGTCAGTCCGCGCGAACGCGACATCGGCATGGTGTTCCAGTCCTATGCGGTGTGGCCGCACATGACGGTGCACCAGAACGTCGCCTATCCGCTGAAGTATCGCCGCAAGAACACCAGCGGCAGCGACAATATCGAGACCAAGGTCCGCGACACGCTCGAGCTGGTCGGCCTCGGCGAATACGCCCAGCGGCCGGTCACGTCGCTGTCGGGCGGCCAGATGCAGCGCGTCGCGCTGGCGCGCAGCCTGGTCTACCGGCCGCAGCTCCTGCTGCTCGACGAACCGCTGTCGAACCTCGATTCCAAGCTGCGCATCCGCCTGCGCGACGAGCTGCGCCGCATCCTGAAGATGACCGGCATGACCGGCCTCTACGTGACGCACGACCAGTCCGAGGCTGTGGTGCTGGGCGACCGGATCGGCGTCATGAAGGACGGCAAGCTGCTGCAGATGGCGCCCCCGGGCGAAATCTACAACAGGCCGGCCGATTCCTTCGTCGCCAACTTCACCGGCGCCTCGAACGTGCTCAAGGGCAAGGTTCTGGAGCGCAACGGCGACCAGGCCGTCATCGACCTCGGCGCCGCCGGCCGGATCTCCGCCTGGACGCCGCAGCCACTCAGCCCCGGCGACAATGCCCGTGTGGCGTTGCGGGCAGAGAACATCCGCCTCGGCGAACGCGGCCCCGCCAACAGCTTCACCGGCCGAGTGGTCGAGCGGCGCTACCAGGGCATGCAGACGATCTACGACGTCGAGTTCGGCGGCCAGAAGGTCGAGGTGCTGGAACTCGGCACGGCGGCTCGCCACAACGACGGCGAGGTCGCCCTCACCCTGCCGCCCGACACCTGCTGGGCCTATCGCGACGAGGGTCAGGCGACGGTGGACTGAAGCACGGCACGAAGCGCCGCTGCCAGCGGCGCATCGTGTTCGGGCAAGAGGACCTGCGGATCGAGCGTGAGCACGCCGCGGGCGGCGTGCCGCTCCGACAGGTGGACCGGCGGGTCACCTCTCTGCAGCGTGGCGCTGACGGCGAGCGCCTCCGGCACCGCGATCTCCAGCACGGGGACGCGTCCGGTCTGCGCCGCCGGCACGAGCTTCACATCGAAGCCACCCAGCGACGCGGCAATCCCTTCCAGCCGTGTCTGGAGCGCGGCATTGGAGGCAGCATCGTCGGCCGCGATGAAGCGCTCCAGCGCCACGAGCAGACCCACGATCTCCTCCTTGCCGGCCTTGAAGCCGCGGCCGATCCCGTGATGCGGGACACCGCGGAGGTTCGTCCGATCGACGAGGCGCGGCGGCGACCAGGTGTCCGGTGCCACGTCCATGTCGAGCTGCTGCAGCAGCGCCGAGGCCACGAGGTCGCGCCGCCCGGCCAGGATGCCGGACGCCTGCGGACCGCCCAGAGCCTTGCCGCCGGAAAAGGCCACGAGGTCGACCCCCATGTCGATGAAGCGCCGCAGATTCTCCTTGGGCGGAAGTTGCGCCGCCGCATCGACGATCAGGGGAATGCCGTTGGCGCGGCAGGTCGCGATGGCGGTCGGCAGATCGACGATGCTGGCGGCATTGACCGAGAAGGCCATGGCGACGACCGAGGGCGACAGGGCCGTCTCGATCTCCCACGCTTCCAGCCCGCGCACGCCGGCGCCCGTTCCCCGATCGTTGTGGCCGATATCGACCAGCCGCGCGCCCGAGGCCGCCAGCGCATGCGCGTAGCCGGTGCGCTGGGTGCGCGGGATCAGGATGTCGTGTGGAAAGGCGCCGGCATGGGGCAGTGCCGCCATCTTCGCGATGTCCCAGCGCGCGATGGCAGCGGCGGCCGCGAGCGTAAGGGCCGCCGCCGCGCCCGTCGTGACGAGCCCGGCCTCCGCGCCGGTCGCTGCAGCGATGCGGCCGCTGGCGGCGTCCTGCAGTTCGCCGATGTCGACCGAGGCGCGCGAGGCCGCGGCCATGGCGGCGACGACTTCGGGGGCCATCACCGCCCCGCCCAGCCGCGTCAGCGCCCCGGCGGCATTGATGCGGCGGCGCACGCCGAGGAGATCGTAGGGGTTCGTGTCGGTCATGCCGCGAGCTTAACCCAGCCGATCAGACCCGCCCAATGATCGCGATGGGCCCGCCGCCGGCCGGACCCTGGTGCTCGGCGCCGCCGGAGACGTAGAGCATCGTGTCGCCGATCACGCCAGCCAGCACGCCGCCCACCAGCGCACGGGCATGGCGGGTCGAGTGGATGTCGCTGTCGTCCAGCATCGTGTGCCGCCGCCCGCGGATTGCGCCCGAGGGCGAGGCTTCGGCCTTGGCGAGCACCGCCGTGACATCCTCGCCGGTCACGCCGAGCCGGCCCAGGATGCGGTGCGCAGCACCGGCATCGATCGCGTCGCGCATCACGTCGTGATCGATCAGCAGGTCGCCCGACCAGCCTTGCGCGTTTCCCAGCACAACGATCTCGTTGCGCAGGAGTTCGACGCCCGCCGAGGTGCTGGCGACCCGCGAATAGAGCGACCAGTCGCGGCAGATCGCGTCTTCCGGCGCGTCCTTCACCTCGCCGAGCGCGAGCGCGACGCCCAGCGCCGAGGCGCCGCGCGACAGGGCCATCGAATGGTAGGTGTCGTCGGTGGCCGCCGTTGCGCCGCGGGCTGCGGCGTCCTGGATACGCTCCTTGGTCAGCAACGGGCATTTGATCTGCACGAAGTGGACATCATGCGGCGTGGCAATGCCGGCATCCTTCATGGCCAAGGTTACCGCCGCTGCCGTCTCCTCGATCTGCGGCGCCCGGCCGATCTCCTCCGGCTTGAACGCGCGCGTCAGGCCAACACCGATCGCCAGTCGCGGCCCGGCGGAGGCCGGCGGCGGCGCGTTCTCGCGGCAGAAGACGATCAGGTGCGGCGACAACCCGCCCTCTGTGCCACCGGACATCACAATGGCCACCCGCTTCTCGATCTCGCCAAGCGGGCAGCCCAGCGCCTCTGCCAACACCAGCTTCAAGGCCAGGGTGGCGTAGCCGCGGGTGAAATCGTTGACGCAGCCATTGCCCTCGGTCTTGCCGACGATGGCAACGATGCTGCCGGCGTCGATCTCGCCCGATGCGATGGCGGCGGCGAG
>CANIEC010000062.1 GCA_947466085.1 Rhodospirillales bacterium
GTGCAGGACAGTTCGATGCTGTCGGTTCTGGCTGCCTGCGATGGGTTGATGATCCGTCCGCCCCACGATCCCGCACGCAAGGCGGGTGACATTGTGCAGGTCGTCGATCTCGCGAGCCTGCCCGGAGGCTATTGATCCACCGATTCTCCCCTCCGTTCCTCGGGATAACTTGACCGGAAGAAGGAACTAAACTAGAACATGTGCCGGGTTTCAGGATTTGTTCCTAAATCCGGTAGGCGTTCTGGGGAGAAGACGGTGCTCACCCGCAAGCAAAACGAACTGCTTCTGTTCATCAACAAGCGGCTGAACGACGACGGCGTCTCGCCCTCCTTCGACGAGATGAAGGAAGCGCTGCGGCTGAAGTCGAAGTCCGGCATCCATCGCCTGATCACCGGGCTCGAGGAACGTGGCTTCCTGCGCCGCCTGCCGCATCGCGCACGGGCGCTGCAGGTCGTGAAGCTGCCCGACAGCGCCGCCCTGCCCGCGCCCAACGTCACGCCGCTGTTGGCAGATTCGCGCCGGGCAGGCTTCTCCGACGGCCGCGAAGGCTTCGTGCCGCAGATCGTGCGAGCCGATCGTGTGCCGCTCGCCGGTGCCATTCAGGCCGCCAACGAAGCCCAGGCGCTCAGCCTTCCCCTCTACGGCCGGATCGCCGCGGGCACGCCGATCGAGGCCCTGCGCGACAACTCGACGACCGTCGACGTGCCGGTCTCGCTGTTGGGCTCAGGTGCCCATTATTGCCTCGAAGTCCAGGGCGACTCGATGGTCGAGGCCGGCATCCAGAACGGCGACATCGTCATCATCAAGAGCTCCGACACCGCCGAGTCCGGCGAGATCGTCGTGGCGCTGGTCGACGACACCGAGGCAACCCTGAAGCGGCTGCGCAAGAAGGGCGCCTCGATCGCGCTCGAGCCTGCCAACGCCGCCTATGAGACCCGCATCTTCGGACCCGACCGGGTCAAGATCCAGGGCCGCCTCGCCGGCCTATACCGGCGCTATCACTGATCCTACGCTCCCGGCGCCTTGACGGGCGAGGTCTGGCGCATCGAGCTGTTGGGGACCCAGGGCCGGTCGCCACGGCGGGCGTTGGCGGTTTCGCGTCGCACGCCAAGCTCATCGAGCCATAGCGCGTGGGCGCCGTCCTTCCAGGCATCGCGACGATCGATGACCAGACGCGGGCCGCGACAGCGGGCCTGCGCGTCGACGGTCGAAAGCACGATGTCGGCCGAGCCGCAGGCTTCGGTCAGGCGTTTGTCGTCGCTCACCAGCGCGACGCGCCACGGACCCTTTCGCCATCGACAAAGCCCTGTGCTGCAGCCGAGGCCCAAGGCCTGCTCGTCGGCGCTGACCGTCCAGCGCCGGGCTCCGTCCTGCCCCTGGCGTCGAGCCCAGGAATCGGTGACGTAGCGATCGAGGCGAGCCGAGGCGACATGCACCACCCCGCGCTCGTCGCGCAGCCCGAGCACGCGGCCGTCCTCGCTCATCAGAAGGTCCGGGGCCGGCGGCGGACCCAGCATCAGGCCGATCGCTGCAACTGGCAGTCCGGCGTAGCGCCATCGCCGCCGCCACAGGCAGAGCCACATGCCGCCGGCGGTCAGCAGCCACAGGCTGGCGCCGGGCAACGACGGCACCAGCATCGCGGCCTCGGGCCACGCCGCGACGCGGAAGGCGATGGCGTTCAGCACGTCGACGCCCCATCCCATCGGGACCAGCGCCACGGCCTCCAGCCCGAACGGCATCAGCAGCATGGCGAGCAAGCCCCACGGCATGATCCAGAAGCCGGTGAGCGGCACGCCGAGGAGATTGGCGACGACGCCGAGCAGCGACAGGCGGTTGAAGTGGTAGGCCGCGAAGGCCCCGGTCGCGACCGAGGCGATCAGGGTCGTGAGCAGGCTGGCGCCCAGCGCGGCCCCGAGCCGCCACAGCCAGCGATGGCGGGAGATTTCGGCGCGCTCGTGCAGGCGGCGGCGCCAGGGTGCGGCCGATTCCCAGCCCGCGATCAGCGCGACGACGGCGGCGAACGACATCTGGAACGACGCGCCGGTCAGCGACTCTGGTGCTATGACCAGCACGATGACGGCCGACCAGGCGACGAGGCGTAGCGACAGCGCCGTACGGTCGAGCAGGATGGCGAGCAGCGCAAAGGCGGCCATCGCGCAGGCACGCTGCGCCGGCACCGGCGCGCCGGCCAGCGCCGTGTAGAAGAGCGCGGCCATCAGGGCGAGCACGGCCGCCACCTTCTTGGCGTCGATGCGCAGGGCAAGCGGCGGGACCAGAGCGATGCCGTAACGCACGAGGCCCATGACGAGGCCGACCACGAAGACGATGTGCAGGCCGGAAATCGACAGGATGTGCGCCAGGCCGGAATCGCGCATGGCCTGTGCCACGTCCTTGTCGACGGCGGTCTGCTCACCGACCAGCAGCGAGGCCACCACCCCGCCCGCTGGCCCCGGCAACACATGCAGGATGCGGGCGGCCAGGTCGGCGCGCAGCGAGTCAATCGTGCGCACAAAACCGTCGGGCCGGCCGCGTTCGATCACGCTCGCGGGCGCCAGGGCGTAGCCGACCGCGCCGAGCTGCTGATACCAGGCGAGCCTCTGGAAATCGAAGGCGCCGGGCGCCGCGGGCCCGGCCGGCGGCGACAGGTTCGCGAGCACGAGCAGGCGGTCCCCGATCTGCAGCGGCGGCGCCCCGCGGTTTAGAGTTACGCGAACCTTCGCCGGCATCATCTCGGGTGGCGGCACGCCGTTGCCCCTGAGCCGGACCGCTTCGAGGACGACTCGGACTCCCTCGGGCAGACGCTGGATGTCGGCGACCCTGCCCTCGACGTTGAGGCTGAACAGCGGCCGGGTGAGCGTCGGTGCCGCGAGACTCGCCGTACGCCAGGCGACGAGGCCGAGGCCGGACGAGGCTGCGACGGCGCCGATGGCCAGGGCACGGGCGAAGCTGCCGCGCGGTGCAAAGACGGAGATGAACAGAGCCCCCGCCGCAAGGGCCGGTCCCACCCACAAAGCCGGCTCGACCGGCAGCTCAAAGTAGATCGCGATGCCCAGGCCCAGCGCCACCGGAAGCCACAGCATCCATCGGCCGCGCTCGGCGTCCAGCTGTTCGGGGATCCAGGCGCGCAGGTTTGACACTAACCGGACGCTCCCCTACCTACGGCGCGCTTTTCCGACCAAATTGCGGCAAAACCCGCGCTTACCGAGCATGATCCCAGGTCGATGACTGTCGTAACCCGCTTCGCTCCTTCTCCCACCGGCTACCTGCATATCGGCGGCGCCCGCACGGCCCTGTTCAACTGGCTGTTCGCCCGGCATCATGGCGGCAAGTACCTGCTGCGCATCGAGGACACCGACCGCGCGCGCTCGACGGAGCCGGCGATCGCCGCGATTCTGGACGGCCTGTCGTGGCTCGGCCTGCCGTGGGACGGTGAGGTCACCTATCAGTTCGCGCGTGCCGCCCGCCATGCCGGGGTCGCGCACGAGATGCTGGCCAAGGGCCATGCCTATCACTGCTATGCCTCGCCGCAGGAACTCGACGAGATGCGCGCGGCGCAGAAGGCCGCCGGCAAGCCGATGCGCTACGACGGCCGCTGGCGCGACCGCGATCCCAAGGACGCGCCCGCCGGCATCAAGCCGGTGGTACGGCTGAAGGCGCCGCAGACCGGCCAAACCGTCATCAACGACGCCGTGCAGGGCGAGGTCACCGTCGAGAACGCCCAGCTCGACGACATGATCCTGCTGCGTGCCGACGGCACGCCGACCTACATGCTGGCCGTCGTCGTCGACGATCACGACATGGACGTGACGCACGTCATCCGCGGCGACGACCATCTGAACAACGCCTTCCGCCAGCTGCAGATCATCCGCGCCATGGGATGGCCCGAGCCGGTCTATGCCCACATCCCGCTGATCCACGGGCCCGACGGCGCCAAGCTCAGCAAGCGTCACGGGGCGCTCGGCGTGGACGCCTATCGTGACATGGGCTTCCTGCCGCCGGCGCTGCGCAACTACCTGCTGCGTCTGGGCTGGGGCCATGGCGACGACGAGATCATCTCGACGGCGCAGGCGATCGAATGGTTCGACCTGGATGGGGTCGGACGCTCGGCCTCACGCTTCGACATGGCCAAGCTCACCAACCTCAACGCGCACTACCTGCGCGAGACGCCGGATGCCGAGCTGCTGCCGCTGGTGTTGCCGCGCATCGAGGAACGGATCGGCGGCAAGGTCGCCGACGCCGGCCGCGAGCGCATTGTGCGCGGCCTGAACGGCGTGAAGCCGCGCGCGCGCACGCTTGTAGAACTCGCTGACAGCCTTGCCTTCTACGCACGCGCCGGCGCGCCGCCGATCGCCGACGACAAGGCGCTCGGCGTGCTGACGCCCGACGCCCGTGCTGTCATGGCCAAGCTCGCGCCGGCGCTGGAGACGCAGGCGAGCAACTGGAGCGAAGCGGCGATCGAAGAAGCCGTGCGCAAGTTCGCCGAGGCGAACGGGCTGAAGCTCGGCCAGGTCGCCCAGCCGCTCCGCGTCGCGCTGACCGGCTCGACCGCTTCGCCCGGCATCTTCGAAGTGCTGGCCGTACTGGGGCCCGCCGAGAGCAAGGTGCGATTGCTGGCGGCCGCGGCTTGAACGGGAGACAGGTGATGGATGACAAGAAGCCGATGCTGGAGGCCGCTGCGAACGAAGACGCGCGGGATTTCATTCGCGACCTGGTTCAGTCGGATCTCGCCAGCGGAAAAGTGAAAAGCATCGTTACTCGCTTTCCACCGGAGCCGAACGGCTATCTTCATCTCGGCCACGCAAAGTCCATCTGCTTGAATTTCGGACTTGCGACCGAATATGGCGGCCGCTGCCACCTTCGCTTCGACGACACCAACCCGGTGAAGGAGGAGCAGGAATACATCGACGCCATCAAGCGCGACGTACATTGGCTCGGCTTCGACTGGGGCGAGCATCTGCACCATGCGTCGGACTATTTCCAGACATTGTACGACTGGGCCGAGCATCTCATCCGCGCCGGCCTCGCCTATGTCGACGACACCCCGCCCGACGAGATGCGGGCAATGCGCGGCACGCTGACCGAACCGGGCCGCGCTTCGCCGCACCGCGACCGCTCGATGGAAACCAATCTCAGCCTGTTTCGCGACATGCGCGCCGGCAAGTTTCCCAACGGGGCCTGCGTGCTGCGAGCGAAGATCGACCTTGCTTCCGGCAACATGAACCTGCGCGACCCTGTCCTGTATCGCATCCTACACGTGGCTCACCCGCGTACCGGCACGCAATGGTGCATATATCCGACCTATGATTTCGCGCATGGCCAGTCCGACGCCATCGAACAGGTCACGCATTCACTCTGTACCCTGGAGTTCGCGGACCATCGCCCGCTCTACGACTGGTTCCTCGACCACCTGCCGGTGCCGGCGCGCCCGCGCCAGACCGAATTCGCCCGACTCAATCTCGGGTACACGGTCCTCTCCAAACGCTACCTGACGGATCTGGTGCGGCGCGGCATTGTGAGTGGCTGGGACGATCCGCGCATGCCGACGCTGGCAGGCCTGCGCCGTCGCGGCGTGCCGCCGGAGGCGATCCGCGACTTCGTTCGGCGCATCGGCATGTCCAAGGCCAACAGCGTCGTCGATCTCGCCATGTTCGATCACTCGATCCGCGACCATCTCAATCAGGCAGCGCGGCGGCGCATGGCGGTCCTGCGGCCGCTCAAGCTCGTGATCGAGAACTTTCCCGAAGACCACGTCGAAGAGCTGGAGGCCGTCAATCACCCGGGTGATCCGGACGCCGGCACGCGTACCCTTCTCTTCCGCAGGGAAGTCTTCGTCGAGCGCGACGACTTCATGGAGAATCCGTCGAACAAATTCTTCCGGCTGGCAGTGGGGCGAGAAGTCAGGCTGCGCTACGCCTATCTCGTCACCTGCCGCGAGGTGGTCAAGGACGCCGACGGCAACGTGGTCGAACTGCGCTGCACCTACGATCCAGCGAGCCGCGGCGGCAACGCGCCGGACGGTCGAAAGGTAAAGGCCACCCTGCACTGGGTGTCCGCCCGGGATGCACTTCCCGCCGAAGTCCGATTGTACAGCACGCTCTTCAACCGCCCTGACCCGGGCGCCGGTGGCGATCTCGACGCTGACCTGAATCCAGACTCGCTCGAAGTCCTGTCGGGCGCGCTGCTGGAGCCCTCATTGGCAGAGACATCTGAAGGGGAAGCCGTGCAGTTCGAGCGGCTGGGCTATTTCTGCCCGGACCTCGCGAGCCGGTCGAAGGCTCTGGTGTTCAACCGCACGATCGGGCTGCGGGACACCTGGGCAAAGGTGCAGGTCCAGAGTTAGGAGTAGCGCTGCCCCGCGGCGAGGCGCGATTGCTGTCCGCGGCCGGATAGATCGGTCCGCGCGATGCCCGCAGGCTCCACCCATGAGCCTGCGTGTCTGGATCTTGCTGGTGTCGCTGTCCGTCCTCTGGGGCGGGTCGTTCTTCTTCGCCAAAGTGACCGTTGCCGAGTTGCGCCCGTTAACCGTCGTCTTCGGTCGCGTCGCCCTTGCCGCATTCGCACTGAATCTGTCGCTCTGGCTGACCGGCCGGAGCCTCTTCCGGCGCGAAACGCCCTGGGCCACCTTCATGATCATGGGGTTGCTTAACAACCTGATCCCCTTCAGCCTGATCTTCTGGGGCCAGACGCAAATCGCCTCGGGCCTGGCCTCGATCCTGAACGCCACGACGCCCCTGTTCACGCTGGTCGTTGCCCATCTCGCGACCCGCGACGAAAAAATGAACGCCGCCAAGCTGACCGCCCTGCTGATCGGCTTCGCCGGCGTGACGGTCCTGGTCGGCCCGGGCCTGCTGATCGGCGATCGATTGGGAAGCATGGGCCAGATCGCCTGCCTGGGCGCTGCCTTCTCCTATGCGTTGGCCGGCGTCTATGGACGCCGGTTTCAGGCGATGGCGGTTTCGCCGCTGCAGGCGGCGTCGGGACAGGTCACCGCCAGCACTCTGTTGATTCTCCCGATCATGTTGATCGTCGACCAGCCCTGGCAGCTGCCGGGTCTGCCATCCGCGACCATCTGGGCGGCGTTGGCCGGGCTCGCCCTGCTGTCGACCGCGCTGGCCTATCTGCTGTATTTCCGCATTCTTGCCGCGGCAGGTGCGACGAATTTGCTGCTGGTTACGTTCCTGATACCGGTCACGGCCATCCTTCTCGGCACGCTCTTCCTCGGCGAGGAACTCGCGCCGCGGCACTTCCTGGGAATGGCGCTGATCGGGCTCGGACTGGCGTCCCTCGATGGCCGCATCGCCGCCCGACTACGCGGCGCGAAATAGCCATCCGCCGCCACAATTGCGCCTCCAGTTGCAGCTTGTTAGGGTGGCGTCGAACCCGGCGTGACCGATCTGAAGCGGTCCTGCGCCATGCCCGAATCGAGCTGAAAAGAGTTCATCCAATGGCCAAGTCGACCGCGACGCTTACCGACAACGAAACCGGCAAGACCTACGAAATGCCGATCATTCACGGCACGATCGGGCCGCGTCTGGTCGATGTCCGCAAGTTCTACGGCGACTCCGGCATGTTCACCTACGATCCGGGCTTCACCTCGACCGGCTCGTGCGGTTCGAAAATCACCTACATCGACGGCGACGAAGGCCTGCTGCTCCATCGCGGGTACAACATCGCCGAACTCGCCGAGCAGAGCGACTTCATGGAAGTCGCCTACCTGCTGATGAAGGGCGACCTACCGAACAAGGCGCAGAAGGACAAGTTCGTCCACGACATCACGAACCACACGATGGTTCATGAGCAGCTCAGCCAGTTCTATCGCGGCTTCCGCCGCGACGCCCATCCGATGGCGATCTGCTGCGGTGTCGTCGGCGCCCTCTCCGCCTTCTATCACGACTCGCTCGACATCCACGATCCGCACCAGCGGATGGTTGCATCCTACCGTCTGGTCGCCAAGATGCCGACCATCGCGGCGATGGCCTACAAGTATTCGGTTGGCCAGCCGTTCGTGTATCCGCGCAACGACCTGTCCTACGCCGCCAACTTCCTGCGCATGATGTTCTCGGTTCCGGCCGAGGAGTACGAGGTCAATCCGATCGTCGAGAAGGCGATGGATCGCATCCTCATGCTCCATGCCGACCATGAGCAGAACGCCTCGACCTCCACGGTCCGTCTTGCCGGCTCCTCGGGCGCCAACCCGTTCGCCTGCATCGCCGCGGGCATCGCCTCGCTGTGGGGCCCGAGCCATGGCGGTGCCAACGAAGCCGTCATCAACATGCTGCACGAGATCGGCGGCAAGCAGAATATCCCGGGCTTCCTGTCGCGCGTGAAGGACAAGGCCGATCACACCCGCCTCATGGGCTTCGGACACCGCGTCTACAAGAACTACGACCCGCGCGCCAAGGTCATGCGCCAGACCTGCCACGAGGTCCTGACGTCGCTGGGCATCACCCACGACCCGCTGCTCGAGCTGGCAATGGAAATGGAGCAGATCGCCCTCAAGGACGACTATTTCGTCTCCAAGAAGCTCTATCCGAACGTCGATTTCTACTCGGGCATTATTTTCCGGGCGATCGGCATCCCGACCTCCATGTTCACCGTTCTGTTCGCGGTGGCTCGTACGGTCGGCTGGATTTCGCAGTGGAACGAGATGATCGAGGATCCGGACCAGAAGATCGGCCGTCCCCGCCAGCTCTACAACGGCCAGACCGAGCGTCCCTACAAGCCGCTTCACATGCGGGGCTGAAATCGCTGTCCGGGAGGGAAGCGAAAAGCATATGGCAAGATCATCGTTCGGGCCGCGCCAGGGGGAAACATCCTGGACGGCCACCCAGACACCGAAGGCCCAGCCGCGCATTGTGCGGGTGGGCCGTCCTGCTAATGACAATTTCCGCCCCCGCGGCGTGCGGACATGGCTGCTCGTCGCCGGTCTTGCGGGCGCCGCACTGGCACTGGTGGCTGCGAACTGGCGGTTGTTTTAGGACTGCCCTGTCTGAAAGATTGAAGGCCCGCGATGCGGGCCTTTTTCTTGAGCTTCGTGGGAACTTCTTTCTTCGACGCTCTCGGACATTGCCTGAGGCAATGTCCTGTCGCTCCTCGGGCTGAGCTTCGCTCAGCCCTTACGCTCGATCAGCTCGATCTTGTAGCCGTCAGGGTCTTCGACGAAAGCGATGACGGTCGTCCCGAACTTCACGGGACCCGCTGGCCGCGTGACCTTGCCGCCGGCCTTCGTCACATCCTCGCACAGCTTGTAGACGTCGGGCACGCCGATCGCGAGGTGGCCGAACCCGGTTCCGAGTTCGTACGGCTTCGCCTGGTCCCAGTTGTGGGTCAGCTCGACGACGCAGTGCTCGGGCTCGTCGCCGTAGCCGACGAAGGCCAGGCTGTACTTGCCGTCCGGCACGTCGCGACGGCGCAGCAGCTTCATGCCCATCGGGCCAGTGTAGAAGGCAAGCGACTTGTCGAGATCCATGACGCGGATCATCGTGTGCAGCATACGGAAATTGGACTGGGTATCGGGCATTATCCCCTCCCTGCTCGTTCGCGGATCAGCGGTCCCGGATCATGGCGGCGAAAGTCGCCTCGGCAGCAACCTTGCCGTCGACGATTGCCTTGCCCGAAAACTTCCAAACGTTGGCGCGGCTCTGAACCTTCGTGACGTGAAGCTCGAGACGGTCGCCGGGCACGACCGGACGGCGGAACCTCACGCCGTCGATCGACATGAAATAGACCAGCTTGCCTTCCGACTCGGCCCCGAACGTCGACACCACGAGGACACAGGCGGTCTGCGCCATCGCCTCGACGACGAGCACGCCGGGCATGACCGGCTCTGATGGAAAATGCCCCTGGAAGAACGGCTCGTTGATCGTGACGTTCTTGATGCCCACCGCGCTCTGGTCGAGCTGCATGTCGATCACGCGATCGACCATGAGCATCGGATAGCGGTGCGGGATCATCTCCAGGATCCGCTTGATGTCCACGGACGTCGCCGCGGCAGCGGTCGTGTTCTCGATTTGGGCGTTCATGACCGTGGCCTCTCCGCTCAGAACCGCGTGCCGAAGCTGAAACGAACGGCCTGCTGCTTGTCCCACGGTTCGTACTGAAGCGGTATCGCATAGTCGATGCGGATCGGTCCGAAGGGCGACACCCACTGGACGCCGACACCGGTCGAAACGCGCACCAGCTGGCTGGTCAGCACGGACGCCAGGCCATAGCTCTGCGCCTGGACGCCCCAGAGCGATCCGGCATCCACGAAGGCCTTGCCGAGGAGGCCCACTTCCTTGGGAACCAGCGGCAACGGATAGGAAAGCTCCGTCGTGGCCGTGTAGTAGAACTGGCCGCCGATCGAATCCGTTGTATTGGCATCGCGTGGACCAACACCGCCGACGGCGAAGCCGCGGAGCGTGTCGCCGCCGATGAAGAACAGGTTGTTCAGGCGGACATAGGAGTTGTTGAACGGGAGGATCAGTCCCGCTGAACCGCCGACCGAAATGACCACGTCCTCGAACAGCGACCGGTAATAGACGGCGTCCGCCGTGGTGCGGAAATACTGCTCGGTGCCGATCAGGCCCGCGGCTGCAATCGAGTTGCGGACCATCCACCCCTTGGTTGCGTTGAGGCGCTGGTCGCGAGTGTCCCATATGATGGTCTCCGATAATTCGGAGACGACCTGCGTGCCCTGGTTATCCTGGATGATAAAGGAAGCCCAAGGCTGGACGTTGTAGATATCGGTCTGCCGCAGAGTGTAGCGGGCGAGTTGGCGAATGTTCTCGGAATAAGCCCAGCCGGCGCGCAACGCGAAGCCCAGGCTGCGGTCACTGTAGCTCGCGATGCTTTGGCGGTCGTTCGACGTCCAGAAGAGGTCGAAACCAGCCGAAACCTCACGGTCCATGAAGTAAGGCTCCGTGAAGCCCAGATCGATCGAGGTGCTCAGCGTGCCGATCGACAGGCCGAGACGCGCTTCCTGGCCTTTGCCGAGCAGGTTGCGCTCCTTGATCGAAATGTCGCCAACGATGCCCGCCGTGGTCGAATAGCCCGCACCGAACGAGATTTCGCCGGTGCTCTGCTCGACGACCTGCACCTCGAGGCTGGTCTTGTCCGGAGCGGAGCCGGGCGCCGCCGAGATGTCGACCTTCTCGAAGAAGCCAAGGTTGCGAAGGCGCTGCTCGCTGCGCCGGACTTTGGCGGTGCTGAAGGCGTCACCTTCGGCGAGGCGGAATTCCCGGCGGATCACCTTGTCGAGCGTTCTCGTGTTGCCCGAAATGTTGATGCGCTCGACGTAGACGCGCGGGCCCTCCTGGACATCGAAGGTCACGTCGACGGTGTTGTTGTCTTTGTTGCGCCGGATATTCGGACGAACGTCCACGAAGGCATAGCCCAGCGAACCCACCGCCTCCGAGATGTTGGAAACCGACTTCTCCACCGCGTTGGCGTCATACCAGTCGCCTTCGGAGATCGTCAGGAAGGTCATCAGCACGTCGACGTTCAGGCCCTGGAAGCGGCTCGTGACGTCGACCTTGCCGAACTTGTAGCGATCGCCCTCGTTGATCGTGAAGGTGATGAAGAAGCCTTCGCGATTCGGCGCAAGCTCGGCGACCGCCGATACCACGCGGAAATCGGCATAGCCCTCGGAGAGATAGAACTTGCGCAGAAGCTCGCGGTCGAGGTTCAGGCGATCGGGATCGAAACGGTCATCCGACGACAGGAAACGCCACCACGCGCTCTCGGAGGTGCGGATCTTACCCCTCAGCGTGCCGTCGCCGAAGGCCTGGTTGCCGACGAAGCTGATGCGCTTCACGCCCGTGACTTCGCCCTCGTTGATCTCGAAGACGAGGTCGACGCGACCCTGCTCCAGATTGATGACCTTGGGCTCGACCGAGGCGTTGTAGCGACCGCTTCGCCGATAAATGGTCAGGATGCGATCGACGTCGGCCTGAACCCGCGCGCGCGTATAGACCTGGCGCGGCTTCGACTGCACTTCATCGCGCAGCTTGTCGTCGTCGATCTTGTTGTTTCCCTCGAAGGCGACGCGATTGATGATCGGATTTTCCGTGACCTTCACGACCAGGGTCGATCCCTGCATCTCGATCACGACGTCGGCGAAGAGCCCCGTCGCGAACAGCGCCTTCAGCGAGCGATCCGCCGCGGCCGCATCGAACGGCTCGCCGACCTTCAGCTGAAGATAGGAGCGAATCGTCTCCACTTCGGAGCGGACATTGCCCTGAATCTGGATACCGGCGATCGTGCCACCGCCCGCAGCAACGGCACCGCGCTGGGCGTATGCCGGCGTGTTGAAGGCCAGAATTGCGACAATGGCCAGTACGGCCCAACGAAAGATCAAACTTCCCCCCGGCGCCAGTCAAACCTGCCGATGGTCAAAAACGTGAACGCAGCTTTCTAGACCGGCATGAGGGCGTAAGCCACCCCTTTTGTCCCCCGGTCTGTTCTCGCCACGTCGCATGAATTCAGCGCAGCAAAAGCCTGATGTCATTGAAAGTTGCAATCAGCGCCATGCCGATCACGAGCGCGAAACCGAGCTTCAGCCCGACCTCCTGGGCCCGCAGGCTAAGTGGCTTACCCCGCACCGCCTCGTAGGCATACATGGCGAGGTGACCGCCGTCGAGCATGGGCACTGGCAGAAGGTTGAAGATGCCGAGCACCACGGACAGCGCGATGACGAGGTTGAGAATGCCGGCCCATCCCGCATGCGACGCCTCACCCGCGGCCTTGGCGATGCGGATCGGCCCGCCCAATTCATCCACAGGGCGCGTTGCGGTCAGGATCTGTCCCATCGACGTATAAAACATCGTGGTCATGCCCCAGACGGCGCGCACGCCCGCTCCCATGGCGCCGACGACGCCGTGGTCGCGAAGCTCCGTCACCGCCGGCGGACGAACACGCAGGCGTCCGACAACCTGCTCCTTGCCTGCGCAATCGACCACTTTGTCTACGATCGGCACGACGGTCGTTTCCCCGTAGCGGCCATCGCGCTCGTACTTGACGGTCACCGGCTGACCGCCCCGAGAGCCGATCAGTTCGGGAATGCGGGAGAAGGATTCGACGGGCTTTCCGTCGATCGCCACCAAAAGGTCACCGACCTTGAGCCCCGCCGCCTCGGCCGGACTATTGGCCGTGAAGCCGCCGACGACGGGACGAATGAACTGATCGATACCCAGGTTGCCGTAGCGCAGCGTGTTGTTGTAGCGATCGGTGCGCTCGCAATACTGCGGCTGGATCTCGCCATTCAAAAGCTGGTTGCCGCGCCGGTATTCGACCGGCATCGGTTTGGTCCAGTAGAGGAACTGGGATTCCTGGATATCCTCATAGCGGTCGACACGCTTGTCGGCGAGGCGAACGATCTCGTCGCCGGTGCGCAAGCCAGCCTTCGCTGCCGGGCCGTCGACCTGCACGGCGACTGTCGCGGGCGTATAGGGTTCGCCGGCGAAGAAGAAGACGCCGGTCAGCAACAGGAACGCGAACAGGAGGTTGGCGGCCGGCCCGCCGAGCACGACGGCAGCCCGCGCGTAGAGCGGCTGGGTGAAGAAGGCCCGCTTGCGATCACTGGTCGACAGGGGCTCGCCGGTCGGCGTGGCACTCGTCGCATCGCTGTCGCCCAGGAACTTCACGTATCCGCCGAGCGGGATGGCCGACACCTTCCAGCGCGTGCCGTTGCGATCGGTCCAACCGAAGATCTCGGGACCAAAACCGATTGAAAACACCTCGGCATGGATGCCGAAGCGACGTCCCACCCAGTAGTGACCGTACTCGTGCACGAAAACGAGCAGCGTCAGCACCAGAAAAAAATACGGCAGATAAGTCGTAAACAGGCTGACGATGCTTTGCATGCCCTACTCGACCACGAAGTTCATTCTACATCAATTTCCAAGAGCCTTGGCCCGGCAGAAACTCTCAGCCAGCCTGCGAGCCTCCAGATCGGCGGCCTGCACTTGCTGGAGCGCATCGACCGCATCCGAAAGTCCGTTCCAGCGCGACATCACATCCTCCACGATCCGGGCGATGTCGAGGAAGCGAATCCGGCGGGCCAGGAATGCCGCCACTGCCGCCTCGTTCGCCGCGTTCAGGACGATGGGAGCATAGCCGCCCGTCACCAGAGCCTCTCGCGCCAACCGTAGAGCCGGAAAGCGGCCGGAATCGGGCCGCTCGAACGTGAGGGCCGGAATGCTCATGAAATCGAGTTTGGCCGCAGGTCCGTCGATACGGGCCGGCCATCCCAGGGTGTGACTGATCGGGATGCGCATGTCGGCCGTTCCGAGTTGTGCCAGCACCGAACCGTCACGATAGGCGACCATCGAGTGGATGACCGATTGCGGATGAACGACGATGTCGACCTGCTCCTCCGGCAGCCCGAACAGGAGCTGCGCCTCGATCAGCTCGAGGCCCTTGTTCATCATGGTCGCCGAATCGATGGAGATCTTGTCCCCCATGTCCCAGTTTGGATGGGCCAACGCCTGCTCAGGCGTGACGTCGGCCATGTCGGCCAGTGACCAGTTGCGGAAGGGCCCACCCGACGCCGTCAGAATGAGCCGGTCAACGGCACGATGCTGGTCGGGTTCGAAGACCTGGAAAATGGCGTTGTGCTCGGAATCAACGGGCAGAAGGACGCCGCCCGACTGCTCGATGGCGTCGATCAACAGGCGCCCCGCGCAGACCAGCGCTTCCTTGTTGGCGAGGGCTACCAACGCCCCCCGACGCGCCGCCGCGAGGGTAGGTGCGAGGCCTGCGAATCCGACGACCGCCGCCATCACCCATTCAGCCGGGCGCTCTGCCGCTTCGATGACCGCCTGTGGACCGGCTGCCACCTCGATCGACGTACCGGCCAACGCTGCCTTGAGCGCCTGATAGCGGTCGGGGTCGGCGACGACCGCGAGACGCGCGCGCAGGCGCCTCGCCTGCTCCGCCAGCAGTTCCACCGAGCTGCGGGCGACGAGCGCCTCGACCCGATAGCTCGCCGGGTCCCGCGCAATGAGATCGACAGTGCTTTGTCCGACGGAGCCGGTCGAGCCCAGGATCGTGACCCCACGTGGGTTCCCTGATGACGGCGCCACCCAGCGAGTCATGTCCAGGGCCACGAATTTCCCGCGATCAGCCGGGCGATACCCACCGCAACGAGCACCGCCATCAAGCCGTCGATCCGGTCGAGCAATCCGCCGTGCCCCGGAATGAGACGCCCGCTGTCCTTGACGCCGGCCCGCCGCTTGGCAGCCGATTCCAGCAAATCGCCGGCTTGCCCAACGATCGCCAGGGCCGCTCCGGCGATGGCAAGATGCACGGTATGCCCTTGGCCGAAGGCATATCCCATCGCCGCGCTGGCGGCAGCGGCCCACGCCATGCCGCCGATCAGTCCTGACCAGGTCTTGCCGGGGCTGATGCGCGGCGCGAGCCTGGCTCCGCCGGCCGTGCGTCCCACGAAATAGGCACCGATATCGGTCGCCCAGATGCACACCAGGACCCAGAGGACGGTCTCGCGCCCGAACGCCGGCTGATGCCGCAGCCACAACAGGGCAACGAGCGCCGCAAGGCCATATGTCCAGGCAAGGACACGCAGGACCGGCGCACCACGGGTCAGCCGCGACCATTCGAAGATCATGATGGGGGCCGCGACCGCCGCCACGAGATCGATCCAGGGGAAGCCATACCAGACCGCCGCGAGCAACAGCGGACCGAGGACCACGGCCGAGAGCGCCCGCATCAGCAGACCGGCGAAGCGCCCGCCGCGCACGGCCGGGGCGGTGTTACCTTCCGACGCCGCCATAACGCCGCTCACGCCTACGGAACTCCACAATGGCCTGTTCCAGGTGTTCCTTGCCGAAGTCCGGCCACAGCGTGTCGACGAAAACCAGCTCCGAGTAGGCACACTGCCAGAGCAGGAAATTGCTGATCCGCTGCTCACCACTGGTCCGGATCAGGAGGTCCGGGTCGGGCAAGCCCGCCGTCAGCAGTTCGCGCTCGAAGCTCTTCTGGTCGATGCCGTCGACGGTCATCTCTCCCGCCGCGACTCGCTGTGCCAGGCGGCGCGTCGCCCGCAGGATCTCGTCGCGCGAGCCGTAGTTGATGCAGATGTTGACGTCGATGCGCGCATTTCCCGCCGTCATGTTCTCGGCTTCGGCAATGTCGCGCACGATGTCGGCGGCAAGCCCTTCGCGATTGCCGATGACCCGGAGTCGCGCACCGTTCTTGCGCAGCTCGTCCAGCTCGCTGCGCAGGTAGTGCCGCAACAGCCCCATCAGGTCGGACACTTCGTCGGCGGGCCGCGTCCAGTTCTCCGTCGAGAAGGCGAAGAGGGTCAGGACGGGGACGCCAAGCTCGCCTGCGCCGCGCACGACACGCCTCACCGCATCGGCGCCTCGGCGGTGTCCCGCGACCCGCGGCAGGCCACGCGCCTTCGCCCATCGCCCGTTGCCGTCCATGATGATGGCGACGTGCTGAGGGCCCGACCCAGCGTCGGGATTGGCGGGCAGCGGCGCAGTGGACATCAGACCGTCTTGATCTCTTTTTCCTTGTGCACCAGCGCCTCGTCGACCAGCTTGACGTAGCGGTCGGTGAGCTTCTGCACCTCGTCGGCCTTCTGCCGGTGCTCGTCTTCCGAGATCTTGCGGTCCTTCTCGGCCTTCTTGAGCGCCTCCATGCCGTCGCGGCGGATGTTCCGCACTGCCACCTTGCCCTGCTCGGCATACTTGTGCGCCAACTTGGCCAGTTCGTTGCGCCGCTCCGTCGTCAGCTCCGGAATCGGAATGCGGATCATCTGGCCATCCGGCGACGGATTTAGTCCGAGACCTGCCTCGCGGATCGCCTTGGCGGTCGGCGTCACCAGGCCCTTGTCCCAGACACTGACGGTCAGAAGCCGCGGCTCCGGTGCGCTGACCGTTCCGACCTGGTTGAGCGGCATGCGCTGGCCGTAGGCTTCGACCATCACGGGGTCGAGCAGGTTGACCGAGGCCCGTCCGGTCCTGAGGCCGCCAAATTCCTTCTTCAGCGCATCCATCGCGCCGTGCATGCGCTTCTCGAGCTCGTTGAGATCGGCAGACATGTTCAGGCCTCGTCCTTGATGATCGTGAAGGTGCCCTCGCCCCGCAGCGTCGCCGCGAAGGCGCCGGGCTTGTGGATGTCGAAGACGATGATGGGGATACGGTTCTCGCGCGCAAGCGAGATCGCCGAAGCGTCCATCACCTGCAGGTCGCGGGACAGCACTTCCAGATAGCCGAGCGTGTCGTAGCGCTGGGCATTCTTGTCCTTGCGCGGATCTGCCGAATAGACGCCGTCGACCTGGGTGCCCTTGAGCAGCGCGTCGGCTCCCATCTCGGCCGCGCGAAGGGCGGCGGCGGTGTCGGTCGTGAAGAACGGATTGCCGGTGCCGGCCGCGAAGATCACAACCCTGCCCTTCTCCATGTGGCGGGCGGCGCGGCGGCGGATATAGGGTTCGCACACCGTCGTCATCGGAATCGCCGACTGGACCCGGGTCTGCAGTCCCTGCCGCTCCAGCGCGCTCTGCATCGCCAGTGAATTGATGACGGTCGCCAGCATGCCCATGTAGTCGCCGCTGGAACGGTCCATGCCGGAAGCCGCCGCCGACACGCCGCGGAAAATGTTGCCGCCGCCGATCACCAGGCAAACCTGCACGCCCATCTCGTGCACGGCCTTCACTTCCTGTGCAACCATGGTGACCATGTCGGGATCGAGACCATACTCTCGATTCCCCATGAGCCCCTCGCCAGAGAGCTTGAGAAGGACGCGGCGATAACGGGGACCCGACGGCATCAGATGCCTCTGATTACGTTTTGTCTTGGGCGCGCAGACCACAGGTCCGCGCGCCGGTGCAATCTAATACTACTTCTTGAGCTGGGCAGCCACCTCGGCTGCGAAATCCTCGGACTTCTTCTCGATGCCCTCGCCGAGCGCGAAACGCAGGAAGCCCACGAGGCGCACCGGTCCCCCGACCTGCTTGGCCGCGTCTTCGACGACCTTCGACACCTTGGTCTTGCCATCCATGACGAAGGCCTGTTCGAGCAGGACGACTTCCTGATGGAACTTGCGCAGCCCGCCCTCGACCATCTTGGCGACGATCTCGGCCGTCTTGCCCTGCTGGCCGGCCTTCTCGGCGAGCACCGCACGCTCGCGCTCGATCGCCGCCTGGTCGAGCTCGGCAACCGTCAACGACTGCGGGTTCGTCGCAGCCACATGCATGGCGAGCTGCTTGGCGAGAGCGCCCAGCTTGGCCTTGTCACCCGTCGACTCGAGAGCCACCAGCACGCCGATCTTGCCGAGGTCCGGGGCCACGGCATTGTGGGTATAGGCCACGACAACGCCGTCGGAGACCGACAGCGACGCAGCGCGACGCAGGCTCATGTTCTCGCCGATCGTGGCGATCAGGTTGGTGAGCTCGCCCTGCACGTCCCGGCCGGTGCCGGGGAACGGCGCCGCTGCGACCTTGGCGAGGTCGCCGCCATTCTCGAGCGCGAGCTTGGTCGCCGCGGCGACGAACTTCTGGAACTGGTCGTTGCGGCCGACGAAGTCGGTCTCGGCATTGACCTCGACGACGGCGCCGCGGGTGCCATCGGCGGCAACGCCGACGAGGCCTTCAGCGGCGACGCGCCCGGCCTTCTTCGAGGCCGCTGACAGGCCCTTGGTGCGCAGCCAGTCGACCGCCTTCTCGACGTCGCCCGCCGTCTCGCCCAGCGCCTTCTTGCAATCCATCATGCCCGCGCCTGTCTTTTCGCGCAGTTCCTTGACGAGCGATGCAGTGATCTCAGCCATGTCTTGCTCCGTTTAGTGCAACAAGGGCCGGTCTTCCGACCGGCCCCGTCTGTTTCTCTTCGATGAAGGGACCGGACTACTCGGCCGGCGCCGCTTCCGCCGCCGGGGCCTCGGCAACGGGGATTTCCTCTTCCGGCTGCTCGGCCAGCTCGCCGACATCACCGCCGGTGGCGGCGATCTCGGCACGGATGCCGTCCAGCACCGAGCCCGCAAGCAGGTCGCAGTACAGCGACACGGCGCGGATCGCGTCGTCATTGCCCGGGATCGGGAAGTCGATGCCGTCGGGATCGGAATTGCTGTCGACCACCGCGACGATCGGAATACCGCGCTTGCGGGCTTCCAGGACCGCGATCGACTCCTTGTTGGTGTCGATGATGAACAGCATGTCAGGCGTGCCGCCCATTTCCTTGATGCCGCCCAGCGAGCGCTCGAGCTTGTCGCGCTCGCGCGTCAGGTCAAGCTGCTCCTTCTTGGTGAGGCCGACGACGTCGCCCTTCAGGCGCTCGTCGAGCTCGCGCAGCCGCTTGATGGACGCCGAGATCGTGTTCCAGTTCGTGATCATGCCACCAAGCCAGCGGTGGTTGACGTAGTACTGGCCGCAACGCTTGGCAGCGTCGGCGACGCGCTCGGCGGCCGCCGGCTTGGTGCCGACGAACAGGACGCGGCCGCCGCTCGCGACGACGTCGCGAACCTGACGCAGCGCCTGCTCCAGCAGCGGCACGGTCTTGGTGAGGTCGATGATATGGACCCCGTTGCGCACCCCGAACAGGTACGGCTTCATCTTGGGGTTCCAGCGGCGCGTGTGATGGCCGAAGTGGACGCCCGCTTCCAGCAGCTGGCGCATCGTAAATGTCGGCATGGTCATGCCGTTCTCCTTTTCCGGTTGAGCCTCCGCGGGCGTCGTTCCCGGAATGGGAACACCGGAGCGAGCGCCGGGATGTCTCCCCGTCGACCGCAAACCCGCGTGCGAAGTGGCGCGTTTCTAGTGGTTTGCCGCCAAAAATGCAAGTGGCAATGAAATCAAGGCCTTAGCCGATCTGCTTGGCTATTTCCCGGGCCAGTTCGAGGACCGAGAGGGGCGCACTGCCCTCGGCCTTGTTGTTGGCGGTGATCCAGACCTTGCGGCCCGCCTTGAAGGCGGTCGCCGCCATCCGCGCCAAGACCCGGCGGGTCTCGCCATCCTCGTCCACGAGCTTGTCGAACGGTTCGTAGCGCTGCTTCGCCGCCTGGTAGCGAAAGCCGCGGTGCAGATTCCAGCGCACCACGAGCGGCCCCGGCGCGTCTCCATCGAGCGCCTTGAGAGCCATTTCCTGCCGCTCGACCTCCGGCATCCGGTCGTGCAGGCCGACGCAATAACGGACCTCGGCCTGGGCCAGCATGCGCATCAGGCGCGGCGTCAGTAGTTCGGGATTGCGCAGTTCCAGCGCGTAAATTGGCCTGTGCATACCCAGTTCGCGGGGCAATGCCGCGAAGAACGCCCCCACCCGCTCGATGAACAGCGAGGCGTCCTCGACGAGGCTGCGCGGCAGCGGCGAGACCTGGAAGACCAGCGGGCCTGCCTTGGCCTTGAGACCCTCCAGACAGGGCAGAACGAACTCCCGAGCGGCGATCGCGGCATCGAGGAAGTGAGGGTTTGGCACCTTCCCCCTGCCCTCCTCGTCGCGCATCACCGCGTCGCAGACGATCGCCGGCGCCTTCACGACGAAGCTGAAATGCTCCGGCACCTGACTGGCGTAGCGTGCATAGTCGACGGCCGAGATCGGCGCGTAGAAGGTCCGATCGAGGCTGACGGTCCGCAGCAGCGGGATCTGGGCATAGGCCGCCAGCCCCTTGCGGCTGAGCGTCGCCTGGGGATGGACGCCGTCATAAACCAAACCGCGCCAGCCGGGGAAGAACCAGGAGGAGGTGCCGAGGCGGATATCCGGCGGGAGAAGCGGTGCCTCGAGCAGGGGCGAATCCCTTGCCGGTCTGACATCGCCCGGCCCCGCAGCCCGCCGCCTGGCCGGCGGCGCCGTCTCGCTTTCGAAGAGCCCGGGCTGACGGCTCAAATTTCCTCGACCTGGGCGATCCCGGGCAGACTTCCGATCGTGTCGCGCAAGCCGCCCGCGATGGAGTAGGTGCCGGGCAAGGTGACTTCGGCCTCCGACTCCTCCTTCTCCAGAGGCACCACCAGCGTGACCCGCCCGCGCCCGCGCTTGCCCTCGAGCGCCTTGCGCAGCGCCTCGAGCGCCACGGGATCGGAGATCACAATGCGCAGCCCTGCCGCGGAGTTCGCGACCGCATCCTCGAGCTTCTCCACCGACTGCGCGGTGAGCTTCACCTGCTCGCCGTCGAGGCGGCCGTCGACCGAGATCAGGATCGCCTGGCCGGCCTCGAGGAGGTTGCGCTTGGAGCTCAGCAGCTCGCTGAACATGACGCATTCGAAGGCGCCGGACTGGTCCGAGCACTGCAGGAAGGCGAAGCGGTTGCCCTTCGCCGAAGTGCGCTCCATCCGGTCGATGACCGTGCCGGCGAGCTTGATCCGCCCGGGCGTGCCCCGCGCCAGCAAGGCCGGCAGGTCGGCCGCGCGACTGACGCCCAGCCGCTGCAGGCTGCGCTCATAGGAGGCCAGCGGATGCGACGAGAGATAGAAGCCGATCGCCGAGAATTCGTTCTGCAGCCGCTCCATCGGCGCCCAGTCCGGCACCTTGGGCAGTTGCGGACGGCGCTGGGCGGTGTCGTCGCCGAACAGGTTGTTCTGGTTGCTGCCGCGCGATTCGTGGGTCGCCTGCGAATGGCGGGTGAGCGCTTCGACGGTGGCGAAGGTCTGTGCCCGGTTCTTGTTCAGTGAGTCGAAGGCCCCCGCCTTCACCAGGCTCTCGAGCAGGCGTTTGTTCAGCACGCGCTGGTCGAGACGCTCGGCGAAGTCGAACAGGTCCTTGAACGGCCCCTTCTCGTCGCGCTCCTCCACGAGCCGGTTCATCGCCTCCTTGCCGACGCCCTTGATGGCGGCCAGCGCGTAGCGGATCGCCTTCCGGCCGTCTTCGGTCTTCTCGACGGTGAACTCGGCCGTCGACTTGTTCACGTCGGGCGGCAGCAGCTCGACGCCGATCTTGTCGAGGTCGCGGCGATAGCCGTTGAGTTTTTCCACGTTGCCCATGTCGAGGGTCATCGTGGCGGCGAAGAACTCGACCGGATGGTTGGCCTTCAGATAGGCCGTCTGGTAGCAGACCAGCGCGTAAGCAGCGGCGTGGGACTTGTTGAAGCCGTAGCCCGCGAACTTGTTGACCTGGTCGAAGATCGACGAGGCTTTGTCCGCCTTCACGTTGTTCTTCTCGGCGCCCTCGATGAAGCTCACCCGTTGGGCATCCATCTCGGCCTGGATCTTCTTGCCCATGGCGCGGCGCAGCAGGTCGGCGCCTCCGAGCGAATAGCCGCTGAGCACCTGGGCGATCTGCATGACCTGCTCCTGGTAGATCATGATGCCGTAGGTCTCCTTCAGGATCCCTTCCAGCAGCGGATGCAGGTAGTCCGGCGTTTCCTCTCCGTGCTTGCGCTTGATGTAGCTCGGGATGTTCTCCATCGGGCCCGGCCGATAGAGCGCCACCACGGCGATGATGTCCTCGAAGCGGTCGGGCTTCAGCTTGCGGAGCACGTCGCGCATGCCGTTGCCTTCCAGCTGGAACACGCCCGATCCGTCGCCGCGGCAGAGCAGTTCGAAGGTCTTTCGGTTGTCGAGCGGCAGCTTCGCGATATCGATGTTCTCGCGCCCGATGAAGTCGCAGGCCTTTTCAATAACGGTAAGCGTCTTGAGGCCCAGGAAGTCGAACTTCACCAGCCCGGCCGTCTCGACCCACTTCATGTTGAATTGCGTGGCCGGGAGTGAATCCACGCCGTCGGTATCGCGGAACAGCGGCACGAGCTGGTCGAGCGGCCGGTCGCCGATCACGACGCCGGCGGCATGGGTCGAGGCGTTGCGGAACAGCCCTTCGAGCTGCAGAGCGAGATCGATCAGACGCTTGATTTCTTCTTCCGCGTTGTACTGCTCCTTCAGGAGCTGCTCGGTCTCGAGCGCCTTGGCCAGGGTCACCGGATTGGCCGGATTGTTGGGCACCAGCTTGCAGATCCGGTCGACCTGTCCGTAAGGCATGCCGAGCACGCGCCCGACGTCGCGCAGCACGGCGCGGGCCTGCAGCTTGCCGAAGGTGATGATCGCGGCGACGCGGTCGTGGCCATATTCGTCGCGCACGTAGCGGATCACGCGGTCGCGCTTATCCTGGCAGAAGTCGATGTCGAAGTCGGGCATCGACACGCGCTCGGGATTGAGGAAGCGCTCGAACAGCAATCCCCAACGCAACGGATCGAGATCGGTGATCTTGAGCGCCCAGGCGACCAGCGAGCCGGCGCCGGAGCCGCGGCCCGGCCCGACCGGCACGTTGTTGTCCTTCGCCCACTGGATGAAGTCGGCCACGATCAGGAAGTAGCCGGCGAACCCCATTTGCTCGATCATGTCGAGTTCGTAGGTCAGTCGCTCGCCGTAGCGTTCGAAGTCGATGTTTTCGGCCAGCCGGCCCAGCCCCTGCAGCTCCTCTAGACCACGCCGGGCGAGATCGCGCAGCGCCTCTCCCTCGGTGCGACCCTCGAGCTTGGTGTAGCGCGGCAGGATGGGCTTGCGCGGCATCGGCATGTAGGCGCAGCGCTGGGCGATCACGAGGGTATTGTCGCAGGCCTCGGGAATGTCCGAGAACAGGCTGCGCATTTCGGCCGCCGACTTGAAATAGTGATCGGGCGTCAGGCGGCGTCGGTTGGGGTCGTCGATATGCGCGCCCTGCTCGATGCAGAGCAGCACGTCGTGCGCCTCGTACATCGATTTCTTCGGGAAGTGCACGTCGTTGGTCGCGACCAGCGGCAGATTGCGCTCGTAGGCGAGATCGATCAGCGGCCTTTCGATCCGGCGCTCCACGTCCTCGCCATGGCGCTGCAGTTCGAGATAGAGCCGGCCCTCGAACAGGCCCTGCAGCCGGTCAAGCATATGGGCCGCGGCCGGCGTCTGGCCGGCGGCCAGCAATCGCCCGACGCTGCTGCCGGCGCTGCCGGTCAGCGCAATGAGTCCTTCGGTCGCCCCTTCGAGGTCCGCCAGAGGCAAGGCCGCAACCGAGCCGACCTTGAATTCGAGATGGGCGCGGCTCACCAGCCGCATCAGGTTGAGATAGCCCTGCTCGCTCTGCACAAGCAGGGTGAGCCAGTCGATGGCCTGGACCTTGCTCGCCGTGGCGACACCGCCCTCTTCCTCGCGCCGGATGCCGAGGTCGCAGCCCACGATCGGCTGAATGCCCCCCTTGGCGGCGTACTGCGAGAATTCGAGCGCGCCGAACAGGTTGTTGCGGTCGGTGACGGCGACCGCCGGCATCTCCGCCTCCTTGGCCAGCGAGACGACCTTGTCGATCTTGTTCGCGCCTTCGGTGAGCGAATAGGCGGAACGAACCTTGAGATGGATGAA
>CANIEC010000063.1 GCA_947466085.1 Rhodospirillales bacterium
CTCCTGGAACGAGAAAGGATTAAACGACAGACCATCAAATCCAGACGCTTGAACCACCGTGCAATCGCCGCTTAACATCAATCAGCAGATGCGCAGGAGCCTCTCTTCTAAATAGACCCGATCTGTCTCAAATTATCTGACGACGGACAGATCTGGTCGCTCGGGCCGGAAGCGGCCATGGCGGCTTTGATGGTCGGAAAGGTCGAAGTCGGACCTACGGTTCGGATGGCCATGCTGAATGAATCCTGAAGTTGGGACGTGCCCGTGAAGTGGATTCACGCGCACGCGTGCGAGGCTGACTGCCCGCGCCCTCCACGGTAGAATGCGGCCGCGACGAGACTGGGAACGGGGGGACGCCGGACAGGTTCCGGCTGAAAGGATATTTCCCCATTGTTCCGGCCCGACGCGCCAGAGGGCACTTCCGCACTCGAAGCGGCTTTGTCGCGTTTGGTATTCACGGCCACGACTGACGATCACAATAGAAGCCGTGGCCGCTTTCAGCGAAATGCGGGAAGGGACAAATTGAGGAGCACAACTTGATGTCTGGACCTCTTGTCGGATTGCGCATTCTTGACCTCACCACGGTTCAGATGGGGCCTTGGTGTACCCGCATAGTGGCCGACCTGGGCGCGGAAGTGATCAAGGTCGAGGCACCTGAGGGTGACTCAAGTCGATATGGTGGCAATGCACGAAACCGTGGCATGAGTGGCGGCTTTCAGCATAATGCCCGCGGCAAACGTTCCATTGTACTTGATCTCAAGAAGCCTCAGGCGCGGGAAGCCATTCTACGGTTGGCTACCAATGCAGATGCCTTCGTTTCAAATATTCGTCCTGCCGCTCTCCTTCGCCTCGGGTTGGACTATGAAGCGGTCCGCAAGGCCAATGCTTCAATCGTTTACCTGAGCATGGTTGGCTATGGCAGTGGCGGCCGCTACGCCGGGCGCCCTGCTTATGATGACTTGATTCAGGCCGCTGCTGCGATTCCGATGCTGCTGAAGCGCTCGACTGGAGAGCCACGCTTTATCCCCATGGCTGCTATTGACCGCATCGTCGGCACGGCCGCTGCGAACGCTCTTCTGGCGGGCTTGTTGGCCAAGGCGCGCAATGGCATCGGCCAGAGGATCGAGGTGCCAATGTTCGAGACAATGGCGCAATTCGTGCTCTCGGAGCACATGCAGGGCGCGACATTCGATCCCCCGACTGGCGTACCAGGTTATGCCCGTACGCTGTCACGCTCTCGACGGCCGTACGCCACGCGTGACGGATTTCTAGCCGTATTGCCTTACAATGATGGTCAGTGGCAGCGCTTCTTCGAGGCGATCGGCAAGGGCCGCGTGTTTGTCGAGGACGCACGCTTTGCGGACATCACAGCACGCACGGCAAACATTGATCTCTTGTATGACATGATCGCCGAAGAGTTGAAGACGCGCACGACGGAAGAGTGGCTGGAGCTACTAAATAGAGCCGATATTCCCTGCATGGTTCCGCATACGCTTGAGACGCTACTGGAAGATCCGCATTTGAAGGATTGCGATTTCTTTCAGTTTCGGGAGCACCCATCGGAAGGCCGGATTCGGACGATGCGAGAGCCAAGTACATGGTCTGAAACGCCCCCCGCTTCTGATCGCTTTGCGCCAAGACTCGGCCAGCATACGAGGGAGATACTGGCCGAAGCGAGCTACAGTCTGAGCGAGATAGACGACATGACAGCGAAAGGCATTGCGGTTCCCGAGCACCGGAACTGATCGACCTTCCATTGGAATAGCCATTGTCATTGCAGCAGGGACATAGGCTCAGCAAGCTTCGCCTGCGCGCGGCCCTCTTGAAGGAAAGTCGCCGGTATAGGCGAACTCGAGCGCTCGGCCGAGACCGACCATTTTGGGCAGATTGTAGAAGCCGCCCTTGTCGGGCAGCGCCCAGATGATGTTGGCCAGCGCGACGACGTAGAGCGCCATCTTCGACACGGTTCTCGATACGGACGGGCCTCTCTGTTTCGCAGATCGCGTTCTCGATCGACGGCGACGTTGTTGGAAGTGACGTCGTGGGGCAGGCTGAACTGCCGCTACCTGAAGACGGCCAAAGCAGCTACGGGGCAACCGTGGCTATTGCTCGGGAGGAAGACGCCATGCCGACGTTCCGCTCCGCTTTCGTCTCGCTCATCTTGGTCCTGCTTGCAACATCAGCGTCGGCTCAAAAGCCCGGCGGTGTCTTGCGCGTCTACCATAACGACAATCCGCCGACCGCCTCGCTCCATGAGGAGGTCACCATCGGCACACTCAACCCCTTCATGGCCGTGTTCAACAATCTGGTGATCTACGACCAGACGGTGAAACGCAACGCCGACGATACGATCGTGCCGGACCTCGCCGAGTCCTGGAGCTGGAGTCCCGACAACACCAAGCTGACTTTCAAGTTGCGGCAGGGCGTTCGCTGGCACGACGGCAAGCCTTTCACCAGCGCCGACGTCAAGTGCACCTGGGATACGGTGGCCGGCAAGCGTGACAGCGGCTGGCGCAAGAACCCGCGGAAGGAATGGTACGTCAACCTGACGGAGATCACGACCGAAGGTGACTACGGCGTGACCTTCCACCTCGGGCGCCCGCAACCTTCGTTCCTTGGCTTTCTGGCGGCTGGATTCTCCGCCGTTTATCCCTGCCATGTGGCGGGCCCGGTCATGCGCACCAAGCCGATCGGCACCGGTCCGTTCAAGCTGAAGGAGTTCAAGCAAAAGCAGAGCATTTCGCTTGTACGCAACGAGGACTACTGGAAGAAGGGCCGCCCGTTCCTCGACGGCATTGAATGGGCCATGGTCGCCAATCGCTCCACACGCGTGCTGGCCTTCTCGGTCGGCGAGTTCGACCTCACCTTCTCGCAGGATGTCTCAGTGCGTCTCGCCGCAGACATCAAGGCGCGGGCGCCACAGGCAGTCTGCGAACTCAACCAGTACAACATCCAGACCCAGCTTCTCGTAAACAGCCTGGTGCCTCCATTCGACGACAACCGCATCAAGAAGGCGATGATGCTGACGATCGATCGCAAAGCCTTTGTCGATACGTTGAGCGACGGTGCCGACCGTATCGGCGGGGTCATGGAGGCGCCGCCGGAAGGCGTCTGGGGCATCGGGCCGGACCAGTTGGCCAGCATTCCCGGCTTCGGCGGCGATGTGGAGAAGAACCGCCTGGAAGCGCAGGGCATCATGCGGTCGCTCGGCTACGGTCCCGACAAGCCGCTCAAGGTCAAAGTGCTGGCTCGCAACCTGCCGACCTACCGCGAACCCGCGGTCCTGCTGATCGACCAGTTCAAGAAGATCTACATCGACGGCGAACTCGAGACTGTCGAGAGCGCCCTCTGGTACATGCGGCTGCTGCGCAAGGACTACAACGTCGCCATGAACACCGGCGGCTCCGCCCTCGACGATCCCGACGTCATGTTCTACGAGGCCTACTCCTGCGATTCGGAGCGCAACTACACGGGCTATTGCGACAGAAACATGCAGGCCCGCTTCGACGAGCAATCATCGACCGTCGATCCGGTCGCCCGGAAGCGTCTGGTGCAGAAGATCGACTACGACCTCCAGGCATTGGGGGTCCGGCCGTCGATCATGCACTCGCGCGCCAATACCTGCTGGCACCCCTACGTGCGCGGCCTCGCGCTGGCGGCAAACTCCCAATACAACCACTGGCGCCTCGAGGATGTCTGGCTCGACAGATAGGCCCGCCCCGTGAGCCTTCCGCGCCTCGAATTCCCACCGTTCCGGCTGCCTCCGCAGGCGGAGGCGCTGAGGGCCGACGTCCGTGCCTTTCTGGCCGAGACCCTGCCCGGCATCGCGACCCGCGACCGGTTCCCGTCCTGGACGACGCCATCGCCCGCCTTCAGCAAGGCCTTGGGTGCCCGCGGCTGGATCGGCATGACCTGGCCCAGGAAGTATGGCGGCAGCGAGCGGAGCTTCCTCGACCGCTACGTCGTGACCGAGGAACTGCTGGGCGCCAGCGCTCCGGCCGGCTCGCACTGGCTGGCCGACCGGCAATCGGGACCGTTGCTGCTGCGCTTCGGCAGCGAAGAGCAGCGCACTGCCATCCTGCCGCGGGTCGTGCGTGGCGAATGCTTCTTCAGCATCGGCATGAGTGAGCCTGACTCGGGTTCGGATCTCGCGTCGGTGCGCACCCGCGCCGAGCCGGTGCCGGGCGGCTTCCGCGTCAACGGTACCAAGATCTGGACTTCGGGTGCACATCGCAGCCATTACTGCGTGGCGCTGGTGCGGACCTCGGGCCAGCACGGCGATCGCCACAAGGGACTGAGCCAGCTCCTGATCGACCTCGAGACGCCCGGCATCTCGCTCCGGCCTATTATCAACCTTGTCGGACGGCACGACTGGAACGAAGTGACGTTCCACGACTGTTTCGTGCCCGAGAGCTGCTTGATCGGGAACGAGGGGGACGGCTGGCTGCAGGTTACCAGCGAGCTCGCGTTCGAACGCAGCGGCCCCGAGCGCTTCCTGCAGAACCTCCATGTGTTGCGCGAACTCGTGCGGGTACTCGGCCGGCAGACCTCCAAACGTGCCGCTTCCCTTCTCGGACGCTTGATCGCGCGCCTGTGGAGCCTGAGGCAGATGTCGCTTTCCGTCGCCGGCATCCTGGAGGCTGGCCAGTCGCCCGCGATCGAGGGGGCGTTGGTCAAGGATCTGGGGACGATCTTCCAGCAGGACCTGCCCGAAGTGGCGCGCGTACTGGCCGAGTCAGACGCGACGAGCGAAGAGGACCTCGCTGACTTCCTCGATATCGCCCAGATGTCTACCCTGATGTCCCCCACCTACACGATCCAGGGCGGCACGACGCAGGTGTTACGCGGCATCGTGGCCCGCGGGCTTGGATTGCGTTGATCTGGTTTGCAGTCATTCGCGGGAGGGCAAGATGACCAGTGATGCGGGTCAATCGCGCGGAGGGCCGCTCGCCGGCCTCAAGGTGCTGGAGTTCGCTGGTGTCGGCCCGACGCCGATGGGCGCCATGATGCTGGCCGACATGGGAGCCGAGGTCGTGATGATCGACCGTATCGAACCCGTCGAACTCGGCAGCCCCAAGACGCCGGGCTTCGACCTGCTCCGGCGCAACCGCCTCGTCGTCAAGATGGACCTCAAGAACAAGGAGGCGCTCGACTGCGCGCTGGCTCTCGCCGACCGCGCCGACGTGCTGATCGAGGGCTACCGGCCGGGCGTGATGGAACGCCTCGGCCTCGGGCCCGACGTCTGTCATCCGCGCAATCCGCGCCTTGTCTACACGCGCATGACCGGCTGGGGCCAGAAGGGGCCGCTCGCCGATCGGGCCGGGCACGATCTCAACTACATCGCCCTCACCGGTGCGCTACACGCCATTGGCCGCGAGGGCGGCCCGCCCGCTCCGCCGCTCAGCCTGGTGGGCGACTTCGGCGGCGGCGCCCTCTACATGGCAGTGGGCGTACTGGCGGCGCTGCAATCGCGCCAGAGCACCGGCGTGGGCCAAGTGGTCGACGTGGCCATGGTCGACGGCGCCCTGTCGCTGATGACCGCCTTCTACGGCGGCTACGCCTCGGGCCGGTTGACGCTCGAGCGCGGCACCAACATCGTCGATGGCGGCGCGCCCTACTACGATGTCTACCAGTGCGCCGACGGTGCCTACGTGTCGATCGCGCCGATCGAGACCCGGTTCCGGCGCGAGCTGTACGAAAAGCTGGGACTGCCGGCCGACGAACTGTTGGGCAAGGACGGTCCGGCACAGCGCCACGAAGTGAAGCCGCGCCTGGCCGAAATCTTCCGCCAGCGCACGCGCGCCGAATGGTGCGAAATCTTCGCTGGCAGCGACGCCTGTTTCGCCCCGGTCCTGTCGGTTGCCGAGACGGCGACCCATCCGCACCATGTCGCCCGCCAGTCGCTGCCGGTGATCGACGGCGTCACGCAGCCGGCGCCCGCGCCCCGCTTTCTCGGCACACCTTCGCCGGCGCCGCGGCCGCCGCGACGCGCGGGCACGGACACCGACGCTGTATTGCCGCGCTGGGGCATCGATCCCGGCACGATCGCCCGCCTGCGAGCGGCTTCCGCCCTCGACTGAACAACCGGAGATCCAGATCCATGCAACCCCACGGCCCTTACGCCGATATCGCCGTCTCGATGGCCAACCGAGTGGCGGTGGTCGAGATCCGCCGACCGCCCAACAATTTCTTCGACCGGGCGCTGATCCAGCAGCTGCGCGAGGCCTTCGAGACCTTCGACCGCGACGACGAATGCCGGTCGCTGGTGTTGTGCGCCGAGGGCAAGAACTTCTGCTCCGGCGCCGACTTCTCGACGGATGGCCGCGCCCAGGAAAGTGCCCCGGTGCGCCCGCAGACGGCGGGATCGACCAACCTCTACAAGGAAGCGGTGCGGCTGTTCCGCTTCTCCAAGCCGGTGGTCGCGGCCGTCCAGGGCGCGGCGGTCGGTGGCGGACTCGGGCTGGCCATGGTCGCGGACTTCCGCGTCGCCTGTCCCGAAGCGCGCTTCTGCGCCAACTTCACCCGGCTCGGCACGCACCCGGGCTTCGGCCTTACCGTCACCCTGCCGCGCCTGATCGGCGTCCAGCAGACGGAGATGATGTTTTATACCGGCGACCGCATTCCCGGCGACAAGGCGGTCGAGATGGGGCTGGCCAGCCTGCTGGTGCCGCTGGTCGAGGTGCGCTCGGCCGCGATCGACCTCGCCACCCGCATCGCGCAGTCGGCGCCGCTCGCGCTGCGGGCGACGCGGGCCACCATGCGGCGCGGCCTCGCCGATGCCGTCGAAGCGGCCACGGATCATGAGTTCGTCGAGCAGGAATGGCTGTTCCGCACCCGCGACTTCCGCGAGGGCGTGCGGGCGATGGCTGCCCGCGAGCTTCCCGATTTCGAAGGCCGTTAGGAGCATCGGATAGTTGTGGCGCCGGAAGGCAATAGGGTTCTCGTCTTCACCCCGGCGTCCCTGTTCAGGACAGGGGGCGTTTATGGATAGGGCGCGCATCCTGGCCTGTGCGACGGGAACTGTGGACCAGGAGCTGCTGGCTCGGAACGAATACCCGGCGGCCGAAGACCGCATCACGAAGGCCCAGCTGAATGGTCGGCTGAGGCTCTCGAACGCTGAACGAGATCGGTCATCGCCTGGGCCGCAAGGTTCTGGCCGACATCGACACCGTAGCCCGACCGGACACGATCCTTGGCCGGTGAGAACCGGCACGGGGGCTATGATCGTATTGCTGGGGCGTTGGCCCATCCGCGACCAGGTGGGCCGCTTGCCATCTTCGTCGTTCGGCTCTTGAGTGCGTCTGTCAGAAGCTGTCGAGGACAAAATGGCCCGCATCCCACTCCTGCAGGAAAATGATCCTGAGCTCTCCGAGGACAGCCGCGCTTTTCTCGCACAGTCCGCCAAGGCGCGCGGCAAGATGCTCAATCTCTACCGTGCACTGGCGAACAGACCCGAGGCGGGACGCGCCTTTTCCGAAATGGTTCGAACCGTTTATCGCTCCGGCTCCAGCCTGCCTCCGAAGGACGCCGAACTCGCCTATCTGACGGCGACCGTCGTCAACAATTGCTATTATTGAATTCCGACGCACACAGTGCTCGGTCGGAGCATCGGACTTACTGAAGAACAGATGGCCCACCTCGGCGACGATCCACTGCCGGCTGGGCTTTATCCGCCATCGCAGGCAGCAATCGTAAGGTATGCCCAGAAATCCACACGGTTGGAGCCTATTGACGACGCGACTTATGGCGCCCTCGCCAAGCACTTCACGAACCAGCAGATCATCGATATCTGCCTGACCGTGGGTCTCAGCAATATGGTCAATCGGTTTCACGCCACGTTTCAAACCGACCTCGATGATGCGACCAGCGAGGAAGCTATCCGTGGCGACGTGATCGCTGGTAGCTGCCCTATTCCAAGACCGAAGCCACCTGGCTGACCATCATGCGCCGTCGTTCCATGCTTTAAGCTTCCGGCAGCGCAGGACCTTCTTTCTTCGCCACTGAGGCTGCCGCAAAAAACCGAGCCAGGCCTTGCCGACGCACAGCAAACGAATTGAAGGCCCTGCCTATTCTGGCGTGCCCAGATCGAACTTCAACGGCGTGAAACCGCGCCGTTCAAGACGATTTCATATAGGCGGGTCGAGCGCGCCAGCCAGCGCCTGCTGCCCCCTTCCGAATGGCAGGACGTCGTGCGTTGGCTGATTGAAGCCTATCTTGAAATGCCGTCCGGGCAATCGGCGACTCCCCGTGACCCGAACCACGGACAGGGCGGACTGAATAGTCCAATCCCAACTCCGGCAAAGGACCAGTTCAGGCAGAGCGGTTCCCGAACACGTACGGCTCCAGCGACGCCTGCGCTTCAGTGCGCATGTGATGCCATTTTGCGGGACCACCGTAATAGGCAAGGCTGCCGGGCTCGGCGTTACCGTCGCCGTTGTAGTAGCTGAGACAGTCGCGCAGCGGCGCGGTCATAAGGTCGGCCTCTCGGCAATGCTTCGCGTACGCGTCCTCATTCTCCTTCTTCACGTCGACGCTGCGTGCGCCGCGCTGCTTCATCGTCTGCAGCATCCACACCACATAATCCGTGTGGCCTTCGAGGCCGCGCGTAAAGTTGAACTGACCGCCTCCACCCTGCGGGCCCGACATGATCAACAAGTTGGGAAATCCGTGGCTGTGCAGGCCGAGGAAGGTACGCACGCCTTCGTCGCGCCACTTGTCGCGCAGAGTGCGGCCATCGCGGCCTTCGATCATGTTGAAAGTGCCCGTCGCCATCCATTCGAAACCGGTGGCATAGATGAGCGCGTCAAGTTCGTATTCGACGCCCTCGTGCACGACACCCTTGGGCGTAATCCTGCTCACGCCCAAGGGCGCAGTATCAACCAGATGTACGTGTGGAAGGTTGAAGGTCGGCAGATACTCATCGTGGAAGGTCGGCCGTTTGCAGCCATAGGGATAATAGGGTTTCAGCGCCGCAGCGGTTTTGGGATCCTTTACAACCTGGTCCACGCGCGCACGAATCTGCTCCATGATTCGGAAATTTGTGTTGAGCTGCGCCTGGACCATCTCCTCGGGCGACAACTGGCGTTCGTAGACCTTGCGTTCCTTCAGCTGGGTTACGCGGCCAGCAAGGAAGTCGTCGTTGCCCTGCAGGGCTGTGCGGCCGGAGGAGATCGTGGCAAGACGCTCGCGCCGCGCCTTGGCCCAGCCCGGCTCCTTCGACCATGCATCGATCTCTTCCTGCGTCGTGGCGCGCTGGTCGCGCACGTCGATGGTCGAGGGCGTGCGCTGGAAGATGTGGAGTTCCTTGACCACTTTGGCGATCTCGGGAACCACCTGCACGGCCGTGGCGCCGGTGCCGATGATGCCAACGCGTTTGCCTTCGAGATCGTAGGTGTAGTCCCATCGAGAGGTATGAAACGCCTTGCCTGCGAAGGTCTCCATGCCTTCGATACGTGCCAGCTTGGGCGTGGTCAGAATGCCGTTGGCAAGCACAACGTACCGCGCGCGCATGCGATCGCCTCGGTCGGTCTCGATCGTCCATTGCGCGCCATCCTCATCCCAGGTGGTGCGCTCGACAGTGGTGTGGAAAAGGCAGTGGTCGTAGAATTTGTATCGTTCGGCCATCGCCTGGCAGTATTCAAGGATCTCGAACCCCGAGGCGAACTTCATGCTCGGGTAGCAGCCCATCTCCTCCAGCAGCGGCAGGTAGGAGTAGGATTCGACGTCACAAGCGATCCCCGGATAGCGGTTCCAGTACCAGGTACCACCGACATCGCCGCCCTTCTCGCAGAAACGAACGTCGTTGAAGCCTGCGGCTTGAAGCTTGTACCAGAGCACCAATGCACCGAAGCCGGCGCCGATCACCAGGACCTCACACTCGTCGGTAAGCTTGTCGCGTGGCACAGCCGGTGCGGAGTAAGCGTCCTCGAGGTACTTCGCGAATTCACCTTCCATCGCCATGTAGTTGGCGGCACCGCGGCGCGCCTCCTTGTTGGCGCGGTACTTGGCCTGCTCGGTGGCGTTGAACTTCGCGCCCGGCGGTGGATCTGGCAGCGTCTTCAATGCCGTGTCGGCGACGGGCGAATAACCCTTGCCGGCGATCTTCTCCGTCGCCTTGGCGGCACGAGTATTGAACAGTTTCTGCCCGGTGGTGGGATCAATGCGTATCGAAGCGGTCATGGCAACTGGTCTGTCCCCCATCGGCGATGCAAATCGAGAGCTCGGATCCGGCAGTAACGGCCAACCCGTAGTCTGAGCGAAGCAGAGCGTAAGGCAAGCCGCCAGCAGGCGGCAAGAAGGCTGCCAGGAGCGGCGGAAAGGAGCCGGGCGACGCGCAAGACCCGACACCGCTGTAGTTGTGTCAGCAGCTTTCGATAAGTTCCGTGACGAATGCCTCGAACATTGCCGATGCGTTTCGCTGTGAGGTGACTGCGAAGAATTCCCCACCGCCCTCAGCGAACCCGATCCAGTGAGTTGCACAGACCGGGACAGAAATCAGAGTAACATCGAGCCATGAAGATTAGTCGCCGCACCTTCATCCTTGCTGCAGTCGGCACGGCGGCCGACACTCCGGCAATGGCCCAAACCCTGCCGAGAAATGCCCCGATCATCGATGATCTGAGTCGCGGAGCACCCGAGGCCAGCATCGGCACGTCCTGGCAGCTCTTCACCGACCAGGTAATGGGCGGTGTTTCTACGGGCACCATGAGCCGCGAACTGGTCGGCGGCCGTCTTGCTATCCGCATGCTGGGAGACGTCCGCCTGGAAAACAATGGCGGCTTCGTCCAGTTGGCGCTCGATCTTTCGCCCGATAACGGCTTGGTGGATGCCAGCGCATGGAGCGGGATTGAGCTGGATCTCTATGGCGACGACCAGGAATATGGCATGCACCTTCGGACATCCGATCTCACGCGTCCTTGGCAGTCTTACCGGCAGAGCTTCAGGGTCTTGCCGAAATGGCAAACGATTCGGCTGCCTTTTGCCGGCTTCAGCCCTTACCGAACCGAGATCCCGCTCGATTTGCGTCGATTGCGCCGTCTCGGTTTGGCCGCCATTGGGCGCGCCTTTTCAGCCGATCTTGCTATCGGCGGCTTGCGGTTTTTCAGTTGAAGCCGAGAAGGTGCAAGTCGTTCTTGGCCGGCTTGTCGAAGAGCCAGACGTCGCCCTGGTCGCGTGCTCCGCACCAGTAGTGATCGGCGCCCAGCGCTACACGCCGGACTTTGGCAACACAACCTGGCCATAGCTGGCTGCAAGTTCGACAAGTGCCTTTCGATCTGGATTGGCCCAGTTGATTCCCTTGTCGAACGCCTCAAACATTTTCGATGCGTTTCCCCGTGAGGTGATCGCGAAGAATTCGCCACCGCCCTCAGCGAACCTGAACCAGTGGGTCACCCCGCCCGGGACGTGGATGAGAGTACCGGCCGTGGCCAGGCTTTCCTCTTCGCCAACGCCACAGTGGACGGCGCCTCCGAGCACGAAGAAGGACTCGTCCCAAGGATGATGATGCGGACCCGGGCCGGTGCCTTCAGGCCCGGAAATCCTGAACAGTTCGTAGCCACCCGTCAGTTCGGTTGAAGCCAGAACCGTAATCTTGAAACCACCTACTTCGAGCGGCCGTGCTGAATTTCCACTGTGCTGGATAAATGCCTGTTCCAAGTGCATCTCCTGAGACTAGGCCACAATAGGCCTTCGAGGCACGTCGAAGCATAGACTTCTACCATGCAGCCGCTCCCAAATCTCAATCGGGTCGTACCTGTTCGCTGCGCGTTGTAACTCGTGCGTTCATGCCTGCCCTTCGAGGCTAAGCGCAATGCTTGGGGCGGGTTGGAAGTGCTGTCCGCCGGCTGTGCATGAGAAGCACTACCACCAGTCGTCTCCTGCCATCGCCGCACGATCACGCCGACATATCCGGAATCGAGTTCAAGCAGCCGCGCTTGGCGCCCCGGTCGAGACGATCGCGCTCACAGCCCATGTCGCCCGCGCGGTGTATGAAGGCGAGAGCAACGATCTCGGTCTACTGCGCACCGTCTCCGGCTTCTCGCCCGCGTTCCGCAAGATCGATGAAGCGTTAGAGCGCACCCGCTACCGGATGCAGAAGGAGTGCCTGCGCCGTCTCTTCGACGCCAGCAGGGCCAGGAAGGGCATCGGCTTCGACGAAGCCCGCCCCATCCTGTGGATGTACACGAGCCGCGAGATTTATCGCATGCTCGTCATCGAGGGCGGATGGACGCCCGACCGCTATCAGGAGTAGCTGTGGCAGACGTTGGTAACGGCGCTGGTCGAGGCTTGACGACGAGCACCAGCCTGCCACGTCGCCAGGCTTACTTCACCGCCAGCAGCTCGACGTCGAAGATCAGCGTCGCGTTGGGCGGAATGACTCCGCCGGCGCCGCGCGCTCCGTAGCCGAGCTCCGGCGGAATGATCAGCGTCCGCTTGCCGCCGACCTTCATGCTCGCGACGCCCTCGTCCCACCCGGCTATGACGCGCTGCTTGCCGATGGGAAACTCGAAGGGCGACCCGCGGTCGACCGAGGAATCGAACTTCTTGCCCTTCTCCCCGCCGTTGGAGAGCCAGCCGGTGTAGTGCATGACGCAGGTCTGCCCCGCCTTCGGGCTGGCGCCCGTGCCGACGGTCGTGTCGATGAATTTCAGTCCGGTCTGGGTCGTCATGGTCTTTCCCTGGGGTTGCGCCGCCACCGGACAGGCCGCGGCGACAGTTGCGGTTGCGGTGGCGAGCAGGATACGGCGGGTTACTGGCATATCGTTTTTCCTTATGGAAGTAGCGTAGACCCCTCACATCGCCGTCATGCCGCCGTCCACGAACAGCAGCGCGCCGGTGACGTAGGAGGCATCGTCGGAGGCCAGGAACAGGATCGCGGCGGCAACCTCCTCGGCCCTGCCGGGGCGCTTCAGCATGGTGCCCTGGGCAGCGTTGGCGTTGTACTGCGCCACCGTCTCGCCCGCCGCTTCGATGCGGCGCTGATGGAACGGCGTGAAGATCGGGCCCGGGCCGACGGCGTTCACACGAATGCCCTCCGGCGAGTGGTCGGCGGCGAGCGCCCGCGTCAGGCCCGCGATCGCGGCCTTGGTGGTGTCGTACTGAAGATTGCCGCCGCCGGCCACGACGGAACGGACCGAGGCTACGTTGACGATGGCCCCGCCCTTGTCGCGGCGCATCAGCGGGATCGCGGCCTTGGCACAGAAGGCGTAGCTCATCAGGTTGACGTTGAGAATCTCGTTCCAGCTGGCCGCGCTCGCCTCGTCGATCTTCTCGTATTTGCGGATACCGGCGTTGTTGACGAGGATATCGAGCCGCCCGAACCTGTCCGCGGCCCCGTTGACGAAGGCAAGGCAGGCGGCCTCGGTCCCGACGTCCGCCTCCGTGAACGCGACCCTTCCGCCGGCGGCCTCGAGTTCGGCCGCCACACGTTGGCCACGCACGCCGTCCCGATCGCAGAAGGCCACGCTTGCCCCTTCGGCCACGAAACGCCTGACCGTCGCCTCCCCGATCCCGGAGGCTCCGCCTGTCACTGCTGCGATCTTGCCGTCGAGCCTTCCCATGTCCGCTCTCTTTCGTTGCATTGCGATGACGCAGGGTCGCGATACGTAGCACCTATCCGGCCGTCCAAAAATTCTACCGGGGCGCCTCACGCACTGCTATCCAATCCCACCTCGTTTGCTTCGCGACCGTATCTTTTTTGACCCAGGGGGAACGTCGGATGAAGTCCAGTTTATGCCGGAAGCTCGGGATCGAGTTTCCCCTGTTCGCTTTCAGCCATTGCCGCGACGTCGTGGCCGCGGTGTCGAATGCCGGTGGCTTCGGCGTGCTGGGCGCCGTCGCCCACACCGCGGAGAGCCTGGAAATCGATCTCAGGTGGATTGACGAGCATGTCAACGGCAAGCCCTACGGGATCGACCTGCTGATTCCCAACAAGATGGAGGACAAGGAGGGCGGGCTGACGGCGGCCGACCTCGAGGCGCGCGTGCCCCCCGAACATCGCCGGCATGTCGCCGGCCTGCTCGCCCAGCAGGGCATCGATACCGCCGATCTGTGGTCCGCCGGGCAAGGCGTCCACGACTATACGGACAACATGCGCGAAGGCGGCGCGGCGCGACTCCTCGATGTCGCCTTCAGCCATCCCATCAAGCTGTTCGTGAATGCGCTCGGCGTGCCGCCGCCTTCGATCATGAAACGCGCCCGCGACAAAGGCATCCTGGTGGGCGCCCTCACCGGCGCCAAGGAACATGCGATCAAGCACGCCAAGGCCGGGGTCGACATTCTCGTGGTCGCCGGCACCGAGGCGGGCGGGCACTGTGGCGAGGTCTCGACGATGGTGCTCGTGCCCGAGGTGCTGCAGGCCGTTGCGGCTTATAAGGACATCGACGTGCTGGCGGCCGGTGGCATCGCGACCGGGCGGCAGATGGCGGCGTGCATGGCCATGGGCGCCGCTGGCGCCTGGACTGCGTCAGTCTGGCTGACGACGGTGGAGGCCGAGACCACCCCGACCGTGAAGAAGAAAATGCTGGCCGCGACCTCGCGCGATACCGTGCGGTCGCGCAGCCGGACGGGCAAGCCAACACGGCAGCTCAAGTCGGCCTGGACCGACGGCTGGCACGGCGAGCACGCGCCCGATCCGCTGCCGATGCCGCTCCAAGGCCTCATCAGCCGGCCGGCGCTGGCAAGGATCGACAAGCTTGCCGCCAGCGGACATGAGGGCGCCCAGCGTCTCGCCACCTATTACGTCGGCCAGGCGGTCGGCCTCATGAACACCGAACAGTCGGCGCGGTCGGTCGTCTACGATTTTATGAAGGACTACGCCGAGGCCGCGGAGCGTCTGGCGGGCACGCTCGAAGACTAGGTCGTGGCTCTTAAGTACGCATCCACAGGCGTGCTGAAGCAAGGGCTGTAGCGGCGAAGTAGTTCATGGCGAGCTTGTCGAAGCGGGCACCCTGCGCAAGCCTGCTGACTCGATCAGCATGGAGAGGGTCGGATTTCGCCTTGGGGGGCGGCATCGGCACAAGCGTCGTCGCATCAATCCAGTCGCCTGTAAGGGCCGATCTCACACGACGGCTTGTGGTCTTCGCGTGTTCTCTATATGTTCGCATTGGTTCGGAGTCGAATCGATTCGTCAGATGAGCCCCACATGGCCGACCAGATCGTCATCACCGAGAAGAACAGCCAGGCGAAAGATGTTCGCGCGGCCGTCGGCGCCCGGTACGGCACCATCCTTCCGGCCGAAGGCCATTTGATCGACCTGCAGGAACCGGAGGACGCCGATCCCGCATGGAAACGCTGGACGCCGATCCTGCTACGGCCTGAAGGGCTCTACGGCACACGGCCCGCGATGGGTGGCAACAAGGCCGCCAAGCTGGCAGCCATTCGAGAAGCGCTGCGGTCGGCCAAGAGGGTCTGGCTCGCCACCGACTGCGATCGCGAAGGCCAGCTGATTGGTCAGGAAATCCTCGAACACTACAATTATCGCGGTCAAGTGATGCGGGTGCTGTTCACGGCGCAGGATTCCCAGACCATCCGCGATGCCTTCGGTCATGCCAAACCCAATTCCGAGTATGCCCGCCTGTACGCTGCTGCGGTCGCACGCCGGCAGGCCGACCAGATTTACAATCTCTCCCTCACCCGTACGGCGACCGTCATCCTGGGACAGGGCGCCCGGGGCGTGATCGGTGTCGGGCGCGTCAAAACGCCGACGCTGGCGATCGTTTGCAAGCGCGAACTGGAGATCAGGAACTTCGTGCCGGTGACGTATTACGAGATCGTCGCCACGGCGAAGGTCGCGAGCGGCGAATTCAAGATGCGCCATGCTCCGAATGAAAAGATCCTGAAGCGCGAGAACGCGGAGACCGTCGCCAAAGCTGCTCAGGGTTTCGAGGGGCCGCTCGGTGTGCGCGTCGAGGACAAGAAGCAAAGTCCACCCAAACTGCATGATCTGCCTTCCCTGCAGAAACTCTGCTCGTCGCGGTTCGGCTGGTCGGCGGCCAGGACGCTGGAAGTCGCGCAGGAGCTCTATGACGGCCAGGGCAAGAAGATCATCACCTATCCCCGCGCCGAGGTGCGCTACCTGCCCGAGAGCCTGATCGCGGACGTGCCCAAGGTCGTCGCCGGCCTTCGGGTCGGCCAATCTTTCAAGGCCATTCCCGTACCCGATCCGCCGATCATCCGTCGCGGTGCGAGCGGGACATTTTATGAGAAGGGGCTGGAAGGCGCCAGCCATCACGCCGTCATCCCCAACGCCAACACGGTCGACACTCTCCGCGAGGTCTGGCCGCGCCTTTCGATCGACGAGAAGAAGCTCTTCGATGTGATCGCACGAGCCTATCTCGCCGCCCTGATGCCCGACTTCCGTTACCGGCAGACGACCGCGACGCTCGACGTAAGGGGCTTCCCGTTCAAAGCGACCGGTCGCCAGCCCATCGATCTCGGATGGCGCGCGGCATTTCCGGAATGGCAGCCGGCCGACGAGAAGGGCGATGGCGGGCAACTGCTTCCTGCGATGCGCGACGGCGAGACGGCACGACTGCACGATCCGGCCGTCGAGACCAAGGAGACCAAGCCCCCTCCCCGTTACAATGAAGGCGCGCTGATCGAGGCGATGCAGAATGCCTGGCGCTTTGTCGATGACGAGGTTCTGCGGGACCGACTGAAAGAGGCCAAGGGCATCGGCACGCCGGCGACCCGTGCCGAGATCATCGGCGGGCTGAAGCGGCAGGATTTCCTTGTCGCCCAAGGAAAGAACATCGTTCCCACCGAGACCGGGCTAAGACTGTTCGGCGTCCTCAAGCAGGCTGACCCCGCCCTGGTCGATCCTGGCGTGACGGCTCAACTCGAATGCCTTTTGGACGATGTCGTCGTCGGCAAGCAGGAGATGATGGGCGCGATCGATGCCGTGTGCGACGTGGCGCTGCGGATTATCGGCAAGCTGACGCACGGTCCTGCGTCCGGCGGGCCTCCATTGCTTGGCCCTGCACGCGGCGGCAGCGGCGGCGAACGTCCACCGACGCCGGCGATGAAGCAGTTTGCCGTGGTGGTTGCTCGTCAGAAGCGCATCAGGCTCCCAGCCGGCTATGGCACATCCGGATCCATCTGCCGGGCGTTCCTCGAGCAACATGCCCCCAAGAAGGCCGGCGCGGAGACTGCAGCAGCCCCTGCTTCCAAGGCGGCAGGCCCGGCGCAAGCCTCGAGGGCCGAGAGCGCCCAACCCACCCGAAAACGTCGCCGGGCCAAAGACTCGACAGCCCCTGCTCCGTCGCCAACGAAAGCGGTACGGGGCAAGAAGCCCCGAAACCCTACGTTCGGCAATCCACCGTTGAAGGCGCCCGGCCTTCAACGGCATGATGTCGGCCGCAACACTCCGCTCAGAATTCCTTACGGCAACAAGGACGTCGCGCAAAAACTCGGGGCTCGCTACGGCGCCGATGGATGGTATGCACCTCCCGGCGTTGATCTCTCTGCCTTCAAGGAAAACGGCTGGCTATGAGTTCCCCGCGTCTGCTTTCACATTGCGACCGACCGGTCAGACGGTCGACACTCCATCTGGAAGGCGATCTCAATCGCTGGATGGTCGCAGCCGGCTGGGCCGTTGCCTACCGAATGCAACCGCTGGACTGTGTCGAAGAAGAAGGAGCGCATGCCGCCAGGCTCCGCATTCGGTCGGGCCGTTTTCAGATGCCCTGGGATTGGCGCTCAAGGGAGACAAGACATTGAATACCCTGCCCAGGCAGCCACTTCTGATTCTGCTGCTGTCCACACTCGTCTTTGGCTGCACCGGACTTCCCAAGGGCGTCGAGCCCGTTCGCCCGTTCGACCTTCAACGCTACAAAGGCGAGTGGTTCGAGATTATGCGCCTCGACCACAGCTTCGAGCGCGGGCTGACGAACGTGACCGCAACCTACACATTACGCAACGACGGCTCTGTTGGCGTTCTCAACAAAGGCTTTGACCGCAAGAGCTGCCGCTGGAAGGAAGCCGATGGTCGCGCCACGTTTCAAGGCGCGCCAGACACGGCCAGCCTCTCCGTGACCTTCTTCTGGCCGTTCGCCGGTGGCTACCATGTGGCTGACCTCGACCAACAGGATTACAGCTGGGCTCTGATTTCGGGCCCGTCAAAGACCTATCTCTGGATCCTGGCGCGCCAGCCAGACCTCTCTGCCGATATCCGGAACCGCCTGGTCGATAAGGCGCGAAGCATGGGCTTTCCGGTCGACGATTTGATCCTGGTCGACCATGGCAAGCCGATCTGCGCCTCCGATCAACCTCTCCCCAAATGATCCTTTTTTTCTCACCCAGGATCGACTGGCCGATCGCAATTGTTGCGGTGAGCAAAGCGCCGCCCGCGTAAACCCGCACAACATCTCGCGGACCCGCTTGCCCGGGCCGATATGTTCCGGACGCCAATTCGCTCGATGGACTTATCGCCGACGCAATTCGCGGCGCGATCACGATGTCTCCTCGTCACCCCGACGACGCATCTTTCCGGTTCAGTGCCATTCGCGGATAATAGTTTGATCTTGCGGTCTGGAGAGTGTCGGCTAAGAAATCTTCATGGTAGATATACGCACCGGCCGTCCGGCCACCCTCGCACCCAACGGTATGGTTACATCCCCGCATTCGCTGGCGTCACAGGCCGGCGTCGATGTGTTGAGAGCAGGCGGATCGGCGGTCGACGCCGCCATCGCCACCAGCGCCGCGCTTTCGGTGCTCTATCCGCATATGACGGGCGTGGGCGGTGACGCGTTCTTGCTTGTCCATGAAGCCAAGACCGGCGCCGTACGCTACATCGACGGCGGCGGACGCGCTACCGCGGCCGGCACGATCGACGCCTTCGCCCGGCGCGGCCTAGCCGAGATACCCTATCGCGGCGTACTGCCCGGCACCCTCACTGTTCCAGGCGCGGTCGCGAGCTGGGGCATGGCTCACGCCGCCTATGGTCGCTTGCCTTTGAAGCGCTGCCTGGAGAGCGCCATAGGCTACGCCCGCAATGGCTTCCCGGTGACGGCGCGGCTGGCCTACTGGCGCGAACTGGCGCGTGAGGAATTGGCGAAGAGCCCCGAAGCGTCGGCCATCTTCCTGAAGTACGGTGCGATTCTCACCAACTCCGATCTCGCAAGGACCCTGGAGGCGATCGCCAGTGACGGCTGGCACGGCTTCTATGAGGGTGAAGTAGCGGGCGAATTGGCGCGTTGGTCGAAAGCCAACGACGGCTTCTTTACTCTGGACGACCTGAAGACGCAGAACGCGCGCTGGGGCGAACCGCTGAAAGGCAGCTACCGCGACGTCACGATCTACGAAACGCCGGCACCCACGCAGGGCTTCGCTGTGCTGGAGATGCTGAACCTGCTTGAGCCAATGGAGATGCACAAGAAGCCCTTTCTGGGCCCCGACTATGTGCATTTGATGGTCCAGGCCAAGCAGCTTGCCTATCACGACCGCGACCGTCATCTCGCCGATCCACGCTTCGCGTCTGTACCGATGGAGCGCCTGATATCAAAGAAATATGCTGATGAGCGGCGCGCTCTGATGGACCCGGCCCGAGCCTTGCCGTGGGACAAAATCCCCTCCTACGGCAGCCTGGCCGGTGACACGGTCTACATCGCCGTGGTCGACGCCGAGGGCAATGCGGTGTCGATGATCCATTCCCTTTATGGCGGCTTCGGCGCCGCGGTCGTGGCGGGTCGCACCGGAGTTGTCTTACAGAATCGCTCGGCCTATTTCTCGCTCGATCCCAAGAGCCCCAACCGGGTCGAGCCCGGCAAGACGCCATTGCACACGCTAATCGCCTCGATGGCGTTCCGCGACGACAGGCTGTGGGCTGTGGTGGGCTGCATGGGCGCCGACGGCCAGCCCCAGATCCACCTGCAAACCTATCTCGCCCTGATCGACCACGGTCAGGACATCCAGGAGGCGCTGGAGACGCCACGCTTCCTGTCCGGCCGCTTCGCCATCGGTGAGCCACGCGACACGCTGCACGTTGAGGGACGCATTCCGGCCGAGACTATTGCCGAGCTCGAACGACGCGGCCACATGATCAATCGCTGGGGCGCCTGGAACGAACTCGCAGGCCACGCCCACGGCATCACCGTGGACCCGGTCAGCGGCCTGCGCGTCGGCGGCTCGGATCCGCGCAGCGATGGCGCCGCGATAGGGTATTAGCGGGCTGTGGCTGTGTAAGGAAAGCAAGTACGAGAGGCGCAGTCCCGAGACCCGTGTCTTTCTCGCCGAAAGCGTGAAACCCAAAGGTTGAGCGGAGCGGGCCAATCCCGAGCGACTCGCCTCTCTGTTCCTTGCAATGCCTACTACAGAGACACCGCTGTGACCTGCTCGCCTCGGGACCCGCGCAATCAGCCGCCGCCTGCCGATGTGCTTTACCCGGCCCCTGCCGTTCAACCGCCACGCGATGACGCAGAGCGCGTAGAGCCAGTGCTCGTGCGCCGCGGCGCGCGCACCCCACGAGCGTATCCACGCGATCAGCGGCACACGACAGAGCGCAGACATCTCGTGGACGCCAATCAGGAAACTGGCAACGCTGCAGCGGGGCTGGTCGCAGCGCTAGCGCAGGCTCAAGATGTAGGCGACCAGCGCGTTGCGCTCTTGGGAGTTGAGCAAGAAGTCGGGCATGAGCGCGTGCCCTACGGAGAGGTAGCGGTCGAGCGACTCCGCCGTCGCGCTCGGCTGAGAGGCGATTTCCCGGAAGCTGGGCGCGCTGTCGGTGGCCGCGCTCTGGTTGGGTCCGAAGATGTGGCATGCCAAGCACAGGCGTACGGCCAGACTGCCTCCGGCCGTGGAATCCTGCGCGGCCGCCGGTTACGCCAGCAGTGCCAGGGCCACTTCGCCTGAGAGGCGGGAGAACGAGGGCCTAATGGAAATGAAGCACCAATAGGATCATGACCACTACCCTCGCGCTCAGGACGCCTTCTCGACCGCGGCGGCGGCCTCATTTCGCCGCAGGAAAGGCAGCGTGAAGGGGGCGTCGTAGTTCAACGTGTAGGGCTCACCCGACGGCCGCCACGGCGATGGGGCAAGCGCCGCCGTCAGTTCGGCCTGGCGCTGCACCCTGTCGATCCCCGATCCGGCGTATCGCAAGACCGCGATCGTCTCGGCGGGCGCCGTGACGAGCCGCACCCGGTCGTCGACAGGCGTCGGCGCGTTCTCGCGGCTGAATTTTGCCGGCAGGAAGAACCTCATCCGCACGAGCCCGTTCGCCTGCGAGGTCTGAACCGGAACGGTCATTGCCACCTGTTCCCGGTCGTGCACCTCGACCGGCACGGTCATGGCAATCCTGTCGTTTCCGGACGCCGCCGTGCGGTTGGCGCCAGCGATGTAGGCAAACAACAGTTGGAAGGCTGCGCTCCGGCCCGCCTCGCCGGCGGCCGGAAACTCGACTTGGGCTGCAAGACGCGGCCCATATCGCCGGATCTCGACTTGATCTGCGAGACGATCAATTACGTCGTAGCGCGGCTCCTCGTAGAGCCGGATGCCGAACACGCCGACCACCGACTCGAGCGCGAGCACCCCGTAATACGCAATTGCCTGCCACATTTCTTTGTATCCATTGGTGTACCCCGATGAAGCAAACGCGTTAGTTATCAATCCGTTCCTTTTCGCGGTCAGGAAATCACGAGGTATTTGACCCATATGGTCAAAGTATTGGCCCGACCGACGCACCATCACGCCGCCTCAAGATGATAGTAGCGCAGGAGCCCGCCCAATCGCTCGCGACCAGCGAACCGGCCCCCCGCGGCCGCGGTCCGTGTTCCGGGGAAACAGCAGGACGTTGCCCTTCGCTTGGTGATTCCGCTCGGCATGGAAGTGGTCAACATAGTTGCTCAGCGCCCGCCGCAAGGAGCGCTCGCCGAACAGGATCACCTTCGACAGGCACTCCTCCTTGACCGATCTGACCCAGCGCTCCGCGTAGGCATTCAGGTTCGGGCTGCGTTCAGGTAGCGCGAGCGGTTTAACCCGACCGGACACAAGGATGGCGCGAAACGAGCGCGTGAACTTGGTGTCGCGGTCGTGTCCCTTTTCAGAGATTGACGGGTGCCTAACTAGTCTACATCGCGGCCAGGATGCTCGTGCAGAATGGTTTTTCATCACCCCCACAACGACCTCGGCAGGAATACTCTCCCGGGCGCACAACTTTCCTCCATAGACCGGCAGCTGCTCCCACAGTCCGCCACGCGCACCTGGTCTCGACCTGCAGGGATAAATGGGGCGGCTCGTTCAACTTTTGGGCATGCTCGGATCTAGCGGGATGGGTGAGCGTGCAAATGCGGCAAGCCTTGCCGACCGGATGGTGCGGCGCGCCGGATTAACTTGGACGGAGGTCTTGGAGACTTCGTCGGAAGATAGCGCGGCTGCTGGCCTGCGTCGCGAAATCGAGCGCCTCCGCCATGAAGCCATGCCCATGGCTGCGTGCGGGCGTGGGAGTGGCGGGCAAGTCAGCGAAATAAGTCAAAAAGAGCTAAGCACTAGCACTGAGGAGCAATGCGCTGACGGTAGCCGTCATAATACTGGCTGCCGCAGGGGACCTGCTGCTGCACGACCTGGTCTGGATATCCGTTCTGACCGCGGTTAGTCACTGTCACCGTCGTATAGCGTTGACCGTTAGGCTGATTGTAGGGCGGCCAGCTAGACTGATTGTTGGGCGGCCAACTCTGCGCCTGCTGAGGGCCGTAACCGTTGTTGTAATGGCCTCGCGGTGCCCCGGAGCCGTAGTCCTGGCCTACCGCCCCGGTGATGCCGAAACCTACTACGAGCATGAATGTCATAGAGAGCTTCAACATGTCCGTTCCTCCAGAAAGGTTCGTGATCATAGAACAAGGCAACGACTTGGGCATTGACTATCAGCGGGCCTTCGACGCCTGCAAGGCCATGGATTCGATGCCTCTGGCAGACATCGACCAAGCACCCATCTTGGGCCTGCAGGAGCGGATCTATAAGAAGCGCGGCCGATGGCCGGCCAACATGGTGGTGTCGGTCCTGTCGGTCGTGCTGGGGTGGGGCGTGCCGCGCTGCCTGACTGACGGCAATGCCGCTGCCGGCGTGCCAAAGACTCGGCGTCCACGCGGTGCTCCGAAAGAAGGACGTAGTTGAACTGCGTGCTAGCGATCGCGCAGACGGGATGATCGGTACCACCCGGAGCAAAACGGGCCACGAGCTCTCAATCATTGAGGCACGCAAGCTCACGGCGATCCTCGACGAGCCGGACAAGAAGCCAAGCGAATGGGTGGTCGTTAACAGTCTGGGGAAGCCTTACACCCGAGACAGTCTCGACAGCGTCCTTGATCAATTGAAGCGCTACCTGGGGAAGGCCAAAACCATGCGGCCCGGCCTTACCTTTCACGGTCTCCGCAAGAGCCTCGGCAAGCGCGCAGCTGACGCTGGCTTTAGCGAACTCGATATCGCAGCCGCGCTGCGTCACTCCAGTCCGGCAAGCTCGCGACCCTACACCGTCGAGGCGGCCCGGAAGAGCGGTGCCCGCCGCGCAATAAGGGCACACGACAAAAAGTCGACCAGAGCAGAACGAGATTTGCAAAACTCAGCGCCAGAATTTGCAAAAATCGTTCGCACTCGAACGATCTGCAGCCGCTAAGTCATTGAAAACGAATGGTGCCCAGGGGCGGAGCGGCAGAAGGTCGGAATATCAAAGGCTTGGCGCCAAGTGGGACGCTACTGCCGATCCCCGTTTCATTTGGCTTTCCACGAGGCAGTGTCCCACTAGCCCGCCGCCAGAACCAGGATCCGAGATCTACGATTCTGTCCTCTGCCCCGACGGTCGTCGACCGTCCGGGAGCACCCCATAATCTCGCATGGGACCATGTCAAAAGTGGACACCCAAACCTATAGTGGATGGCCGCTTCCTGAGGTCCCCATGAGATATGAAATCACTGACCGGGTCCTGCAGCTCGCCCTCTCGATGCAAGGGTCGCGCATGGGGATCAGCCTTCTCGACATCGAGCACGAATTCCGCGTCAGCCGGCGGACGGCGCAGCGCATGCGTGACGCCGTGCTGCGCAACTACCCGCAGGCCGAGGTGCTGGAGGACAACGAGAGGCGGCCTCGATGGCGGATTCCAGTCGCCGGGATCGTCACGCCCGGCGCGCTGACGGCGGGCGACATCGTCGACCTTGAGGCCACGGCAAAG
>CANIEC010000064.1 GCA_947466085.1 Rhodospirillales bacterium
CTGGGAGAGAATTCCGCCCCCCAGGTTGATCCCGAGTCGCGGAAACAGCAGGCCCGCGAACAGGGCGCCGGCAATGCCGACCAGCAGATCGCCGACCAGTCCGAACCCGGTGCCGCGCAAGACCTTGCCGGCCAGCCAGCCGGCCACGATGCCCACGACGAGAATGACGAGAATGCTTTCGGCCGACATGTTCATGGTGAGATCCCCTGGCCGTCCCGCGGACGCGCAGCACATCGGCCCAAGGTCAACGCGCCTGACCTCCCGGCGTTGCACGGCGTCGGTCGGTCCGCTGCAGCTGTCACGCCGCAGGCGGCACCGGCGGCCTCCTGCGCAACGCCAACACCATCGCCCCGGTGAGAACGAGGCCCACCGCTGCCATGACAACGATCGCGCCGCGCGTGCCGAGCCCATCGGAAAGCGCACCCGCGGCGAGCTGGCCGAGCGGACCCGTGCCGATGCAGACGGTGACGACACCCATCAGCCGGCTGCGCATCTCGGGCGGGGCCTCGGTCAGCATCAGGGTCGACTGCATGTTGCCGAAGCCCGCCGTGCCGAAGCCGCCCAGCACGAGCAGCGCGAAGGCGAGCCAATAGGACGGCGACAGCGCCATCAGGATGAGCGCGACCATGAACAGCGATGCGCCGCCGGCGAAGGCGAGGCGGCGGTCCATGCGCAGGAGACCCGCCGCGATCAGCGAACCGCCCATCAGCGCGCCCAGCGGTTCCCCGGCCGCCAGTAGGCCGACCAGCGCCGGCGAGACGTGGAACTCGCCCTGGCCGAGAGGTGCCACGAGGCCGGAATAGGCGAAGGCGAAGGCATTGGTGACGATGGTGACGCCGAACACCAGCAGGATGGTGGGCCGCGTCCAGGCGAAGCGCAGCCCGTCGGCGACCTCGTGCGGGATGCGCAGCAGGTCGAGCCGCCGCGTCACTTGTGCATGGGCGAGGCCGGCGATGGCGAAGGCGCCGGCGAACTGAACGAGGGCGGTGACGGTGTAGGCGCCCTTCATGCCCAGCCACTCGAAGGCCATGCCGCCCAGCAGCGGTCCCACCGCGCGCGTGGCGGCCGAGGTGACGCTGTCGAGCGCGATGGCGTTCACGATGCGGTGCGGTCCCGCGACCTCGCCGACCATGCGCCGGCGCGTCGACATCTCGGTCGACCACATGATCCCGGAGACCAGGTTGCCCAAGGCTACGTGCCAGACTTCGAGATGGCCCGTGAAGGCCAGTGTGGCGAGCAGGGTCGAGATCACCGCCGGCACGACCAGCGCCAGCATGAAGATCAGTTTGCGGTTCACCGCCTCGGAAATGGCGCCCGCGAAGGCGCCGAACAGGAGCTGGGGGATCTGCCGCAGCGCCACCACGACCGTGACGGCGAAGGCGGAATGGGTGACTTCCCAGGCGAACAGGCCCGACGCCAGCAGCTCCAGCCAGCGCATCGCGTTGGCGAAGGCGCCCACCAGCCACAGCCTGAGAAAGTCGGGCGAGCGCAGCAGTTCACGGATCGGCGAGTCCATTTTGCCGAAGGTACCCGCGGGGCCGCGTCATGCGAAGCGCGGCCTGCGGGTTTCAGCGCCCGATCTCCTCCAAATTGACGCCTGCCGTCTCGATGCGGAACCACCAGGTGATCAGCGCGCCGAGCAGCGAGGTGAAGACGAGGCAGGTCAGCAGGACGTCGGTGCCGGTTTCGGCCAGGATCACCGGGAAGATGAAGGCCGTCAGGACGGCGCCGATCTTGGCGAAGGCGGCGGCGAAGCCCGCGCCCTTGCCGCGGATGTGGGTCGGGAAGACCTCGCCGGCCAGCAGGTAGGTCTGCGAATTGGGCCCGAGGTTGGTCATGAAATTGAACAGCATGAAGCCGCCGAACAGCAGCATCGTGCGCGCCGGCTCCTCGACGTGGGACTGCAGCGCCGCCATCGCCAGCCCGATGGCGCAGCCGAGGAAGCCCAGCACCTGGAGCCGGATCCGGCCGACCTTGTCGGACATCAGCACCGCGGCGAGGATGCCGACGATCAGCAGCGTATCCACCAGCGCCGCTCCCTTCGCACCCTCGAGGTCGCGGGCGATGATGGCCGACACGTTATGGGCGTTGCTGACCTCGTGACCGAACGCGCGGGAAAGGATGGTCGGCGTGAAGATGCCGATGCCGTAGGTCCCGAGGTCCTGCAGGAACCAGGGCACCGAGGCGAGGATGGTGGCGCGCCGGTTCTTCCGGTCGAAGAGTTCGCTCCAGCGGCCGTGCCGGTGGTGGCTGCGGTGGGGAGCGTCGGCGAACTCGGCCAGTCGCACCTGCTTGGGATATTGCGGCTCTCGCTTCAGCAGGCGCCACAGTTCGCGCTCGGCCTCGGCGCGGCGGCCACGGCTCATCAGCCACTGGCCGCTGTCGCTCACGAACAGGCGGGCGACCACGACGAACGCGGCAGGCACGATCACGATGCCATACATCCAGCGCCAGGCATCCAGCGAGGGATCCAGGGTCAGGATCACGAAGCCCAGCGCCGTGCCGACCAGCGCGCCGATCGCCTGGAAGGCGAAGGCGGCCAGAACCAGCTTGCCGCGGTCGCGACTGGGAATGCTCTCGGAGATCACGAGATGCGCGGTCGGATAGTCGCAGCCCAGGGCCACGCCGACACCGAACAGGAAGAAGACCAGCCAGCCGAAGCTCGGCGCCATGGTCAGGCCGGCCAGGAAGATGACGAAGACCAGCATCTCGATCACGAACATGCGGCGCCGTCCGTAGGTGTCGGCCAGCCCGCCCAGCGCCACGGCGCCGATCATGATGCCCGCCAGGGTGGCAGCGCTCACGAGCCCCTTGCCGACGGCCGAGAGGGCGAACTCCTCGACGATCAGCGGCAGGGCGACGCCGGTCATGAACACGACCTTGCCTTCGAAGAACTTGCCGGCGGTGGCGAGTGTCCAGATGCGCCACTGCATCCGGGTCATCGGCACGCTGGGGGTCGGGGTCCCGTCGGGCCATGACGGCGTCTGATCGATATACGCCTGTACGCTTTGCGGCTCTGTCATCTGGACAGATTACCGAAGGACGTTACGTTCAGGTGTTCGAAAAGCAAAAAATAGAAAATCAGGGAAATGCCATGAAGAGACGTAGCCTGCTGATCGCGGCTCTAGCCGCGCCTTCGATCGTTCCCGCCGTCGCGCTGGGCCAGGGAACGTGGCCCAACAAGACCGTGAAGTTCATCTGTCCCTTCGCGCCCGGCGGTGGCACCGACACGGTCAGCCGGCTGATGTGCGATCAGCTTTCCAAGAGCCTCGGCCAGACCTTCGTGGTCGATAACAAGGGCGGGGCGGGCGGCAACATCGGTACCGTCGAACTCGCGCGGGCGGCGCCCGACGGCTACACGATCGGCCTCATCTCGGTGGCCAGCCATACGCTGAACCCGATGCTCTACACGAGGCTGCCCTACAATCCGGACAAGGACATCGTGGCGGTCTCGCGCGTGGCCATCCTCGCCAACCTGCTGGGTGTGACGCCGTCGCTGCCGGCCAACAACGTCGCGGAGCTGATCGCGCTCTGCAAGAAGGAGCCGGGCAAGTATGCCTTTGCCTCGTCGGGCCCCGGCACGTCGCTGCACCTGAGCGGCGAGCTGTTCAAGAAGATGGCCGACGTCGACATCATCCATGTCCCCTACAAGGGCGCCGGGCCGGTCTATTCCGACCTGATGGCCGGCATCGTGAACATGATGTTCGCCAACATGCCGTCCATGCTGCCGCAGGTCCGCGCCGGGAAGCTCAAGGGGCTGGGCGTCACCTCGGCCCAGCGCTCCAAGGCAGCGCCCGACATTCCGGCCATCGCCGAGACGGTGCCGGGCTATGTCGCCACCTCGTGGTACGGGATCGGCGCGCCGGCCGGTACGCCGGAGCCGATCCTCGCGCGGCTCGAGACCGCGATCGCCGAGGCGCTGAAGTCGGCCGACATCCAGAAGCGCTGGAACGACGATCTCGGCCTCGACATGCCACCGCCCGGCCGGGCCGGGTTCGACCAGTTCCTGGCCGAGGACCGCAAGATCTGGGAGCCCGCGGTCAAGGCCTCGGGCGTGAAGCTCGACTGATTTTCCTCGGGAGTAGTTTTGATGTCCGTACAGTTTGCCGAAGTTCCGGACGAGACCGGAGAGATCGCCGCGCGCTGGCTCGATTCGTTCGGGGCAGCGCTTCAGGCGCAGGATGCCGCTTCCGTCGCGGCGACGTTCATGCCCGACGGGCATTGGCGTGACGTCCTGGCCTTCACCTGGGACGTCGTCACCCATTCCGGGCGGGCGGCGATCGAGGCGGCGCTGGCGCCGGTGCTGGCGCGCACCGCCGCGAAGGATGTGGAGATCCCCGGCGCGCGCACGCCGCCGCGTCGCGCGAAGCGGGCCGGCATCGACTGCATCGAGGCGATCTTCGGGTTCGAGACCGCCTTTGGCCATGCCAACGCCGTCGTACGCCTCGTCGAGGCCGGTGGCGAGTGGCGGGCCTGGTCGTTGCTCACCACGCTCGAGGAGCTGCACGGCTGGCCCGACGGGAAGCTGCGTGAGCTGAGCGACGCCGAGCGCTACAGCCGCGACTTCGGCGGCGCCAACTGGCTCGACCAGCGGGTGAAGGCGCAGGCCTACGAGGATCGCGATCCCGCCGTGCTCGTGGTCGGTGGCGGCCAGGCGGGTCTCGCGACCGCCGCCCGCCTGCGGGCACTGGGCGTCGATACGCTGATCGTCGATCGGCATCAGAGGATCGGCGACAACTGGCGGCGGCGCTATCATTCGCTCACGTTGCACAACGAGGTGCACGTCAATCACCTGCCGCTGATGCCCTTCCCCTCGACCTTTCCGGTGTTCATTCCCAAGGATAAGCTGGCGAACTGGTTCGAGTCCTATGTCGAGACCCTCGACCTCAACTACTGGACCGACACGCAGCTCACCTCGGGCAGCTACGACGAGACCACGCAACGCTGGACGGTGACCTTGAAGCGCGGCGACGGGACGGAGCGCGTGCTTCATCCGCGCCACGTCGTCTTCGCCACCGGCGTGAGCGCCATTCCGATCGAGCCGTCGCTGCCGGGCCTCGACACGTTCGCCGGTACGGTGATGCATTCCGGCGCCTACACCAACGGCGCGGACTGGAAGGGCCGCAAGGCGATCGTGGTCGGCACCGGCAACAGCGGTCACGACGTGGCGCAGGATCTCTGCGCCAGCGGCGCCGACGTGACGATGGTGCAGCGCAGCCCGACCTATGTCGTGTCGATCCGCGAGGCGCAGAAGGTCTATGCGATCTACACCGAGGGCCTGCCGTTCGAGGATTGCGACCTGCTGGCCGCCGCCTCGCCCTATCCGGTGCTGCAGCGCGCCTACCAGCTCTCGACCGCCGAGATGCGCCGCGTTGACCGCGATCTCCTGTCGGGGCTGGAGAAGCGCGGCTTCCGCCTGACCTACGGCGAGGACGATACCGGCTTCCAGATGATGTATCTGCGCCGCGGCGGCGGTTACTACTTCAACGTCGGCTGCTCCGACATGATCGTCGATGGGCGCATCAAGCTGCTGCAGTACGACGACATCGACCGGTTTGAGGCCGGCGGCGTGCGCCTGAAGGACGGCACGCTGCGCGAGGCCGAGTTGGTGGTCGTCGCCACCGGCTACGAGAACCAGCAGGAGACGGTGCGCGCCTTCCTCGGCGACAAGGTGGCCGACCGGATCGGCCCGGTCTGGGGCTTCGATGCCGGCGGCGAACTCGCCAACATGTTCAAGCCGACGCCGCAGCCCGGCCTCTGGTTCATCGCCGGCAGCCTGGCCCAGTGCCGCATCTACTCCCGCTACCTCGCCCTGCAGATCAAGGCCCGCGAGGAGGGGTTGGTCTAACAGTTTCCGTCGTCCTGAGCGGAGCCGCCCGTAGGGCGGCGCAGTCGAAGGACCTCTTTTCCAATGCACGATGTGTCGAAACGAAAAGAGGTCCTTCGACTACGCGCCTGCAGCGCTCCGCTCAGGACGACGGGTTTTGGGGGAATGAGGTTTCAGTCCGTCGCGCTTAAATGAACTGCCGGATCGCCGCGATCACGACCAGGGCGCCGATCGCCATGACGGCGCTGCCCAGCGAGATCACGTAGAGCGCGCGACCGGGCGACAGGCGGCCCATGTGCGCGGCGATCCAGAAGAAGGGGTCGTTGACGTGGCAGATCGCCATCGAGCCCGCGCCAACGGCCGCTGCCGCGATGGCACGGCCCGAGGCGCTGTCGAGGCCGAGCGCCGGCAGCATCGGCTCGACCATGCCCGAGGCGGTGAGCACGGCGGTGAGCGAGTTGCCCTGCATCGTCTTCACGATGGCGGCCGCCAGGAAGGGCGTCAGAACGCCGTAGCGCGGATGGAGCGCATATTCGGCCAGCAGCTCCGACATGCCGGTCTCGTCGAAGACACGGGCCAGCCCGCCCGATGCACCCACCGCCAGCAGCAGCGGCGCCCAGGAGCGGCCGGCCAGGACCGAAGGCTCCCAGCGGCGGGCAAGCACGATCGCCAGAGTGACGGCGATGGCCGTCAGCATCAGCGGCTTGGAGATGCCGATGTAGAATTCACGCGCGCCGCCCTTGCCCAGGGGTTCGCTGGGCATCTGCGCCACCGACTGCAGGACCAGCAGCACGAGCGGGATACCCACGCACAGCCACGCCCAGGAGAGCTGTCCTTCGGCCGGCTGCGAGGGGACCTGCCGCGCCACGTGCCACCAGCCCAGGGCCACGGCGACCGCCGCGACCGGCAGGGCGATCATGAATTCCGTGCGGATGTCGGCCTTCATGACCGAAGCCGCAGCGACCGCGAGAGGCGAGGGCGCCATGAGCGCGGCGACGGCGAGCAGGGTGAGCGCCAGACCGAGCGCGCGCCGCGGCGCGTCCTGCCCGGCGGGCTGCAGGAGTGCCAGCCCGGCCGAAGCGGAGGCCCCCAGTCCCGCAATCACACCTGCAGCGGCGGACGTGCCGGTGCCGAGCGGCGTGCGCAGCACCAGGCCGCTGACCAGCGCGCCCGCGACGACCAGCAGGCCGGTCTGCTCGAGTGCCGTCGTGAAGCCCAGCCCGAACGCCTTTCCGACCGACTGGAAGGTCATGTCGGCGGCGATGCCATAGACCACGACCGTGCCGATGATCGCGAGAAAGACCGGCAGGCGGACGCGCTGGACCAGGAAGACGATGGCGGCCACCGCGATCGGCAGCAGGAGGGAAGCGAGAATCATGACGGGACGAACCTTAGTGTCCTGCTACAGTCCCGTCATGCGCCTCCTCGTCGCTCTCCTGATGTTATTCGGTCTCGCCTCGCCCGCTCATGCCGAGGCATTGGTGCGCATCGAGGGCCGGAACTTCGTCGAACCCGACGGCCGCATCCTGCGCCTCAAGGGAATAAGCCTCGGCAACTGGCTGATGCCCGAGGGCTACATGTTCAAGTTCGAGGTCGCGAAGTCGCCGCGCCAGATCTACGGCGCCTTCGATCGCCTGCTGGGACCGGAGCGCGCGGCGCAGTTCTGGCGACAGTATCGTGACACCTACGTGACCGAGGACGACATCCGCTTCATCAAGTCGGTCGGCTTCAACATGGTGCGCGTGCCGCTGCACTGGCGGCTGTTCATGACCGCCGACGGCGAGATCGGCGGCGAGGGCTGGTCGCTGCTCGACCGGGTGGTCGGCTGGGCCGCCGCCGCCGGGCTTTACGTGATTCCCGACCTGCACGCCGCGCCGGGCGGCCAGACCGGCATCAACCACGATGACGGGCCGGGCTACCCGCTGATGTTCTACGTGCCGCGCCATCGCGATCTCACGGTCAAGCTGTGGCGGGCCGTGGCGCAACGCTATCGCGGCAATTCCGCGATCCTGGGCTACGACATCCTGAACGAGCCGATCGCGCCCTATCACGACGTGGCGACGCTGAACGCGCGGCTGGAGCCGTTCTACAAGCGCGCGACGGCGGCGATCCGCGAGGTCGATCCCGAGCGCATCGTGATCCTGGCCGGCGGCCAATGGAGTTCGAGCTTCGCCATGTTCGGCCCGCCCTTCGCGAAGAACCTCGCCTACACCTATCACTCGTTCTGGGCTTCGACGAAGCGCGACTCGATCCAGCGACACCTGAACTTCGCCAACCTCTACGATGTGCCTCTGTTCCTCGGCGAGACCGGCGAACTCACGGACGAATGGAACTCGGAGTTCCGCCGCCTGCACGAGATGCACGGAATCGGCTGGTCGTTCTGGACCTACAAGAATCTCGATACGCCGTCGACCATCGTATCGATCCCGCGCCCCGAGGGCTGGAAGGAGATCGTGGCCTACGCCGACGGCGCCACGAAGGAGAAGCCTTCGCCGGAAGTGATCGACCGTGCCGTCGCGCAGTATCTCGAGGGCATCCGATACCGTAACGGCACGGTGCGCTGGAGCTACCTGGCGTCGCTCGGCCTAAGAGGCAAACCCTAGCAGCCGGCGCAGGGTGCCGGCGGCGCCGTGGTGCGGACGCGCGTGAGCGGCCTCGACGGTGGCTTCCAGAATGCCGTTCAGCGGGTCCTTCGTCGTGACGGCAACGGCCGAGGCCTGGACCTTCAGGGCATCGAGCCGGTCAAGAGCATTGACCGTCGCCTCGGCGAGCCCATCCGGGCTGTAGCGGGACATGGCAACACCATGGCCCTCTGCGAAGGCAGGCCAGGCGAAGGCGCAATCGGCAGGCGCCACAATGGGAATGCCCATCCTTCGTGCCTCGTTGGACATCGCCGAGCCGCGCGCGCTGTAAGCCTCGGGATCGTAGGGAAGCAGAAGCAGGTCAGTGCGCGACAGCAGTTCGACATAGTCTTCGTCGGACAGCACGCCTCGGCGAATGTCGACGCGTGGCCCCAGCCTCTCGAGATCGTCGAAGATCCAGCTGTCGTCCTCGGCATCCGATCCTGCGACGATGCCGTGAACGGTAAAGCGCGACGTCGCGTGACGCTCGAGCAGCCGCGGGATCGCCTCGGGCAGCAGGCGATACCCTTTCGAGCGATTGGTAAAGCCGGCGATCGTCAAACGGGGATGGTCGGACGGGTCCGACGGCGATTCGGCGGCTGCGGCGGGCAAGGGAATGCCGGCGCCGGGAGCGACGGTTACGTCGAAGGGCAGCAGCCGGCGATAGAAGGCGGCCATTGCTTCGGTTTCGCCGTAGGCGGCGAGGTGCCGGCGGTCGCCGACGGCTTTGAGCAGGGCGATGAAGGCGCGACGAGCATCGTCGTGGAAGGGGATGGCTGCGGGATTGTCCGGCGCGAGCCGGTGGTGCGGACCGTAGAGCAGCCACATCAGAACGTGCGGTGGGCGCTTCATCGGATTCTGCCGCAACACGCGAGCTACCGAGGCCGCCAGTACGTGGTCGCAGCAGGGGAGGATCAGGATGTCGGGCCATACGCCAAGGTGCTGCAGGGCGCGCGACAGTTCGCGGCTCGTTTGGGCGACGCGGACCGCGAACTCCCCGGCACTGGCATAGTCGCGGCCGTAGACAGGGCAGGTGAAGGCTGCCGTACAGTCGAGGGCTCGTATGACGTCAGGGTGAGCGACGGCAGAGCCGAGGCAAGGCGCGTCGATCCCGAGACGGGAGAGTTCGGCCTGGAGCCGGTCGACCGCGGCATAGTGATGTCCGCCGTGGGAATGGAGGGCCGGGTCGACGATGAGCGTCTTCATGGCCGGTCGTTCAACGCGCGCCAGGCTGGACGATAGCGCTCGACGGTCTCGCGCAGCCGCATCATGGCACGCCATCGAAAATCGAACTCGTCAGCGTTGTAGAGATGCTGCTGCGGCGCCTGCACCTGCAGTTCGGGAAAGACATGCAGGCGGCCGCCGGCGCGTCCGATCGCCTCGTTGAACGCAACATGCTCGGAGACCTCGCGGCCCTGCGCGTCGAGACCGGCATAGGTGGAGTTCAAGGCGTAGGACATTCGGTATAGCGCCAGTCCGCCAAAAGCCGAGCTGACTTCGATCGGTCGCATCTGCCGCGGCAATGCAATCTGGCGGGCAAAGACCTCGCGGAACTTGGCGGCTTCGAACGACTCCGCGGCATGGCGCTCCCATATTCGATGCCAACAATCGTGCGGGCTCCAGGTCGGGTGCCTCAGCGCCCATATGTCATAGTAGCGTGGTGCCGCGCTGGCGAAAACGGCGGCGCGGTCTGGCGAAGCCTCGATCCAGCCGGCTGCCCGGGCGCAGGACTCGACGTCGAGGGGCGCAGCGAGAACGTCGTCGAGATCTGCCACGACAAGATGACGGTATCCGGCCCATGGCGAGCCGCGAACCGCGTCGAGGCCGGCATTGCGCGCGTGTGCAATCCGTTCGGTCCGCAGCCTGAGCCGCGTAGCCAGATCGCCGAGGTCGATCACTCTGCCCCGTCTGTTCACCATCCAATCCCGCAACAGCGCCGCCGTGGAGTCGGTTGTATCGCTGACGGTGAAGATGAAGGCGGTTCGCTCATAGAGCCGCGCCAGCCGCGCGAGATTTCCCAGAACGTCCGGCAGCCAGCGGGCGCAGTCGCGGGCCGTGCCGACGAAGACAGCGCTGGCAGGGCTTGTTCGTGTCACGCCGCTTCCAGTGCTCTCGGTGCTATCGTCGCCCAGCCAGAACCGAACGACCGTTGCTCATCAGCGTCTGCGCTCTCATCGACAGCGAGTCGAGGAAGCGGATCCATGCACCCCGGCTGCCGGGCGAGCGGGCATCGAGCGCGCGCTTCACCAGCGCCTTCGAATTGGCGTGACGCCAGTCGCCGAAGGCGGCCCGGATCGAGGTGGCTTCTTCGTCGAGGACACGCTGGACCAGTTGCAGGATATGGTTGCTGATCGGACCCCAGTCCTTCGTCGAGGAATTGTAGGCTCCGCCCATGACCGAGGCGTTCGAATGCTTGTTGGCGCCATGCATGCGGTAGGCATAGAGCGCATCGTGAATGGCGATAGACCCTGTCAGCAGTCCGGCGAAGGTCGACAGGTAGTAGTCGAGATAGAGCCTGAGATCGCTGTCCGGTACGACGAGCACGAGGTCCACGAAGCTGCGGCGGAACATCATGCTGGCCATGCTGTTCGTGGCGCTCAATGGCGTCCAGTGCGGATGGAGGGTCAGCCGGCCGTTCCGCAGAAAGGAAAATTCGCCGGTCGTGGCGTCGACCGTCGGCACGACCGCCGATTCGAAGGTCTTGTTGGCCGTACTGCCATGCTCGAACCACCAGGCAGTGCCGGCCAGCAGATGGTCGGCGGCGTCGATGATATGGGAATCACAGTAGGTGAGGGCGACGGGGAAGTCCGCGTTCATGTGAACGCAAAGATGCCGCTCGATGAAATTTTCATACCACATGTCGTCGGAATCGAGGAAGCCAACGAACGGCGTGTCCAGTTGCGCGAGGCCGCGCTTGATCGCACCGGTCTGGCCGACATTGGCGTCGAGGCGAACATAGTCGAACCTGGAATCGCCGAGACGCTCCAGGCACTTGCGGATCTCCTCGTCGGAATTGTCGGTCGAGGCGTCGTCGACGATGATGGTGTGCAAGCGACGCCAGGACTGGCGGGCGACCGACTCGATCGCGCGTCCCACGAAGGCGCCATTGTTATAATTGGCAATCACCACTCCGACCGGGGGCGCTGAAGGCATGCTGACCGTTTCCGTCTGCTTAGTTTGAACTCTCAGGGGCAGTCGCACGGAATATGCGGCGGCCTGAAGATGGTCGACGATTGGATGCACCGCAACCTCAAGCCATCCACTCCTAGGTAAGGTCTGTCATTGCCCATGTATAGGAATGGTTAATTTTCCGTCAAAAGTGGCCTTCCGGGTCCCAAAGGGAGAGACAGTCGCGCTTCCTGGATGCTAGGGGTCTCCGCGGCCCGCCGTCCGGGGACGGCAAGGGCGGTCGACTAGGGACGTGACGAGCAATATGACGCGTGCCGCTTCGCCAGCTGGATCGCCACGTACCGAACTGGCCGAGGCGTTGAGGTCATGCCGCAGCTCCTATCTCGGGGTAGCGCTGTTTACCGCCATCCTCAACGTTCTGTATCTCACCGGCTCGTTTTTCATGCTCCAGGTCTACGACCGGGTGCTGCCGAGCCGCAGCGTCCCCACCCTGGTCGCGCTCTGCATCCTGGCCCTCGGCCTCTACGGCTTCCAGGCCATCCTGGACATCGTGCGCAATCGGGTCCTCATCCGGATCGCCGGCGGGTTTGCCGAGACGCTGGACCGCCGAGTCTATTACCTGCTGGTCAAGCTGCCGCTCCGGGCACCGCAGATGAACGGGTTCGAACCTGTCCGGGACCTCGAACAAATCCGGAATTTCATGTCCGGTAGCGGTCCGCCCGCGCTGTTCGACCTGCCCTGGATGCCGCTCTATCTCGGCATCTGCTACCTGTTCCATCCGCTGATCGGCCTCACCGCGACGGTCGGAGCCCTCATCCTGGTCGTCATCACCTTCATCACCGAGGTCAAGGTCCGCCAGCCGTCGATCGAGGTCTCGTCGCTCTCCAGCCGGCGCACCAGCCTCGCCGAAGCCAGCCGCCGCAATTCGGAGGTCCTGCATGCGATGGGCATGGTCGGCCGCTTCGCCCGGCAGTGGTCGGAGTACGGACGACGTTACGTCGAGGCCCATCAGCGGGCGGGCGACATCACGGGCGGCATGGGCAGCTTCTCCCGCGCGTTGCGCATGGCGCTGCAATCGGCGGTGCTGGCGGTCGGCGCCTACCTCGTTATCAAGGGACAGGCGACGGCCGGCATCATCATCGCCGGCTCCATCCTCTCGGCCCGGGCGCTCGCGCCGGTCGAGCAGGTGATCGCCCAGTGGCGCGTCTTCGTCTCGGCCCGCCAGAGCTGGCACCGGCTCAACAACCTGCTGGCCCGGATTCCCGACGACCGCGACGTCATGCAGCTGCCCAAGCCCAAGACGTCGCTGTCGGTCGAAATGGTCAGCGTGGCACCGCCGGGCCTGAACGTGCTGGTGGCCCGTGACGTCGCGTTCGGCCTGAAGGCCGGCCAGGGGTTGGGGATCATCGGCCCCAGCGCCTCGGGCAAGTCGTCTCTGGCCCGGACCCTCGTCGGCGTCTGGCGGCCCGTCACCGGCAAGGTCCGGATCGATGGGGCGACGCTCGACCAATGGTCGTCCGAGGCGCTGGGCGAGCATATCGGCTACCTGCCGCAGGACATGGAGCTGTTCTCCGGCACGGTCGCGCAGAACATCGCCCGGCTGGAGCCGGAGCCGGACCCTGCGAAGGTGATCGCGGCGGCGCAGGCCGCCGGTGTCCACGAGCTGATCCTCGGCCTGCCGAACGGCTATGAGACCGAGATGGGCGAGGGTGGCACCGCCCTGTCGGCGGGACAGCGCCAGCGGGTCGGCCTGGCGCGTGCGCTCTATGGCGATCCCTTCCTCGTGGTGCTCGACGAGCCCAATTCGAGCCTCGACCATGACGGCGAGGAGGCGCTGACCAAGGCCATCATGTCGGTGCGGGCACGCGGAGGCATTGCCATCGTGATCGCCCATCGGCCGAGCGCCCTGGCGGCTGTCGACCAGCTCCTCGTGATGCGGGGCGGCCGGCAGCACGCGTTCGGGCCAAAGGATGCCGTGCTGAAGGAGACGCTGAAGGCCGCGTCGCCGCCGGCGGGACCGCCGAGACCGCCGGGTGCACCGGCCGTCGCCGCCGTGCCCACGCCCCTTCGTGCGCCGGTGGTGCGCACGCGCGAGCCGTCATGACGCAGAACCAGCCCACGCCGGTCACGGCCATGACCCGGAAGCCTCTCATGATCGGCCTCGTGTCCTGCTTCGTCCTCGTCTTCGGGGTCGGGGGATGGGCCGCCACGACCCAGCTGTCCGGCGCCGTGATCGCGCCCGGCAAGCTGGTGGTCGACACCAACGTCAAGAAGATCCAGCACCCGACCGGCGGCGTCGTGGGTGAGCTGCTGGTCAAGGAAGGCGACCGGGTGAAGCAGGGCGACGTGGTTGTCCGGCTCGACGGGACGCAGGCCAAGGCCAATCTCGGTATCGTGACCAAGGCGCTGGAGGAAATGGCGGCGCGCCAGGCTCGCTTCGAGGCGGAGCGGGACAATGACAAGGTCGTCGAGTTCCCGCCCGAACTCACCTCGCGGGCGAGCGACCCCGAGATCGCCCGCCTGATGACCGGAGAACAGAGACTGTTCGAGATGCGCCGCACGGCGCGCGATGGCCAGAAGGCTCAGCTCAGGGAGCAGATCAAGCAGCTCAATCTGCAGATCGAAGGCACGGAGGCGCAGGAAGCCGCCAAGGGCAAGGAACTGAAGCTGCTGGCGCAGGAACTGGAGGGCGTTCGCGTGCTCTGGAAGCAGAATCTCGTGCCGATCAGCCGCGTCACCACGCTCGAGCGCGATTCCGCCCGCATGGAAGGCGAGCGCTCCGCCCTGATCGCCGCCCTGGCGCAGAGCCGCGGGCGCATCGCCGAGCTGGAACTCAAGATCCACCAGATCGACCAGGATCTTGCCTCCGAGGTCGGCAAGGAACTGGCCGAGATCCGCGCCAAGAAGTCGGAGATGAGCGAGCGCCGCGTCGCCGCCGAGGATCAGCTGAAGCGCATCGATCTCGTATCGCCGCAGGCCGGCAGGGTGTTCCAGCGAAACGTCCACACCGTTGGCGGCGTGATCCAGGCCGGCGAACCGCTCATGCTGATCGTGCCGGACTCCGACACGCTGATCGTCGACGCCAAGGTGGCGCCGCAGGACATCGACCAGATCCATGTCGGGCAGCACGCCGTCCTGCGCTTCGCCGCCTTCAACCAGCGCACGACTCCCGAGGTCGATGGCGAGGTGATCCATATCGGCGCCGACGTCACGCAGGAGGACAAGGCGACCGAGCCGTATTACTCGGTGCGCATCCGTGTTGCCGAAAGCGGGCTCGCCAGCCTCCAGGGACTGCAGCTTCTGGCCGGCATGCCGGTCGAAGCCTTCATCGAGACCACGCCCCGCACCGTGGCGTCGTTCCTCGTCAAGCCGCTCACCGACCAGCTCGCGCGGGCTTTCCGCGGACGTTAGTCACTCACCTCCCCATTCAAATGGGGAGGTGTCGCGTCTTACGCGACGGAGGGGTCATGACTGGTCGTTCTTTCTTCGGCGCTCCCGGACATCGCCTTGCGATGTCCTGACGCTCCCAGGGCTGAGCTACGCTCAGCCCTCCAGCACCATGTCCGCGGCCTTCTCGCCGATCATGATCGAGGGCGCGTTGGTGTTGCCGGAAGTCAGCGTCGGCATGATCGAGGCGTCGGCGATGCGCAGCCCTTCGATGCCATGGACGCGCAGCCGTGCATCGACCACGGCCATGGGGTCGGAGCCCATCTTGCACGTCCCCACCGGGTGATAGGTCGTCTCGGCGGCCCGGCGCACCCAGTCGAGGATCTCGTCGTCGCTGTTGCCGCCCGGTCCCGGCGCGATCTCGGCCACCTGCAGCGGCGCCATCGCCGGCGCGGTCATGATGGCGCGCGCGATGCGCACGGCGCGTACCGTCAGCTCGCCGTCGACCGGCGCCGACAGGAAATTGTAGCGGATCTCCGGCGGCCGCTTCGGATCGGTCGAGACGATGTGGATGGTGCCCTTGCTCTCGGGCCGCATCGGATGGGCGTAGCAGGACATGCCCGACTGCCGGGCGATCCGCGGCCCGCGCGGCCCCGGCTCGGTGAACATCGGGACCCAGCCCAGCAGCAGGTCGGGCGCCTCGAGCCCGTCGCGTGAGCGCACGAAGGCGCGCAGCGGCGCGCCGACCATCGACAGGAGACTGTCGCGGTTCAGCGCCCAGCGCAGCGCCTGGTGCACCAGTCCGAGGCCGCGGCCGCGATCGTTGAAGGTGACGCCGCGCTGGCCGATGGTCCATCGCGTGCGCGGCGCATAATGCTCGCGCAGGTTCTCGCCGACGCCCGGCAGCGCGTGGCGCACCTCGATGCCCAGCGCACGCAGCCGGTCCGGCTGGCCGATGCCCGACAGTTCGAGGAGCTGCGGCGAGTTGATCGATCCGCCGCTCACCACGACGGCGCGGGCCGCCCGCGCCTCGCGCGACTCGCCACCGACCGAATAGCGCACGCCGGTGCAGCGTTTGCCGTCGAGCAGCAGCCGTTCGGCCAGCGCGCCGGTCTCGATCCGCAGGTTGGGGCGTTGCTTCGCCGGATCGAGGTAACAGCGCGCCGTGCTCATGCGCCAGCCCGAGGCGATCGTGGCCTGGCTCATGGCGATGCCGTCCTGCCTGGCCCCGTTGTAATCGGGATTGTGCGGGATCCCGACTTCGCCGGCCGCCTTGATCACCGTGGCGTAGAGCGGACTGGCCGGCGCGGGATTGGTCACCTTCAGCGGCCCGGAGCGCCCACGAAAGCGCTCGTCGCCTTCGTCATAGCTCTCCATGCGCTTGAAGAAGGGGAGCACGTCCTCGTAGGCCCAGCCCTGGTTGCCCATCTGCGCCCAGGTGTCGAAGTCCTGCGCCTGGCCGCGCACGAAGGCGAGGCCGTTGATGGCGCTCGAGCCGCCGAGCAGTTTTCCGCGCGGTACGGGGATGCGGCGGCCGTTGGTGCTGGGCTCGGGCTCGGAACTGTAGAGCCAGTTGACGGAAGGGTTGGTGATCAACCTCGAATAGCCGACGGGAATGCGGGTCCAGGGATGGCCGGCGGGCCCGGCTTCCAGCAGCAGCACCTTGTGGCGCGGGTCGGCCGACAGCCTGTTGGCAACGACGGCGCCCGCCGAACCGGCGCCGACGACGATGAAGTCGTAATCCATTGCGGCCAGTATTGCGCGCGGCTGCTCCGCCTGTCGACTGCCGCGACGATGGCCCGGCTTTACGCGGGCCGATGTTTGGGCATGATGCGGCCCCCGACAACCTCGAAGGAAAAAGCCATGCGTGGTGTCTCCCTCCTGCTTCCCCTCGGCCTTTCCCTCGCCTGTGCCGCCGGCATCGCGGTCGCCCAGCCGGCCGGGCCGGACATGACGGGCACGTGGACGGGAACCAACAAGAGCATCGTGAGCGGCCTGCCGGCTCACTTTCCGGTGACCGCGCCGTCGGTGATCGTCGATGGCAATCGCCTGGTCGAGCTCAAGATCACGGTGCGGATCGACGGCCAGGACGAGGGCCGCTTCTGGGGAACGCTGTCCTCGGAATCGAAGGCCGAGCCGATCATCGGCGTCATCGGGGCGGACGGGAAGCGCGTGCGCATGATCGGGCAGGGCGGTTCCGCCATCGACGGCACGTTGCTCGACGACGGCACGCTCGAACTCTTCTATACCGAGAATCGTGCCGGCGTTTCGGTCGCCGCTACCAACGTGCTGAAGAAAGCGAAATAGGACTCCCCTCGATGATCTCACGCAGAAGCATGCTGGCGGGCGGCCTCGCCCTGCCGGCGCTGGCCGGCTGCGGCGGCCAGCCGACGACCCAGCCGACGGCCTCGACGTCGGGCCAGACACGGCCCGGCCTCGATGCGGTGATCGACATCAGCCACAACGTGAAGGTCACCAGCTTCGCCTCGGTCCGCCGCAGCAACATCCTGGCCGTCATCCACAAGGTGAGCGAAGGCGGCGACTGGCTCGATCCGTCCTACACGCCGCGACGGCGCCAGGCCGAGGCGGCCGGCCTCCTGTGGGGCGGCTACCATTTCGGCACGCGCCAGTTTTCCGGCGAGCAGCAGGCGGCCTCGTTCCTGTCGGCCTGCCAGCCCGGCCCGCAGACCGTCATGGCGCTCGACCTCGAACCGAACGACGCCAACCCGCGCAACACGATGCGGCTCGACCAGGCCGAGGCCTTCGTGCTGGCCGTGGAGAAGGCCACCGGACGGCTGCCGATGCTCTATAGCCATCCCGCCTGGGCCGACGGCGAGATCTACGGCCGCCGCCGCATCAGCCTCGGCGCCAGCATCCGCCCGGGCTCGATCCTGGCGCGCTGCGAACTGTGGCTCGCCGATTACCGTGAGACGCCGCGCCTTCCCGTGGCATGGGCGACCCGCGGCTGGAAGCTCTGGCAGTACGTCGCCGACGAGACGTCGCAGAACTTCGCCTTCGGCAGCGAACCGCGCCACGTCGAGGGCGTCGGCCACTGCGATCGCAACATGTACAACGGCGACGTCGCGAGCCTGAACCGCTGGTGGAAGAACGGCGGGCGGGGTTAGTTGAAACAACAACCCCGTCGTCTCGACCGGAGCCTCGCGCAGCGAGGCGTAGCGGAGAGACCTTCTCTCTGCGAATAGCCGGCTAATCGTAGAGAGAAGGTCTCTCCGCTACGCGCTGCGCGCTCCGGTCGAGACGACGGGGGTAGCGTTTACCGCGCCGCCAGCGCCTCGAACGCCTTGCGGGTCGCTTCCAGCGCGAAGTCGATGTCGGCTTCGGTGTGCGCCGTCGACAGGAACATGTTGTGGCGCGGGTGCAGGTAGGCGCCGTGCTTCAGCGCCTCCAGCGTGAAGAAGTTGCCCTTCTCGCAGTCGGGATCGTTGTCGAACAGCACCGTCGGCATCTGCGGCGGGCCGCTCTGGCGCACGCCGATGCCGAACTCGGCCGATTGGGCGGCGATGCCGTCGCGCAGCCGCTGGCCCATCTCGCGCATGCGCGTCGGCCCGTCGACGCTCTCCAGCACGTCGAGCGTCGCCAGCGCGGCCGCCATCGACACGGCGCTGCACCAGAACGAGCCGGTGACGTAGAGCTTGGACGCGGCCTCGCGATAGCGGTCGTTGCCGGTGACGGCAGCCAGCGCATGGCCGTTGGCGATCGCCTTGCTCCAGGCGCTGAGGTCGGGCTGCACGCCGACGAGGTCCCAGCTGCCGCGCATCGTCAGCCGGAAGCCGGCGCGCACGTCGTCGACGATCAGCGCCGCATCGCTGGCGTCGCACAGCTCGCGCGCGCGGCGGGCGAAGGCCGCGTCCGGCATCTCCTGGTCCTTGCCGAAATCGTGCTTGAAGGCCGAGACCACGATGCCCGCCAGGTCGTCGCCGGCGCGCTGCACGGCGCTCTCGAGGCTGCCGGTGTCGTTGTACTTGAAGGTCAGCATGTGGGCGCGATCCTCGGCCGTCACGCCGTACGGGTTCGGCGAGCACCACGGGATGGCGCCGTGATAGGCGCCCTCGGCCACCAGGATCTTGCGCTTGCCCGAGGCGGCGCGCGCCAGGGTCACGCAGGTCGTCGTCGCATCGGTGCCGTTCTTGCCGAACAGCGCCCAGTCGGCATGCGGGATCAGCCCGACCAGCCGTTCGGCCAGCTCGACCAGCCGCTCCGACGGGCCGTTCAGGCAATCGCCCGCCGCCGTCTGGCGCGCGACCGCCTCGGCGACCACCGGGTTGCCGTGGCCGACCACGATCGGGCCCCAACTGCACATGAAGTCGACGTAGCGCTTGCCGTTCACGTCCCACAGGTGACAGCCCTCGCCGCGTTCGAAGAACTGCGGATAGCCCTCGGGCAGCCGGTCGCTGCGCAGGTGCCCGTACATGCCGCCGGGAATGACCTGCTGGGCGCGCTGTCGCAATTTCTGGTCGGCTGTGAGGCTCATCGGACGGGCTCCGCTACGCTGTGAACTGGCCTATATATACCGCACACACGGGTTTTGGGGGGCAACAATGGATCTCAAGGGCAAGGTGGCCGTCGTCACCGGCGGCAATGGCGGGCTGGGCCAGCGCATCTGTCACGCGCTGGCGGCTGAGGGCTGCCACATCGCCGTCGTCTACGCCAAGAGCAAGGACCAGGCCGAGGGCGTGGCGCGCGATCTCGAACGCCACCAGGTCACCGCTGCGACCTTCGCCTGCGACGTGACCCAGCGCGACCAGGTCGACCGGCTGGTCGACGACGTGGTCAAGCGCTTCGGCCGGCTCGACATCCTCGTGAACGACGCGGCCTACAACAAGTCGATCCCCTTCACCGATCTCGACGGCCTCACCTACGAGGAATGGACGAAGATCATCGACATCAACCTGACCGGCCCGATGCTGCTCACCAAGGCGGTCGGCCCGGTGATGAAGCGCCAGGGCGAAGGCCGCATCGTCAACATCGCCTCGGTCGCGGGGCTGGGGCCGACCGGCTCCTCGATCGCCTACGCCGTCTCGAAGGCCGGCCTCATCCATCTCACCAAGTGCATGGCCGTGGCGCTGGCGCCCGAGGTGCTTGTGAACTGCGTCGCCCCCGGCCTGCTCGAAGGCACCCGCGCCACCGCCAACCTGCGCCCCGAGGTCGTCGCGAAGAACGCCAGCGCCTCGCTGCTCGGCAAACCCGCCGACAAGGACGATTGCGCCGACCAGGTCGTCACGATGTGCCGGACCAACACGACGACGGGTCAGACGCTGGTGATCGATTCGGGGCGGGTGTTTCATTGAGCGACGAGTGATCAAACTCTTCCCCTTTGCGGGCTCCGCAAAGGGGAAGTGCCCTCGTCTTACGAGGGCGATGGGGTCATGACCCCTCCGCCGCGTAAGACGCGACACCTCCCCATTTGAATGGGGAGGCGATTGATTGAGCTCGATCGGCCGGACCCTAAGCCGGCAACACGAACCTCACGCCCGCGCGCGCCAGACCGCCGCCCAGCGCCGCCGCCGTACCATCCGCGCGCCAGCAGGCGGCGCCGGTCATGGTGCCGTCGTCGTGGAACTGGATGGCGTTCATGCCGCCGGCGACGGTCGGCATGATCTTGAGCGTGTGGCCGCGCGCTTCGAGGCCCTGGCGCACCGGGGCGGGGATGCCGTGCTCGACTTCGAGGACGGGGCCCTCGGTCCAGATGCGCGGCGCCTCGACGGCCTCCTGCAGTTCCATCCCGTGGTCGATCAGATTGAGCAGCGCCTGCAGCGCCGAGGGGAAGATCTTGCGGCCGCCGGGGAGGCCCAGCGCATAACGCACCTTGCCGTCCCGCAGCGCCATCATCGGCGACATCGAGGTGGTGACCCGCTTGCCCGGCGCGATCGACAGCGCGTTGCCGCGGCGCGGGTCGTAGTTGTTCATGTAGTTGTTGGGGATCATGCCGGTGCCCGGCACGATGAAGCGCGCGCCGAACAGGCTGTTGATGGTCTGCGTCGTGCTGACGACGTTGCCCTTGCCGTCGGCCACGGTGAGATGGGTCGTGTCCTGGCCTTCCGCCGCCTGCAAGCCTCCACTCCACTGTGTGGCGCGGGCGATGTCCAGCAGCTTGCGGCGCTGGTCGGCATAGTCGCGGCTCACGATGCGCTCGACCGGCACCTTCACGAAGTCCGGATCGCCGCTCGCCTCGGCGCGGTCGGCGAAGGCGATCTTCAGCACTTCGGCCAGCAGGTGCAGCGTGTCGACCGTGCCGAAGCCCATTTTCGCAATGTCGTAGGCTTCGAGGATGTTCAGCATCTGGGCGATGTGCACGCCCGAGGCGGCGGGCGGCGGCGGGCCCAGGATCTCCCAGCCGCGATAGTGGCCGCGGATCGGCGCGCGCTCCTCGACCTTGTAGCCGGTGAGGTCGTCGCGGCGCACGAAGCCGCCGGTCTTCTCCATGCATTCCACGAGGAGGTCGCCCAGCGGCCCGCCATGCAGCGCCTTCTCGCCTTCCTGCGAGACCAGGGTCAGCGCCTCGGCATATTGTCCCTGCACGAGCCGCTCGCCGGGCTTCAGCGGCGTGCCGTTGGGCAGCAGCAGCGCGGCGGCGAGCTTGTCCTTCGAAAGGTCGGCGCCGGCATCCTTGATGCAGTCCGAGAGATAGGGCGTCACCGAAAAGCCGCGCGCGGCGTGGCGGATCGCGGGCTGCATCACGTCGGCGAGACTCATCGTGCCGAAGCGCTCCAGCGCCAGGCACCAGGCGCGCAGCGAGCCCGGCGTCGCGACCGACTTCGGCCCGACCAGGTTCTCCTGGCCCTCGACGTCGTAGACTTCGGGCGCGGCGCCGGGCACCGGCTTGTACATGTCGGGATGGCCCATCTGCGGCACGGCGCTCATGCCGTCGAGGATGCGATGGCTGCCGTCGGCCAGGCGGATGTGGCAGGTCGTGCCGCCGATCAGCCCGACCATCATCGGCTCGACCACGGTCAGCGCGAACTGCATGGCGACGGCCGCGTCGACCGCATTGCCGCCGGCCGCCAGCATCTCGAGCCCGGCCGCCGAGGCCAGCGGATGGTTGGAGACCGCCATGCCGCGCGGGCCATGGGCCGGCTGCTTCTCGCAGGTGAAAGGCGTGCCCGCGCGCTCGCGCCATGTCGACTGGGTCATCCGTGTCCTCGCTGAATGTCGGTGAAATCTCGCATGTGGTTCAGGCTGCGGCTACCCATCGAGTGACGCACACAAACCACCGCCGTCATCCTGAGCGAAGTGAGCGCAGCGAGCGCAGTCGAAGGATCTCTTTTCGTGTCCACACACCGTGCGTCGGAAGAGAGATCCTTCGACTGCGTCGCCCTGCGGGCGACTTCGCTCAGGATGACGGGGTGGGGGATGGCCGCACAAAACTTTACTGCCCCACACGCTGCTCGGCTTCCTCGCAACGCTGCAGCCGCGCGCAGGCGGGCTCGTTGCGGTCGCCCTTGGGGTTGAAGCAGGCGATGGCGTCGGTCGCGCCCTCGGAGACGATCTTCGTCAGGCGGGCACGTGACTCGGGCGGGCGCTCGACGTCCAGAAGGCCCTTGCGGGTCAGCACGTTGGCGAAGCGGATCACCAGCCGCTCGCGGGCCCGCATCGCCTCGGGCGCGGCGGCCTTGGCCTGGCGGCACCATTCCATCCCCGCCGCCTTGCCGCAGCCCCACAGCTGCATCTGGCGGAAGCGCTCGGCGAGCTGGCCGTTCACGCCCAGGCAGTAGGCGGCGATGTCGTCGTCGTCGAGGAGCGGCTCGGGCTCCTGCGCGTGCGCCGGCAGGGCGGCGAGCATGAGCAGGAGAACGAGGCCGGCCCGCATCCCGTCAGATGAACATGTCGAGCTGATTGTAGTTCTTCAGCACCGTCTCGCGCATTGCCTCGCTCCAGCGGTTCTCGTCCTGGCGGTCGGCGAGCGGGCGATAGACATGGCTCTTCTCCTGCGGGAAGCGCTGGCGGCGCGCGTCGATCGCCAGCAGCAGGATGCGCAGCCGCTGGTCGATGCGCTCGCCGTCATAGGTCACGACCTCGCCGGTCAATCGTTTGGTCGTGACGTTGAGCACGCGCCGGCGCGGGAAGAAGCCGGCATTGAGCGTCACGCGACGGTCGGGCGAGGAGTTGGCGAAGGAGCCGTGCAGCAGCTGGCGGTTGGTGACGATCGTGTCGCCGGCGCCGGCCAGCATCGGCACCGCGCCGTCGATCCGGTCGGAGCCGCTCTCGGCCACGAGCTTGCGGATGTCGGCCTTGCCGTGGCGATGGCTGCCCGGCAGCACCCAGACGCAGTTGCCCGCCGTGCTGGGATAGAGCTGGGTCATGAAGTTGAAGCCGTGGGCGCCCATGTCCCAGTCGGCGGCGTCCCAATGGGTCGTGCCGTCCTGGTGCCAGGCGACCGAGGGGCCGAGGCCCGCTTCCTTGATGAAGGTCACCTCGTTGTAGGGCACGAAATCCTCGCCGAGGATCGATGCGGCGGCCGCCAGCAGGCCGGGATGGCCGTAGAGCCGGAACGCGGCGTTCATCAGGTAGAGGTTGCCGTCGAGCAGCTCGACGGTCCAGGCGGGTGCGTCCTCGCCCAGGGTCGGCTGGCTCATCGCCACCGGATGGCGGCCGTTGTTCTTCGTCGTGCCGCCGAGCGGGTCGCTCAAGGGCTTGGCCCAGCGATAGGGCGGCTTCAGCACGCCCTCGCCGAAGGCCGGGCGGCCGTTGCGGTCGACCGCGGCGCCAGGCTCGACCGGCGCGCGCTCGAGGATGGCATCGACGTCGGCCCGCAGCTCGGCCAGCTCCTCCGGTCCCGCCACGCCCTCGAAGACGTAGAAGCCGTGCGTCCAGTAGGCGTCGAGAATGTCCTGGGCCAGCCGGCCGTCCGCATCGAGCCGGATCGGCCCGCGATTGCCCAGCGCCCGCGCGCGGGCTTCGCCGGCGCGGCTGTACTCGGCCATCGTGCGCGCGTGGTCCTGCGCGGTGAGGGGGGCAGCGGCTTCGGCCATCGCCATCGGGACGTCTCCGTTATCTTTAGGCGCCGACGATAGCGCGAGCGTTCGCGTGCAGCCAAATCCCGCCACCCGCACTGCGGTAAGCCGAAAGCGAAAGGTCCCTCGCTACGCTCGGGATGACAATC
>CANIEC010000065.1 GCA_947466085.1 Rhodospirillales bacterium
CCTCGGCCAGGGCGCGCAGCTTGCCGTAGGCCGTGCCCAGCGTCATCGGCGCCATGCCGCAGTTGGTGCAGGCCTGGATACGCTCGGGGTCGACGAATTTCGTCGCGAGCTTCAGGGTCGCGGCCACATCTTCCGGCGTCTCGATCTTGTCCGAGGCCACGTTGATGGCGCCGACCAGCACGGTCTTGGTCTTGAGCAGCTTCATCAGCTCGGGCGGCACGTGGCTGTCGCGGACTTCGAGCGAGACCTGCTGGATCTTGCTGCGGTCGAGCGCCGGGAAGGTCTGCTCGTACTGACGCCAGCTTTCGCCCAGCGTCTCCTTCCACTTGTTGTTGGCCTCGATGCCGTAGCCGTAGCAGATGTGCACGGCGGTGGTGCACTTCAGCCCTTCGGCCGCCTTCTCCAGCGCCGGCACGCCCCACTCCACCGTCTCGTTGAGGTAGACGTTGAAGGCGGGCTCGTCGAACTGCACGATGTCGACGCCGAGCGCTTCGAGATCCTTGGCCTCCTGGTTCAGCAGTTCGGCGAAGGCGAAGGCCATCTTCACGCGGTCGCCGTAGTAGCCGTCGGCCAGCGTGTCGATCAGCGTCATCGGGCCGGGCAGGGTGAACTTGAGCTTGCGCGAGGTCGCGGCGCGGGCGATGCGCGCCTCGCGCTCGTGCACGAACCTGCGGCGCTTCAGGGCCGAGGTGACGGTCGGGCAGTCGGCATCGTAGCGGTTGTTGCGGATGCCCATGCGGACCTTCTTGTCGAAGTCGACGCCATCGACCTCGGCCAGGAAGCCGTGCACGAAATGCTGCCGTGCCTGCTCGCCGTCGCTCACGATGTCGAGGCCGGCCTCTTCCTGGCGGCGGATGGCGAGGAAGGTGGCATCGTCCTTGGCCTCGAACAGCGGCTGGCCCGACAGCGTCCAGGGTGCCCACAGGACGTTGGGCGTGGCGAGCCAGGCCGGCTTGGGCAGGCTGCCCGCGAGCGTCGTCTCGAACATGGCGTTTCCTCTTTTTCTAGCTTGTCGTGTTGTTCGGGACCGGCACGGGCAGGCTAGATCCGCGCGGCGATGACGGGAGCGCCTCGGACGGCCCGCCTTCGGGCGGCAGAATCTGTCCATAGGTGCCGGGGGCCCGCCATTGCAACGTCCCGAAGGCGCCACAGCTCTCGCAGACCGGCCGCCAGCCCTCGTGGTGGGCGCCGCACGAGGCGCAGCGCCAGGCGCGATCGGCCGGCGCATCGGCGGCCCGGGCGAGCCAGCCGCGCACCTTGTCCTGTCCGGTCTGCTCGCGCTCCTCGACCTCGGCCATGAGGCGGCAGACGCGGGTCGACGGATTGCTGCCGGCGGCGCTGTCGAGATGGCGGCGCGCCTCGCCCCACAGGCCGGCATCGAGCGAGGCCTGGGCCAGCATCAGGTGGCTTTCGATGTCGGACGGATTGAGACCGGCCAGCCGACGCGCGACGCCGATCCTCTTGAGTGCCTCGGTCTCGCCCGACGCGTCGAGATAGAGCGACGCGAGATCGGGGTGCGGCGCCAGCGCCCAGCCGCGCTCGATCGTCTTCATCGCCTTCTTCGGATCGCCGGCCTTGAGCTGAAGCTCGGCGAGGCGCCGCGTCACGGCGATGCGTTCCGGCGCCAGCGCGAACGCATCGCGGGCGAGCGCCAGCGCGTCGCTGGGGCGGCCTTCGCGCTCGGCCTCGCGACTGCGCTCGACCTCCAGCAGGGCCTTCAGGGTGCGGCCCTTGTCCGCCGTGACGACCTTGCGCCGGATGCCCGTCTCCAGCGTCTCCTGCGCGGCCCTCCACTGGCCGACCTGCGCCTGCATGTCGAACAGCGAATGCACGACCCACGGCGTCTGCGGCCGCAGCCGGAAGGCGCGCTCGGCATGGGCCAGCGCCTGGGCCTGGTCGCCGTCGCGCAGCGACTGGCCGATCAGGCCGCGCAGCCCGAGGAAGGCCATCTGGTCGTCGTCGACCATGGCGGTGAAGGCGCGCCGGGCGCCGTCGCGGTCGCCGTTGAGCTGCGCCGCCTGCGCCGAGAGAAGGAGGGTCAGCGCCGGTTCGGACAGCAGCTGCTCGGCCTTGCGCGCATGCTTCTGGGCTTCCACGCCATCGCCCGCGGCGACCGCGCCGAGTCCCTGGGTCAACTCACGATAGCCGCGACGGCGGCGGCTCTCGCCCCAGCCTTCCAGCAGCGCGCCGGGGGCGCCAACGATCCAGCGGTAGAGAAGCCATCCGCCGACGCTGACCAGGATCAGCACGAGCACGGAGATCAGCACCACGCCGACGCTGGTATCGAGCCGCCAGCCGCGGAACTCGGCGGTGACGGAGCCCGGCCGTTCGGCCAGCCAGACCGCGCCCAGCATCGCCACGATGGCGAAGACGAACCAGAGGATGGTGCGCAGGATCGTCATGGCAGGACCTACCGGGCCGAGCCGAGCAGGGTGACGGCCTGCGAGGAGATCTGGTCGGCCGCCTGCTTGGCCGCGAGATGGGCTTGGGCGCGCGACAGCCAGCCGGCGGTGGCGCGCGCCGTCGGCGGCGGCAGCGTCTTCACCAGCGCAACCGCCTTGGCAAGGTCGCCGGCCTCCAGGGCGGCTTCCGCCCGCGCGAGCTTGGCTTCCGTGCCGTCGCCTTCGACGTCGTTGCCGACGCGGCGCAGGGAAACCAGCCCACGGACCTTGCCGAGCAGCCGCTCGCCGAACGAATCGTCGGCGAGATCGTCGGCCAGCGCCGCCTTGGCGACGGCCGGGAACTCCGCCACCAGCGCGGGCCGCGAGGCGACGCCGTTCTGGGCATAGGTCTGCAAGGCCGCGGCGCTCTCGGTCAGCTTGGCGTCGCCCTGGGCCAGCGGCGTCAGCAGGGCGAGGTCGGTGGCAAAGGGCAGGCCGGACTCGACAGCGGCGCTCAACCGCGCCGCAATGCCGATGAGGGCGGAGGCGCGCGCGGCACTCACCGCCTTCTGTTCGCCGGTGTTCCGCGCGCTTGCCTCGCCGCGCGCCTTGTCGACGGCCTCGGCCAGCAGCTTCGTCTGGTCGCGCTGCACGGCGACTGTCTGGTCGATCGTCTGCACGGTATTGCGCATCGTGGCGAGTTCGAGACGCAGAGTGGCGAGTTCCTTTTCCTGCTCCGGGCTGGGCCCCGCCTGCGTCGGTGCGGGCGCCGGCGCTGCGGCTTCGGGGGCTGCGGCGCGGCTTTCCAGCGCCTCGATCTTGCGGCGCAGGTCGGCGATCGCCGGATCGGGCCCGCTGCTTGCAGGGTTGGCAGGCCGCTCCGCCGCGGCGGCCGAGGCCGCGCGCACCCGCTTGTCCAGGTCATCGAGGCGCGCCGAAATCTCGCGCTTGGCCGCCTCGACGGAGGCGTTGGCGACGGCGGCCGCATCCTGGCGAACCTGCTGCAGGTCGAGGGCCGGCGCCGGCGGCACCGAAGCCGCCCGCTGGCCCTGCCACAGCGCGCGGATCTCGGCCGGCCAGTAGGGCAGGCTGATCAGGGCGCCGGCCAGCACCAGGCAGGAGGCGACCAGCCCGGTGATGAAGGCCCCCACCACTCCGAGGCCGCGCCTGGCCTTCACGGGCGGGGGCGTCACGGGAGATGCCGGCGGCGCGGCCGTCTCGGGAGAAGAAGGTGTGTCGCTCATGATGCTCGGTCCTTCTACGGCGGCCACTGCGGCTTCAACGGGCAGCCGGTCGATCTCGTCCAGCACGGACTGGCGGGTTGGGCGCGCCGCCGCCACCGTCGCCTTGAATGGCAGGGCGCTCAAGGGCTGGAGCGCCGCAGGGCTGATGGCAATGGCGGTGACGTTCGACAGGGCGGCGGAAAGTCCCGCCTCCTGCACCAGCCGGGCGAACAGCTCCGAGGCGCGCGGCGAGAAGAACATCGCGGCGTCGAGCGCGCGGGCCTCGATCGCGGCGCGCGCCGAGTCAGGCAGGGCGGTCTCCTCGCGCGCCTCGTACAGGGCCACTCGGCGCACCTCGAACCCGTCCGGGGCGAGGGCGGCCGCGAAATCCTGGGCGATGTCGACGCCGGACACGTGAAGGAGAGGACCGGCCTTGGGATCGAGGCGCGTTCGCGCGAGCTCGGCCAGCGCCTGGCCGTCGCCCGCAGCGGACACGACCGAGACGAAGCCCAGCCCCTCCGCCGTCGAGGCGGTGGTGTCGCCGACCGCCAGGATGGGCTTGCCGCGCTGCTCGCTGGCTTCGGCCAGGGCACGCGCGCCGTTCGCGCTGCTCAGCAGGATGGCCTGGCACGCGGAGAGATCCGTGGCGAACTCCGCCGGCGGATGCAGGATCTCGAGACGGAACAGCGGCGCGATGACGGGGACATGGCCGCGCTGGGCCAGCGCCGTCGCCAGCGTGGTCGCCTCGCGTTCCGGTCGGGTGATCAGCACGCGCATGACGCCTCCGTAGCCGGGGCGTCCGGCCGACGCAATCGTTTCGGGCTTCCTCCCCATTCAAATGGGGAGGTGGCCCGCAGGGCCGGAGGGGTCACCTACTTGGCGCGGCGCTGACCCCTCCGTCGCGTATGACGCGACACCTCCCCATTTGAATGGGGAGGAGCCATGAGTGCGCTCAGGGTGAGGTGATCACGTTACAGAAGCACGACGCCTTCCAGCGCCAGCAGCTGGCGCTTGGTCGGCAGACCCTGGCCGCCCGAGAAGCCGCCTTCCCGGCCGCCGCTGCCCAGGACGCGGTGGCAGGGCACGATGATGGGGATGGGATTGCGCCCGCAGGCCATGCCGACGGCGCGCGGGCCGGATCCCAGGGCCATCGCCATGCCGCCATAGGTCGCGGTGCCGCCGAAGGGGATCTCGCACATCATCTTCCAGACGCTCTTCTGGAAGTCGGTGCCGCGCGCGGCGAGCGGCAGGTCGAAACCCTTGAGCTTGCCCGCGAAATAGCGATCGAGCTGGCGCCTCGCCTCCTCGAGCACTGGCGCAGACGAAACCTCGCGTGCCTGTTCAGCGGCGCCGGCCCAGCGCACCGACGTCACCGCGTCGTGATCCGCCTCGACGGCCAACCGGCCGACCGGGCTGTCGACGTAACAAATGGACATACGGCAAGCGTAGCGCCCGCCTCCGGCATTTGCCAACATGGGGGCAATGTCTGGGGGAGTGATGACGAAGGGCTCGAGGTCCTCGAAGAACGGCCCGCGCCGCCGCGCGCTGCTCGGCGGCGGAGCCATGCTGGCGTCGACGCTTGCCCTTCCCAGGCTCGCCCTCGCCCAGTCGGGACCGCGCCGTCAACAGCCCGAGGCCGGGCCGCCGCCGGTCGTGTTCGTGCACGGCAACGGCGATTCGAGCGCGCTCTGGATCAACAACCTGTGGCGCTTCGAGGCCAACGGCTACAAGCGCAACCAGCTCTTCGCCATCGACTTCGTCTATCCCAACGCCCGCAGCGACGATTCGAAGCCGCAGCCGTTGCGGTCCTCGGCCGAGGACCAGATGAAGGAACTGACGTCCTTCGTGGTGCAGGTCCTGAAGGCCACGCGCCGGCGCAAGGTCGCCCTGGTCGGGTCCTCGCGCGGCGGCAACGCCATTCGCGCGATGCTGAAGAATGGCGGCGCCGACATGGTGAGCCACGCCGTTCTGTGCGGCACGCCCAACAAGGGTATCGTGATCTCCGAGCAGCTGCTGTTCGGCAGCGAGTTCAACGGCGCTTTCCCGTTCCTCAAGGGACTCAACGAGGGTCCCGATGACCTGATCCCGGGGGTCGAGATGATGGCCATCCGGTCGGACACGAACGACAAGTTTTCGCAGCCCGACGGCCGCTTCATCGGCGCGCCTGGCAAGCCGACCGGCGTCAGCTACGATGCCTCGGAGCTGCGGGGCGCGCGCAACGTCATCCTGGATGGCCTCGACCATCGCGAGGTCGCGTTCCACAAGCTGGCCTTCGCCGCGATGTTCGAGCAGATCACGGGCAAGCCGCCGGGCAGCATGTTCATCGCCCAGGAGCCGCTGCCGATCCTGAACGGCAGGGTGACCGGCCTCAACGAGGGCACCTACACCAACATCCCCGTGGCCGGCGCGGAGGTCGAGATCTTCGAGGTCGACCCCAAGACGGGCGAGCGCAAGAGCGTGGTGGCGCTGCTTCGCAAGACCACCGGCGAGGACGGCGTCTGGGGTCCCCTGGTCGGCCGCTCCGACGCCCATTACGAGTTCGTGCTGCGTGTGCCGGGACTTCCGACGACGCACACCTACCGCTCGCCGTTCCTGCGCTCGACCGACGTCGTGCATCTCAGGCCGCAGCCCTTCGCCAAGGCCGACGAGGGCGCCGGGGCGGTCACCATCATGAGCCGGCCGCGCGGCTATTTCGGCGTCGGCCGCGACAAGTTCTCGCTCGACGGCAAGGTGCCGCCCGGCATCAACGACGGCGTGCCCGGCGTTTCCACGGGACGGCTGGCCTTCGATGCGGCGCCGACGCGGACGGTGATGGCCGTGTTCAATAACGAGACCATCCCGACCCGGACCTGGCCGGCCAAGGACGGCCACATCGTGGTGGCGGAGTTCCTGAACTGACTCTTTTCATATTCCTCTCCACCGCTAGGGGGAGAGGAGGAAGATTCTGTTCAACTCTCGTACGTGTATTTGAAATTGCAGTGGCTGGCGCCCTGCATGATCGTCTGCGTGCGTTCGAGCTTGAGCTTGGGGTCGTAGCCTTCGCAGAAGGCGCCGTCGCGGTTGCAGGAGAGGAGGGCGCCGATCTCGCCCAGGCCCATCGCCTTGTAGGTTTCGGCGTACTGGCAGCGCACGACGTTGAAGCTAAAGGTGTCCGCGGTCTGTTCCTTGACGTCGATCTCCAGCGACCCGCCCTTGGTCCAGAGATGCTGGATGTCCTGGAACGACTTGAGCGAGGTGCCTCCGGGCACCGAGGCGGCGAACTGGCGGGCCTGCTCGATGGCCGAGCGGCGCACCGATTCCTCGATCGTCTTCTTGGCGACCTCGATGCCGTGGCTGGCCTTCAGGGTCTCGTAGACCTCTTTGAGGATCTCGGCCTCGATCGTGCGCCTCTCCAGCATCGAGAGGCCTTCGGGATGGGTGGACGCAGCGGGCGACTGGCTCATGGCTTGTCTCCAGAACAGGGAATAATCGACCCTAGCGCGTCGGCGGCATCTTGACAGGGGGGAGCCCCGATGAAATATCGGCCCCAGCATGAATTCGCCCGCCCTCCTCCGGTCGCGACGTAGCCGCTCGCAAAAGCGGTAAGAGAACGCGCGCGCGCGCAACAGTAACAAACGCGCCGTATCTTGAAGCCGCTGGAGAGACGAAGCGGCTTCCATCCTTCCTCCTCCAGTCGGCCCTCCCTTCAAGGCCCTGCATCGAGAGAGAAGACCATGACCAGCAACAAGACCAAGATTTTCATCGACGGCCAGCACGGCACGACCGGCTTGCAGATCCTCGACCGGCTCAAGGACCGGGCCGACATCGAGCTGCTCGAACTGCCGCTGGCCGACCGCAAGGACCTCGGCAAGCGCGCCGAGATCGCCAAGGCGTCCGACATCACCGTGCTCTGCCTGCCCGATGCCGCCGCCAAGGAGCTGGTCGCGGAAATCGGAGATTCCGACACGGTCGTGATCGACGCTTCGACGGCGTATCGGGTGGCCGACGGCTGGACCTACGGCTTTCCCGAGCTGGCCAAGGACCAGCGCAAGAAGCTGCTCGCCTCCAACCGGATCAGCAATCCGGGCTGCTATCCGACCGGCGCCATCGCGCTGCTGCGGCCGCTGGTCGATGCCGGGATCGTGCGCGCCGACTCCACGCCCGCGGTGTTCGGCGTGTCGGGCTATACCGGCGGCGGCAAGGAGCTGATCGCCGTCCATGAGCAGCCGGGCGTCGAGCCGTTCGGCCTCTACGGGCTCGAGCTCACGCACAAGCACGTGCCGGAGATGAAGAAGTACTCCGGCCTCACGCACGCGCCGCTCTTCGTCCCATCGGTTGGCCACTATGCCCAGGGCATGCTGGTCACCGTGCCGATCACGCGCGACATCACCACGAAGCAGGTGACGGCCAAGGACGTGCATCAGGTGCTGAGCGACTACTATGCCGGCGAGACCTTCGTGCAGGTGCGGCCGCTCGCCGACAGGGCGTGGCTGGAGCGCGACCGGTTCCTGCGGGCCGACCGGCTGATCGACACCAACACGATGGAGCTCGCGGTTTACGGCAACGATGCCGACGGCAACGTGCTGGCCGTGGCCTCGCTCGACAATCTCGGCAAGGGTGCGTCGGGCGCGGCCGTGCAGTGCATCAACCTGAAGACCGGCGTCGCCGAGACGACAGGCCTGACCATCGGCTGAGGCATTCGTCATGGACGAGACACCGGCGCTGCGGCGCGCGGTGGCGGACGATGTCGCCGCCGTGCGGGTGCTCACGCGCGAAGCCTATGCCAAGTGGGTACATGTGATCGGCCGCGAGCCGCTGCCGATGCGGGCCGACTATGACGAAGCGGTGCGCCGGCACCGCGTCGACCTGGCGTTTCTCGATGGCGGCCTCGCCGCCCTCATCGAGACGATCGACAAGGGCGATCACCTGGTGATCGAGAACGTCGCCGTCGCGCCTGTCTTCCAGGGGCAGGGCCTGGGCCGGTATCTGCTCGCGCACGCCGAGCGGCTGGCGCTCGACCTTGGCTACGCCGAGGTGCGGCTCTACACGAACAGGATGTTCGAGGCGAACGTCCGGCTCTATCTCGCTTTCGGATACCGCATCGACCGCGAGGAGAGCTCGGCGCTCGGCGTCACGGTCTATATGAGCAAGCCTCTCCTGCCGTGCGGCATCGCGGCTTGACCGTGATCCCCTGACTGTGGTCGCGTCCGGCGCGGAGGAAAAAGCCATGCCGGACAGCAAGCCAAGGAATAAGACTCCCGATCAGCTGCGCAGCGCGCGCTGGTTCGCGCCCGACGATCTGCGTGCCTTCGGCCATCGCTCGCGCGCAATGCAGATGGGCTACGCGCCCGAGGAATGGGCCGGCAAGCCGGTCATTGCCATCCTCAACACATGGTCCGACGCCCAGCCTTGCCACATGCATTTCAAGACCCGCGTCGACGACGTGAAGCGCGGCGTGCTGCAGGCCGGCGGGTTTCCCATCGAACTGCCGGCGCTGTCGCTGTCGGAGAGCCTGCTGAAGCCGACGACCATGCTCTATCGCAACCTGCTGGCGATGGACGCGGAAGAGTTGCTGCGCGGCCATCCGGTCGATGGCGTCGTGCTGATGGGCGGTTGCGACAAGACCACGCCGGCGCTTTTGCTCGGCGCGATCAGCATGGGCCTCCCGACGATCTACCTGCCGGCCGGGCCCATGCTGCGCGGCAACTGGAAGGGCAAGACTTTGGGCTCGGGCTCCGATGCCTGGAAGTATTGGGATGAGCGCCGTGCCGGCAAGATTTCCGAGAGCGACTGGGTCGACGTCGAGGCCGGCATCGCGCGCAGTTATGGCACCTGCATGACCATGGGCACGGCAGCCACGATGATGGCGATGGCCGAGACGCTCGGCATGTCGCTGCCCGGCGCCTCGTCGATCCCGGCCGCGGACGCCAACCACATCCGCATGTCCTCCGAATGCGGCCGGCGTATCGTCGACATGGTCTGGGAAGACCTGACGCCCAACAGGATCCTGACTCACGAGGCGTTCCTGAACGCCATCACCGTGGCCATGGCCGTCGGCTGCTCGACCAACGCCATCATCCACCTGATCGCGCTGGCGCGGCGCGCCGGCCAGAAGATCGGCCTCGACGATTTCGAGCGCGCCAGCCGCACGGTGCCGGTGATCGCCAACATCCGGCCGAGCGGCGACAAATACCTGATGGAGGATTTCTTCTATGCCGGCGGCCTGCCGGGCCTGATCGAGCAGATCCGCGATCACCTGCATCTCGATGCCCTCACCGTCACCGGCAGGACGCTGGGCGAGAACGTGAAGGGCGCGGAGATCTACAACGACGACGTGATCCGTTCCGTCGCCAACCCGATCTACAAGGAAGGCGCACTGGCCGTGCTCAAGGGCAACCTGGCGCCTGACGGCTGCGTCATCAAGCCCAGCGCCTGCGCGCCGAAGTTCCTGAAGCATACGGGTCCGGCCCTGGTGTTCGACGACTATCCGTCGATGAAGGCGGCGATCGACCGCGAGGATCTCGACGTCACGGAAGACACGGTGCTGATCCTGCGCAATGCGGGGCCGCAGGGCGGGCCGGGCATGCCGGAATGGGGCATGCTGCCGATCCCGACCAAGCTGGTGAAGCAGGGCGTGCGCGACATGGTGCGGCTCTCCGACAGCCGCATGAGCGGCACCAGCTACGGCGCCTGCATCCTGCACGTCTCGCCGGAATCCTATATCGGCGGACCGCTCGCCCTGGTGAAGACCGGCGACATGATCTCGCTCGACGTCGACAAGCGCACGATCGACATGAACGTCTCCGACGAGGAACTCGCGAAGCGCAAGGCGGCCTGGAAGAAGCCCGAGCCCCGCTACGAGCGCGGCTATGGCTGGATGTTCACGAAGCACATCAAGCAGGCCAACGAGGGCTGCGACTTCGATTTCCTCGAGACGGAGTTCGGCAAGCCGGTCGCCGAGCCGTCGATCTACTGAAAACCTCATCCTTCGAGACGCGCTTCGCGCTCCTCAGAATTTGTGAATCTATTCGACTGCAAAACGTAAGCCCGACAACCGCGCAACTTTGATTCTCGCGATCCACGGGGGACGAACGAAATGGAATCACGAGAAGGCGGTCAGGATTCGAAAACGTCTCCAAAGTGACGTCTCTCCATGCCTTGCTCAAAGATTCACAGGCTCTCAGGATGAGGCCCTGTGAAGAAAATTCTTCCACGGCCGCATTGCGCCACGACCACTTCTCATCCATTTGCGCCGGACCGATTGTCTAGCGCGAACGAATTTTCTATCTCAGTCGCGCTGCACGCGCCCGCGTGCCCGGTTTGCAGAGAGTTTTCATGACCTTGTCGTCGTTTCAGCGTCGCGCCTTCCTGGCGGGTGGCGTGTCGCTGCTGGCCTCCCCGGCAATTGCACAGGGCACCCGTGTCCCCGTTCGTGTTGGTAACATCCCGGTGATCGGCGCAGCGCCGATCTTCGTGGTCGACCATGAAGGATGGGCCAGGCAGGCCGGTCTCGATCTGACCCTGACGACCTTCCAGTCGGGACCGCACGCCATCCAGGCGCTGGCCTCCGGTACGCTCGACGTCTATGTCGCGGGCATCGCGCCGCTGGGCGTCGCGCGGTCGCGCGGTGTCGACGTGAAGGTGGTGGCGGCGACGGCAAGCGGTGAGAACGTATTCGTGGCCGTGCCACGGCTGGCCACGCATTTCGCCCCCGGTGTTGCGCCCGCGGAGGCCTTCAAGCGTTATCGCGCGGCCTCGGGCAAGCCCGCGCGCCTTGCCACGCAGCCTGCCGGCTCGGTCCCCAACACGACGCTGCAATACTGGCTTTGGGAAGTCATCAAGGCCAGTCGCGACGACGTCGAGATCGTGGCCATGGGCATCGACGCCACGCAGCAGGCCGTGCTGGCCGACGCCGTCGAGGGTGCGACCGTGCGGGAGCCCGCCCTCTCGATCATCCAGAAGGCCAATCCCGGCATCAAGCTGGTCGAGGTCGGCGACAAATTGTTCCCCGGGCAGCCCGGCACTGTCGTGGGCGTCTCGGGCGCTTTCATCGCCAAGCATCCGGCGGCGGTGCAGTCGCTGGTCGATGCGCTGGTGCGGGCGGGCGATCTGCTGACGCGCGATCCGGACAAGGCCGCCCCGGCCGTTGCCGCGAATCTCGCCAAGGGCATCGTCGACATCGAGATCATCAAGACGGCGCTGAAGTCCCCGGCCACGAAGTTCGTGATCGATCCGCGCGAGGTCATCGCGCCGTCGAAGGCGATGGAGGCCTATCAGGTGAAGCTGGGCTCGCTCAAGGAAGCCGCGCCGCTCGACGACCTGTTCGACGTGCGCTTCTTCGAGAAGGTGCGGCGGCCAGGCTGACCGCACGCTAGGATAGGTCGATGGCCGTCACTCAAACCACCGACGTGCCAGCCTCGTCCGCGCCGGGCCGCGCTCGCATGAGCGCGCTCGGCTCGATCGGGCTGGGCGCCGCGGGCCTGCTCGTCTTCCTGCTGATCTGGCAGGCGGTGCCGACGTTCGGCCTCGTCAATCCGATGATGCTGCCGGGGCCGCTGGCGATTCCCACCGCCTTCCGCAGCGAGCTCAACTCCGGCATGTGGCTGAAGGCGGTCACGGGCAGCCTCAGCCATTATGGAATCGGACTGGTGGTCGGCGCGGCGCTCGGCGTGGCGGTCGGCGTCCTCACCGGCATGTCGCGCGTTGCCGAGGACCTGACCTCGTGGGTCGTGCGATTGTTGCGCCCGATCCCGGGCCTCGCCTGGGCGCCCTTCGCCATCATCTGGTTCGGCGTCACGCCCAAGGCCGCGGTCTTCATCATCGCCATCTCGGTGTTCTGGATCGTGTTCTTCGCGGCGCACGGCGCGGTGCGCGGTGTCGATCGCGACCTTCTCGAAGTGGCGGAGGCGTTCGGCTTCCGCAGTCCCCTCGAGAAGCTCTTCAAAATCTATCTGCCGGCCGCGATGCCCGGCATCCTCGTCGGTCTGCGGACGGCGCTGGGCCAGGCCTGGATGGCCGTGGTCGCCGCGGAGATCTTCGGCGTGCCGGGCCTCGGCAACCGCATGATCGAGGCGTCTTCGCTGCTCGCGACCGACATCGTGGTCGTCTACATGCTCACCATGGCCGCGCTCTACGGCATCCTCGATTCGCTGTTCCTCGTGGCCCAGAACTGGTTGCTCCGATGGAAAGCGTGATCGACAGCGTGATCGACATCAGGGGCCTCGGGCTCACCTTCGAGCGCGACGGCCGGCGCACCGAGGTGCTGCGCGAGCTCGATCTGGCGATCCCGCGCGGCGGGTTCGTGGCCATCGTCGGCGCCTCGGGCGTCGGCAAGTCGACTCTGCTGCGCGTGCTGATCGGGTTGGCAAAGGCCAGCGCCGGCAATGTGTCGATCGCGACCCGGTCGGCGGCGCGCCAGCCGGTGGCGCTGGTCTTCCAGGATTCGCGCCTGCTGCCGTGGCGGCGGGTGGTCGACAACGTTGCCTTCGGCCTCGAAGGGTCGGGCCTGTCCAAGATCGAGCGACGCGCCAGGGCGGTCGAGGCGCTTCGCATCGTGGGCCTGGCCGATCTCGCCGGCCGCTGGCCCTATCAGCTCTCGGGCGGCCAGCGCCAGCGCGTGTCGCTGGCCCGCGCGCTCGCCGTCGAGCCCGAGGTCCTGCTGATGGACGAGCCGTTCTCGGCGCTCGATGCGATCTCGCGCGAAGGCCTGCAGGACGAGCTGACACGTATCTGGCAGCAGACCGGCAAGACGATCCTGTTCGTCACGCATGACATCGAGGAAGCGACCTATCTGGCGGACCGCGTCGTCGTGCTGGCGGGTTCGCCGGGCCGCGCGGTCATGGATCGCACGATCGAGGCGCTGCGTCCGCGCCGCCGGGACGACCCCGCCGAAGCCGGCCTCGTTGCCGACATCAGGCGCCATCTCGGCCAGGCGGGTTGACTCCAGCCCTCGGCGGCGTAACGACGCGCATTCACGAAACCGAAAGCCTGCCGTCTTAGAACGAGCCCGCTGGGTAGGGTGGGCGCCGTGCCTCTGCGGATATTCGGGAAAGCGCACATGCTCGTCTCCAGACCTGACCGAGGCCGCCGGGCCATCACGCCGCTCGGCGTCGCCGGGACCGGCTTCCGGCCCAACCTCTACGATGCGATCATCTTCGTGCTGGTGGTCGGCGTCTTCGTACTGGTTGCGCATGGCTTCCGGGAGATGAGCGCGCCGGCCATCCGGCTCTCGACCGAACCCGTCACGCTTGATGTTGCCCGCCTCCCGGAATACGCGCTGCGCACCACGCTGCGCATGTTCGCCGCGATCATCGCCTCGCTGGTCTTCACCTTCGTGGTGGCGACGCTCGCCGCGCGCAGCCGCAAGGCCGAGCTGATCATCCTCCCGGCGCTCGACATCCTGCAGTCGGTGCCGGTTCTGGGCTTCCTCACCTTCACCGTGACGTTCTTCCTGCAGCTCTTCCCCGGCAGCGTGCTCGGCGCGGAGTGCGCGGCGATCTTCGCCATTTTCACCGCCCAGGCCTGGAACATGGCCTTCAGCTTCTACCAGTCGCTGCGCACCGTGCCGCGCGACCTCGACGAGGTCGCCCGTCACTATCGCTTTTCGCCGTGGCTGCGCTTCTGGCGGCTCGACGTTCCTTTCGCCGCGCCCGGCCTGATCTGGAACACCATGATGTCGATGTCGGGTGGCTGGTTCTTCGTCGTCGCGTCCGAGGCGATCACCGTCGGCGACACGACCGTGATGCTGCCCGGCATCGGCTCGTGGCTGGCGCTGGCGATCCAGGCCCGCGACCTGAACGCGGTGCTGCTCGCCATCGCCATGATGGCCGCGGTCATCCTGGCCTACGACCAGCTCATCTTCCGCCCCATCGTCGCCTGGGCCGACAAGTTCCGCTTCGAGCAGACGGCCGCTGATTCGCAGCCGCATTCGTGGCTCTACAATATCTGGCGCCGCAGCCGGGTGCGGCCCCATCTGGTCCGGGGTGTCGCCTCGGTCGCGGACCGGATCTCGCTGCTGCCGACGCCGCTCACGAGCGCGCCGGTCAAACCGAAGTTCGGTACGCCGTCGCGCACCGGCGAGAGGATCTGGATCGCGGTTCTGCTCCTGCTGGCGGGCTACGCGCTCTGGAACATCGTGCTGTACACCCGCGCGACCCTGGGCTTCGCCGACCTGCGCATCGCCCTGTTCGACGGGCTGCTGACGCTGATACGGGTGCTGGTCCTTATCGCACTGGCCAGCCTCATCTGGGTCCCGATCGGTGTGTGGATCGGCCTGCGGCCCCGTCTTGCGACGAGCCTGCAACCGGTCGCCCAGTTCCTGGCGGCCTTCCCGGCCAACGTCGTGTTTCCTGTGGCCGTGGTGGCGATCGTGAGCCTGCGGCTCGATCCCAACATCTGGCTCAGCCCGCTGATGATCCTGGGGACCCAGTGGTACATCCTGTTCAACGTGATCGCCGGCGCGAGCGCGATTCCGACCGACCTGCGGGATGCCGCCGCGCTCTTTCGCATCAGTTCCTGGTCGTGGTGGCGCAAGGTCGGCATCCCGGCGATCCTCCCCTATTACGTGACCGGCGCGCTGACGGCGGCCGGCGGCTCGTGGAACGCCAGCATCGTCGCCGAGGTGGTGAGCTGGGGGGACACCCATCTGCGGGCCGAGGGACTCGGCGCCTATATCGCCGACGCCACGACCGCCGGCGACTTTCCGCGCGTCGTGCTGGGAATCGTGGTCATGGCGTTGATGGTCACCACGTGCAACCGCATCCTGTGGCGGCCGCTCTACCGCCTCGCCGAGAACCGCTTCAGGCTCGAGTAGGAGAAGCCGAATGGACACGATGATCCCCGTGGCCGATCGCACGCTGGTCAGCGTCGAGCACATTCGCAAGGTCTATCCCAAGGGGAGCGGCGAGGATCTGCTGGTCCTCGACGATGTCTGCCTGACACTGGGCAAGAACGAGATCGTCTCGTTCCTCGGCCGCTCCGGCTGCGGGAAGACGACGCTGCTGCGCATCCTCGCCGGCCTGATGCCGGCGACCGGGGGCGAGGTGAGGATCGCGGGCAAGAGCGTGGTCGGGCCTTCGCCCGAGGTCGCGATGGTGTTCCAGTCCTTCGCGCTCTTTCCCTGGCTCACCGTCCTGCAGAACGTCGAGATCGGCCTCGAGGCGCAGGGCGTCGGCCCGGCCGAGCGTCACCGCCGCGCGCTCGCGGCCATCGACCTGATCGGGCTCGACGGCTACGAGAGCGCCTATCCGAGGGAATTGTCGGGCGGCATGCGCCAGAGGGTCGGCATTGCGCGCGCCGTCGTGGTTCAGCCCACCGTGCTGCTGATGGACGAGGCCTTCTCGGCCCTCGACGTGCTGACCGCGGAAACGCTGCGTACCGACCTCCTGGACCTGTGGATCGAGGGACGCCTGCCGATTTCGGCAATCGCCATCGTCACGCACAATATCGAGGAGGCGGTTCTGCTGTCGGACCGGGTGCTGGTCTTCGGGTCCAATCCCGGCCACGTCGCGGCGGAGATCAAGATCGACCTGCCGCACCCGCGCAACCGCCTCGATCCCGCCTTCCGGGCGCTCGTCGAGAGCCTCTATGCCACGATGACGGCGCGCCCCGAGGGCAAGGCCAGTCAGGGACATTTCTTCGGCACCGGCATCAGCATGCTTCTGCCACGCGTGTCTCCGAACATGATCGCGGGCCTGATGGAGGCGGTGGCCGCCGCGCCACATGAAGGGCATGCCGGCCTTCCCGAATTGGCCGGGGACCTGCACATGGAGGTCGACGACCTGTTTCCGGTCGCCGAGGTCCTGCAGCTCCTGCGCTTTGCCGAGCTGGGGGACGGCGACATCAAGCTCACGGAACCGGGGCAGCAGTTCGTCGGCTTCGAGCCCGATGCCCGCAAAAAACTCTTCGCCCAGCATCTCCTGAACTACGTGCCGCTGGCGGCCCATGTCCGCCGCGTCCTCGACGAGCGCCCGACGCATCGTGCGCCGGCGAGCCGCTTCCGCGACGAGCTCGAAGACCACATGTCCGCCAGCTTCGCCGAGCAGACGATGCGGACGGCCATCTCGTGGGGCCGCTTCGGCGAGCTTTTTGCCTATGACGAAGTGAGCGGAGTCTTCAGCCTCGACAATCCGGGCTGACGCCACGCGAGAAGGACGAGCAATGCATTTCGACCTGCTTGAACTCGGCGAGACCGCCTTGCGCCTCGGCGTGGCGCTGCTGCTGGGCTCGGCCATCGGGTTCGAGCGCCAGTGGAACCAGAAGATGGCGGGTCTGCGCACCAACGCGCTGGTGGCGCTGGGCGCGGCGGGCTTCGTCACCTTCTCGGGGCTTGTCGGCGCCGGCGATCCGACGCGCGTGGCCGCTCAGGTCGTGACCGGCATCGGCTTCCTGGGCGCGGGCGTCATCCTGCGCGAGGGCGTCAACGTGCACGGGCTCAACACGGCCGCGACGCTGTGGTGCTCGGCGATGGTCGGCACGATGGCGGGGGCGGGGCATGGCGGGCCGGCGCTGCTGGCGGCCGGCATGGTGATCGCCACCAATCTCATCCTGCGGCCTCTGATACGGCGCGTGAACAGCCGCCTCGTGACCAGCAGCAACGCCGAGACGCACTATACCGTCGAAGTGGTCTGCCGCGGCGCCGAGGAGGCGCAGATGCGATCGCTGCTGCTGAACGCGCTGGCGCAGGCGGGGCTCGGCCTGCGCCGCCTCGACAGCGAGGACATCGCCGACACGTCCAAGGTGACGGTGACCGCACAGGCCGTCGCCGCCAAGCGCAACGACGCCGCGCTCGAGCAGATCGTCGGTCGCCTCAGCCTCGATCCCACGGTCACCGGCGTCACCTGGCAGATCGACCGAACGATTCCGGAGTCCTGACCTTCCTCGCCGCTTGGACCTTTTGTCCAATTCAGCGGCCCTGCGCTCCCGACGACAGTGCGCGCCATTCTCGTCGGAGGGATCGTCAGGCGCAGCGTCAGGGGCTGGCCTTCCACGGATCGGCGAAGCGCGGGTCGCTGACGAAGTCGCGGTCGGTCAGCGACTTCAGGAAAGCGACGAGATCCTGCTGCTCGTCGGCCGAAAGACGGAAGCCCGGCAGGAACGAACTGGTGTTCGGGCCGCGCGCCCGGCCGCCCGCCTCATAGTGGGCGACGACCTCCTCCAAGGTGGCGATGCTGCCGTCATGCATGTAGGGCGCGGTCAGCTCGACGTTGCGCAGGCTGGGCGTGCGGAACCGGCCCATGTCCTCTGTGCGGCCGGTATGTTCGAGCAGGCCGGTATTGTCGGCCGGGTAGGCGCCCTTGCCGTCGCGGTCGTAGAGGCCGGTGTTATGGAAGGCGTACTCGGCGAACGGTTTGCGCGAATGCACCAGACTGTCGGTCAGGTGCACGCCGCCATGACAATGGAAGCACTCCAGCCGTTCGCTGAAGAACAGCGCCTCGCCGCGCTTCGCGGAGGCGGAGATCGCATTCGGCTCACCGCCGTAGCGATAGCGGTCGTAGGGCGAGCCCGCGGAGACGAGGGCGCGCTGGAAGGCGGCGAGGGCCTTCGTGATCGTGCCGAGATCGATGACGCCTGCGCGCTCGGGAAACGCCGCGCGGAAGAGCGGCGGATAGACCGGCTCGTGGCGCAGGCGATCGAACAGCGCATGCTCGCGCCCCGCCATTCCCATCTCGACCGGGCTTTCGCCGAACATCGGCACCAGCGCCTGCTGCTCCAGCCGGGTGAGCAGCGGGTTGGCCCAGGTCAGCACCGGCAGGTAGCCCGCATTGGCGAGCGACATGGCATTGCGCGGATGCGCCTCGCCCGTCACGCCGCTCGGCGTCGGTCGCGCATCGGCGAAGGCGCGCGCCTGTTCGTGGCAGGAGGCGCAGGACATCGTGCCGTCCGCCGACAGGCGCGGGTCGTAGAACAGGCGGCGCCCCAGCTCGACCTTGACCTCCGACATCGGATTGTCGTCGGGAACCAACGGCGGGGGCAGCCAGGCCGGGATGTGCCAGCGGTAGCCCTGCTCGGTACGCGCCGCCGCGGTGACCAGGAGGAAGGTCGCCGCGGTGATCAGCAGGAGGCCGAGAGCCCGGCGCATCCGGTCAGGGACCGACGCGGAAGAACTTCTGGCTGCCGCCCGCGCCGGCGAAGGTCAGCCCGAAATTGCGCATCAGCGGGTTGCAGTCGCCGTCGGTCGGCGTCGACATGCAGCCGGCCGGGCTCTCCGCCTGGTTGGTGTCGACATCGACGCCCTCCAGCACCGACTTCAGGTCGGCGATCACGATGTTGCGCGCCGGATCGAATGACACGAACTCGATGGTCGGCCGGTTCGGATTGGCGCAGGCCGACGGCGCTTTGTTGGTGCCGTCGGCGGCGCACTGGGTACTGCCGAGATGGATCGCGAAGCCAAGCCGGTTGCTGGCGGCTCGGTCGCCGAAGCGCGGCATGTCGCCCGGCTTCATGTCCTGCGGCCGGCCGCTGGTCGCGAGATCGATGCGCAGGAACTTGTAGCCCGCCTGCCAGTTCCAGAACAGCGAGGTCAGGTTGAGAGGCGAGGGCGCGATCGTCGAATCGGCATGGTTGAGGTCGAACGGCACGCCGAGCGTGAAGCGCAGGCCGCGATAGTCACCGGCCGGCGCGGTACCGACGACGTCGTCGCGCGTCTCGTCCGTGCCGGTGAGGCAGGGGCCGGTTCGATTCTCGAAGTCGAGCAGGGCGACGTTGGCGTGCTGCCATCGGCCATCCTGGTCGAGCGCGAGCGGCACGGCCTTGCCGGCCGCGTCGATGAGTTGAACGTCGGAGACGTAGAAGCGGAAATCGGAGGGCGTCACGCGCGACCCGGTCGCGCCGATCCCTTCATAGCTGCCGCCACAGGCGAACGGCTTGTCGCCCGCCTGGGCGGCGAAGCGGATCGTCACCTTCTTGTCCTGTTGAGCGGCTGCCGGCGGCGCGGTACCGCCGAGCGCCATGAGGGCGAGACCGGCGATCGCCAGCCCGTGCTTCGTCGTGAGAGGCGTCATCGGCTGTTTCCTCGTGCGTGTCATGACTGCTTCTTTCCTTGCTCTTGCCTCTCCAGCTCGGCCTCGCTCTCGCTGACCATGAGGACCAGGATCAGCATGCCGAGCCCGAGGAAGGCGATGGGGCCGGCGAATTCGAGGCCGGCGACGTTGACGGCGATCACGGCCAGCGCCGCGATGTTGGCGAGGCCGAGTGGCGTGCCGACGATGCGGCCGATGGCGGCCAATACCTGCCCCAGCACACCCGCGGCGATTTCGATGGCGAAGCGCACGAGGAGGAGCGGCCAGCGCAGCAGCGCGGCGATGGGCCCCGTTATGCCGCCGAGCATGCGCACCGCGGCGGCGCCCGCCGTTAGGGCGGCGGTGGCGATGGCGCGTCCTACGAGGCGGGGCAGGCCATGGCGATCGGCGAGCAGGTGGCCGGCAGTGCGCACGGCGGCCGGCAGGACGCCGAGGCCGATGCCGACCAGCACGCCGATCTGGGCGCCGCGCGGTCCGCCGGTCAGGAAGCCGATGAGGATGCAGAAGCCGGTGTTGATGGCGATGGCGATGCCAAAAGCGGCACTGCGATGGCGGTCGAAGAGTGACATGGTTTCTCCTTGGGAGATCTTGAAATGAAGGAAGCACTCGGCATCGACTGACCGCCCATCCGAACGGCTTCCGCCCGTCGGGTCGTCGTGGTGCCGCAGGCAGCACGGCGGGCACGCGCAGGCGGCCCGCGGCGGGATCAGGCGATAAGGGGAGGGGCGCGGGCCTGGAGGGGGCCGTCCCGTATGCCGGCAGTCCCGATCGTGGGGGCGGCGGGCATGACGGATGCCACGAGGGCAAGCGGCGGTTCGACTGTGAAGATCGCCGAAGGGTCGACCATCGCCGTCGCGTGGGCGAAGCCGAGGCAGCATTCATGAATCTTCCCGGCATCCGGGATTGACCCCTTGCCAGTCTCATCCTCGGCGGCTGGCAGGCAGAAGACGCCCCAGAAGCGCGCCGCTTCCATCGGTCCGCCGTCCCGCATCAGGACGGCATGAGCGAGCGGCTGGAGGAAATTGAGCGTGATCGCAAACAGGGCCGCGGCGAACGCGACCGCGCGCCTGCCGGTGATGGGGCCCGTACGATCCATGACCTTATTCTACGGGCCGCGCGCCCGGCCCCTCAAGCGCAACCGGCCCGCGCAATGTCGCAGGCGGAGCCGAGGCGTCAGCCCAGCGCACCGGCGCCGCGAAGCCGGTCGAGGTCCTGCTGGTCGTACCCCAGCGCACGCAGCACCTCGTCGGTGTGGGCGCCGTGGTCCGGGCCTGCGCCAGGTGCCGCCGGTTCGGGGGCAAATGACATTCGGATCGGCGCGGAGATCGCGCGCGGCATGTCGTCCTGGCGTGTCGGCACGACCGCGCCGTTGGCCACGGCCTGTTCGTCGTCGGGCACGTCGCGCAGAATGCCGAGCAGGCCGAAGGTGATCTCGTGGCGGCGCAGGCGTTCCTTCCATTCGGGCCACGGGCGGCCCGCGAACACGGGATCGAGGATCGCCGCCAGCTCGGGGGCGTGGGCGCGGCGCTTCTCGGTCGTCTCGAAGCGCGGATCGTCCATCAGGTCGGTGCGCTCGAGCGCCTGGCAGAGTTCGGGCCAGAGCTTGTCCTCGCGCACGATGGTGAGCTGGATCCAGCGGCCGTCGGAGGTGCGGTACTGGTTGGCCAGCGCGCTGCGCGGCTTGGTGCGCGGCGGACGCGGAGACACGAACGAACCGAGCAGCGCGCCCTGGGCCAGGATCGCGTTCGACCACAGGCCGCTCGCATGCAGCGACGTACCGACCTCGCTGCCCTCGCCGGTGCGCTCGCGATGCAGCAGCGCCATGGCGATGGCGGCAAACAGGTTCATGCCGGCCATCTGGTCGCCCTGTGCGGGCAGGGAGAAGGCCGGCGGACCGCCCTCATGGGTCAAGGCGTCGAGCAGGCCGGAGCGGGCGAAGAAGGCGGTCGAGTCGAAGCCCGGCTGCTCGGCGTCCGGACCCTGCTCGCCGTAGCCGGTCATGGAGGCGTAGATCAGGCGGGGGTTGGCGGGCTTCACGTCGGCATACCGCATGCGCAGCCGCTCGCGGACCTTCAGCGGGAAGTTCACCACCATGACGTCGGCCGTCACGACCAGCCGGTCGAATGCCTCACGCCCCAGCGGGTTCTTGAGGTCGAGCACGACCGAGCGCTTGTTGCGGTTGGTCATGTGCCAGCAGAAGTTGACCGGATGCTGCGGGATGGAATGGGCCTGGCCGAGCTTGCGCTGCGGATCTCCCTCGCCGGGCGGTTCGATCTTGATGACCTCGGCGCCGTAGTCGCCCATCACCGTCGAGGCGACGGGCCCGGCGATGAAACTGGCCAGGTCGAGGACCCGCAGGCCCTGCAACGGCAATCGTCCGCTCATTGAGTTTTTCCTTTCGAACGCCTACACCCAGCCTATCCGGGGAGAAGGCTTTCAGGTCAATGGCCGGCAGGTTTCGCAATTTCTGGCTGGTAGGCGCCTTCCTCCTCGTGATCCTCGCGGTCGGGCTCGTGCTGCAATCGGCCCTCTGGGCCTGCGTCGCCGCCGCCCTGCTCGGAATCGTGGGCGTCGTCACGTTGCGCGGCAACCGCTGGCGCAGTGGCGCGCTCCTCGCGACCGCGCTGGCGCTCAGCCTGGTGGCGCTCGACCTGTTTGCCGGCCTGCTCTCGCCGAAGGCCATGAACATGGGGGTCGTGACCCGCACGGTTCCCCAATGGTGGCCGCCGCCCGACCCGATCCTCGGCTTCCGGCCGAAGCCCGACAGCGAAGTCATCGCCACGGCCACCTGGGGCTCCGAGCTCGTCTATCGCCAGACCTATCACTTCGATGCCGCCGCGGCGCGCGTGACGCCGCCGGCACCGGACGCGACCGACACCTACCTGTTCATCGGCGATTCATTCATCTTCGGACAGGGGCTGCGCGACGACGAGACGATGCCGTCGCAATTCACGAAGCAGAATACGCCGGCCGCCCGCAGCATCAATCTCGGCGTGCCCGGCTACGGACCCAACCATCTGGTGCGCGCCTTCGAGGCAGGCCTCCTCGACCGCTACACCGACCGCAAGGTGAAGGCGGTGGTGACCTGGATCATCCCGGCGCATCTTCAGCGCGTGACGGGCGATGGATCATGGCTCGGCTCCTCGCCGCGCTACGTGCTCGAGAACGGCGTGCTGCGCTACACCGGCTCGTTCAACGAACATCGCTGGCGCGATCCCATCGCCGGCCTCCGCTACCTGCTCGGCCGGCAGTTCGCCTTCATCGATGCGATCGGCCAGCGTCAGCGCCAGGAGGAGCAGATCGAGCTGTTCCTGGCCTTGATGGCGAAGCTGCAGGCCGATGCGCGCGCGAAGTTCGGCGCGCCCCTCGTCATCGTCTATTCCTGGCCCGACGAGCAGACGCGGCATCGCTACGGCGATTCGAAGGTGGAGCAGCCTTTGCTCGTCGAGACACTCGCGCGACTGCGCAAGCTGGGCGCACCGATGTTCAGCGAGTCGTCGGCGACCTACGGCCAGGATGTCGGGAAGCTGATGATCCCGCACGACGGGCATCCCTCGGCCTTCACCTCCGAGCTGATCGCTGCCGCCTTGAAGAAGCTGCTGCAAAGACCCTGAACGGGGTCATCTGCTCCAGTCACGGCTGACGCGCTGCAGCGCCGCGCACTGGTCGAGGACCCAGGCCTTCCTTTCCTCGAACACAGACGAGGGCCGGTTGACTTCGGGGCGCTGGTGGAACCAGCCGATCGTGGCCATCCAGCGGATCAGACGGAACTGCGGGATCAGGCTCAGCGCTTCGTCGGGCACGGGGCGGGTGGCGCGATAGCCGGTCAGGAAGGCGCGCTCGATCTCGGCGGCATTCGGCTTGGTCTGCCAGTGCGTGAGCGCGGTGGCGATGTCGTACTGGTGCCAGCCGAACCCGGCGTCGTCGAAATCGATGACGGTCAGCCGGTCGCCGTCGACCACGATGTTGCCCGGGTGCATGTCGGCGTGGATCAGGCTGTAGGCGGAAGGGTCCTGGCTGAGGCGGCTCAGCATGTCGTGCATGCGTTGCCGGACGTCGAG
>CANIEC010000066.1 GCA_947466085.1 Rhodospirillales bacterium
CCAAATACTCGTTCCGCCCCAGCAACTCCTGGTCCACCGTCCCCGTCACGTAGGCCAGGATGCGCGCCCAATCCATAACCGCCCCCTGCCCCGACCCTCAACGACAGCGGCGTCGGCCGTCCGTGAAATTGTACCGGGACACCGAACGAACCGCTAGCCGACGCCGCCTAACTCATTGGTTTCTCGGCCGTTTCTATTTCTTGACCTCACGAGTAAAAAGACTCGTCACCTTGGTCAAGCAGACCTTCGAGTTCGACGATTTCTTGGTCGCCACTGGCATCGTCCTGTTCTTCCTTGGGTTTGCCGTGTCGCTCGGCTGGCTTGTTCTGCGCTCGCCGTGGCGCGACGGGCTCAAGAAGCTTTGCCACGGCACCTCAGATCTCATCATGCTGTTGTCGCTGCTGTTCAGCCTGATGATCGGCTTCCTGGCGTCGGAGATCGAGAATCGAAACGACAAAGCCGCTAGCGCCGTCGGCGCCGAGGGCAACGCTCTGCAGAGTCTGGCATCGATCCTGCGCGCATCGGCACCCGCGGCGAGCCGGCTACGTCAGCCGGCGGCCGACCACCTTGGCGAAGTGCTCAAGACCGAATTCAGCGGCGGGCGTCAGGCCATTGCGACCTCGACCGCGTCGGTAAAGCTGGCAGATCTCTTCGACGAGGCGATTGCCTTCTCGGCGGCGCACGGCGAAACCGGCGCAACGCCGTCTCTGATCCTGGAGCAGGTCGTCAAAGCGTCGGAGGCGCGGGCGCAGCGCCTTGCGCTGATGCGATCGGATGTCAACGAGCTGAAGTGGGTGCCGGTTTGCTTCCTGTTGCTGGCGCTCCACGCTTCCATCGTGATGGTCTACTCCAACGAGCCGCGCAAGATGATGGTCGTGCTGCTGTTCGTTTCGGTGGCCGGAGGCGTCACGGTAGGCGCTGCCGCTCTTCAGGAGGACCCCTTCACGCCGCCTCGAATGGTTTCTGTCCAACCGCTCGAGATGGCGCTCTTCAGCCTGCCGCAAGTGCCTCGATCACCAAAGTCCGAGCAAACTCCGTGAGCATACGCTCGACGAGTTGTTCGAGGTCCTGACCCTGATTCAGACCCGCAAGGCGCCCCGTGTGCCGGTGATATTCTTTGGAAGTGACTATTGGCGGCGGCTGATCAATTTCGACGTATTCCTCGAGGAGAAGATGATCTCGTCGGAGGACATGGAGCTGATTCACTTTGCCGACGATGCTGAGGAGGCCTGGTCCGTGCTGACTGCCTCCGGCCTCTTCGTGCCGCAAGCAAGCGCTGGCTGAGCGGCGTTCTGCCGCTTGTATTTCGCACGAAGACGTTCGGCGGGCCGTTCTCAGGGGGCCTGTCGATGCCATCAGTTTCGGCGCACACAAGTGCACCAAGCTGCATCAGTGTCCATGCGCCAGGACGCTGGTGATCGCAAAGGAAGGATTGGGCCCATCGTTGTAGGGGGTGATGCGCGCGGTCACCGGCGGAAGGTCTGATCGCACGGACTTTGGCTGCTTCGGCTTCTTGATCGTCGCCAATTTGCCGACAGTCCCATCAGCAACGCTCCGCTGACCGCTCTGCTTTAGGGGTGCCGACTCTTCGAGGCGTACCGAATGCGTGCAAGGCAACCGGCGTGCGGGCTTCGGTAACCGGTGCATCCATACTGGGCCAGAACACACTCTGTGCGGCGCTTCGAGGGTGTCCGGGGGGGGCGAGTGCTAAGCCTTGGACAGGTAAAACCATAACGGTTTCAAGAAGCGCCAAAGTGGCCATTCTTCCAGTGGAGTGCCGCCTGTCGATTCGTGTAGCACGCCGACATCATTCCAACAGTGGTGTTAAAAATGGCGATCAAACTGAACCAGACGGACCTCGACTTTATTCTCGCTCAGCTGCTGTTGCCTGAGAATGATCCGCGCAACGCGGCGTTTGGCTCCATTCTGAGCTCGTTCGGTATTCGCGACGTCCAGGGCGTGGGCAACAACGTTCTGAACCCGACGTGGGGCGCTGCGGACCAGGTTTTCCCGCGCCTGACCCAGGATTCGACGCCCTATATGGCCGAAGGGACGCTCAACCCGGATTTCTCCATCAACTGGACGCCGACCAGCTACGCCCAGCGCAACGTCAACCTCGTCGACACGTCGCCGCGTACGATCAGCAATCTGGTTTCGAATCAGGACGGTGGAACGGCCATCCAGCCGACCGCGCTCACCGAGCTCCAGGTCCAGGACGATCCGTCCACGACGCCAGGCGGCCGGCTTTCTCCGCTGACCGGTAACACGAACCCGCTGCCCTATTCGTCGATCCTGACGTTCTTCGGCCAGTTCTTCGACCATGGTCTGGACTTCGTGCACAAGGGGACCGATGGCATGGTCCTTGTGCCGCTGCTGCCGGGCGATTCGCTTTATGTGGAGGGATCGCCGACCAATTTCATGATCGCGTCGCGCACCAACACGGTCAACGTGACGGTGGGCGAGGGCAGCACCGACTCGCTGGTCGCCCGGCTGGGCCTGACCGAGGCCACGACCTTCGGTCCGGTGACGGGCACGACGACGCCCGCCACGGCGACCGCCGGCACGCTGGTGATCAACGGGGCGCTCATCGACATCGCAGCCGGCTTGACCATGAGCCAGGTCGCCGATGCGCTCAACGCTCAGTCCTCCAAGTCGCATGTCACGGCGTCCGTCGACGGTGCAGGCCATCTCGTCCTGACCCCGCTGTCGGGCGAGAGCGTGAACACGGTCTCTCCCTATATCGATCTCAGCCAGGCCTACGGTTCCGCGCCGAGCCATACGGTGTTCCTGCGGGAATACGACCCCGTCGGCGACACCACCGGCCGACTGGTCAGCGAAGCCGACGGCAGCATGCCGACCTGGTCGACCATCAAGGCCAATATCGCACAGCTTGGCATTACCCTGCACGACTACAACGTCGCCGATGTCCCGCTTGTCCGGCTGAACGCGGATGGTTCGACCTACCGTGACACCAACGGGGAAGCCTGGCTGGTTGCCCAGAACAAGACGACCGGGGCCGTCGTGTTCATTCAGGACACCGCCAAGGATGCGCTGGCGACCGCCAACCTGACCCTGGTGACGATCGGCCACGCGTTCCTCGATGACATGGCGCACAATTCCTTTGCGTCGGGCCTGGATGCCCAGGGCGATCTGCTGGATCCGACCGTCCTCGACGGCCACTTCATCGGGGGCGATGGCCGGGTCAACGAGAACATCGCGCTGACCTCGATCCATGAGGTGTTCCACAGCGAGCACAACGCCATGCTCGAGCAGATCAAGGTGATGGTCGCGGCGCGGCCCGACGCCGCGAGCTGGACGAACGAGATGTACTTCCAGGCGGCCAAGCTGGTCACCGAGATGGAGTACCAGCATCTCGTGTTCGGTGAGTTTGCCCGCAAGCTCAGCCCGAACGTGAACGCCTTTGGCGGCTACGACGTCAGCCTCGATCCGGCGATCACCGCCGAGTTCGCGCACGCCGTCTACCGCTTCGGTCACTCGATGCTGACCGATACCGTGGCCATGGAAGGCTTCGATGCCAACGGCGTCGCCAATGGCCAGGACAACTCGATGGGCCTCATCGAGGCGTTCCTCAACCCGACGGCGTTCAGCCACACCGTCGCCGGCGAGGTGGCGATCGGCTCGTCGAAGCAGGTCGGTTACGAGATCGACGAATGGGTGACGGGCGCGCTGCGCGACAATCTCGTCGGCCTGCCGCTCGATCTGGCGACGCTCAACATCGTCCGCGGTCGCGACTCTGGCATTGCCAGCCTGAACGAGGTCCGCCAGCAGCTCTTCGATCAGACCGGCATGACGTCCCTCCTGGCGTACACGAGCTGGGAGGATTTCGGCCTCAACCTCCTGCACCCTGAATCGCTCAAGAACTTCATTGCGGCCTATTCGGCCGATGCGATCCTCACCCAGTTCGCCACGCAACACACGCTGGCGGAATGGAAGGCGCTGCAGGCGACGAGTGCCGGAGCGGCCGAATATGCGGAGGGCCTCGCCGCCGCCGCCGATGCGGCGCTGAACGACGGTACCTTCATGTCGACCGACCAGGGCTTCCAGGACATCGATCTCTGGCTCGGCGGACTGGCCGAGGCCAAGGTCGAGGGAGGCATGCTGGGATCGACGTTCGACTTCGTCTTCGCCACCCAGATGGTAAAGCTCCAGGTGGCCGATCGGTTCTACTATCTCGAGCGCCTGGCCGGAACGGACCTTCTCGCCGAGATCGAGGGGCAGCTCTTCTCGGACATCGTGATGCGCAATACGGGTGTTAAGCACCTGTACTCGGACATCTTCTCCGTGGCCGACAGCTACGTCGAGATGGCCGATTCGACCGTGCATGAGGCGACCATCACGGCCCTGCAGCGCACCACGACCTCGACCCTCGATGCCAGTGGCGTCTCGCGTCAGATCGGCACCGCCGGCTTTGTCGGAACGACTTTCTACGGCAATTTCGGGGACTATCTCGACTCGCGCGGGGTCTTCAATCCCAACGGCAAGGGCAATGCCAGCGAGATGATCGGCGGCACTGACGCTGCCGACACGATCCGGGCAATGGGTGGCAACGACACCGTCTGGGGCGATGGCGGCGACGACAACATCGACGGTGGCGCCGGGGCGGACTTCCTGCACGGTGGCGCTGGCGATGACGTCATGACCGATACCGGCGGCAACGACCTGGTCTGGGGCGACGAGGGTAACGACACGATCAATGCCGGTGATGGTGCCGACCAGGTGTTTGGCGGCGAGGGCAACGACGTTCTTCGCGGTGGCCTCGGTGCGGACGTGCTTGATGGTGGCGCCGGCGATGACGAGATCTATGGCGACAATCTCGCGGTAGACCCGATCGGTGGTGACGATGTCATCGCGGGTGGCGACGGCAACGATACGCTGTATGGCGGAGGCGGTGCCGACCTTCTGGACGGCGGCAACGGCAACGACATCCTCAATGGCGGAAGCGGCGCCGACAAGTACATCGGCGGGCTCGGCGATGACACTGTCGTCATGGACGGCTCGCAGTTCGGCTTCGGCAACGTCATCGACGGAGGTGACGGTCATGACATCGTCGACTACTCCGCCAGCCGTGGCAGCGGTGTGACGATCCAGGGCCGGCAGCAGGGAGTTTCCGTCACGCTCGGTGTCGGTGCCCTCGCTGCGGCGGTCGGCGCCTTGCCGGCCGATGCCTTCCTGTCGGTCGAGGAAGTTATCGGCTCCCAGTATGACGACACAATCGTTGGCGGAAACATTCCCCAGACTGACGCTGCCGGAAATCCTATCCCGAACCTCGCGGCGGTGCCGACGATCGATCCGATTACGGGAGCGCTGGTCTATCCGCCGTTGCCCATGAACTGGACGATCGATGGTGGCGCCGGCAACGACTATATTGAGGGCGGACCCGGCGACGACACAATTGTCGGTGGGACGGGCAGTGATACGGTGTCCTATGCCGCGGCGCCCGCCTTGGCGGTGGTCGATCCGGTAACGCTCGCGACGACCCTCGTGGGCATCACTGTCGACCTCCGGCAGACCGGTCCGCAGAATACCGTTGTTGCGGGTATCGACACCCTCTCAGGCGTCGAAAACATCATTGGTACGCTCTACGATGACACCATCACCGGAGACGTAAACGACAATGTGATCGAAGGCTTGTCTGGTGCTGACGTGATCAACGCGGGCGGCGGCAACGACACGATCGTGGACGTCATCGGGGCTGACACGATCAACGGCGGTGCCGGCACTGACACGATCCGTCTGAGGGCGACGTCCGCCGATCTGAATGCCATGACCAACGCCCAGCTCACCAATGTCGAGGCGATCGACGCCTCGACGTCGGCTGGCGGCGTGACGGTCAACCTGGCGCTCCAGACGGAAGGCTTCACCTTCACGGGCTCGGCTTTCGCCGATACTTTCACGGGTACCGCTGCGGCCGACACGATCGTCGGTGTGGTCGGGGCTGACACGATCGACGGTGACGCCGGGACGGATACGCTCCGCCTGACGGCAACCTCGGCCGATCTGAACGCGATGACGAATGCCCGCCTGGTCAATGTCGAGGCGATCGATGCCTCGACGGCGGCGGCGGGCGTGACGGTGAGCCTGGCCAACCAGACGGAAGGCTTCACGTTCACCGGCTCGGCCTTTGACGATACGTTCACCGGCACCGCGGCAGCCGACACGATCGTCGGTGTGGTCGGGGCTGACACGATCAACGGCGGCGGCGGAATCGATACGATCCGTCTGACGGCAACGTCGGCCGATCTGAACGCGATGACGAATGTCCGCCTGGTCAATGTCGAGGCGATCAATGCCGCGACGGCGGCGGCGGGCGTGGCGGTGAGCCTGGCTCTCCAGACGGAAGGCTTCACGTTCACCGGCTCGGCCTTTGCCGATACGTTCACCGGTGGTTCCGGTGCCGACACGATCGTCGGTGTGGTCGGGGCCGATACCATCAACGGCGGCGCCGGGACGGATACGATCCGCCTGACCGGCACCTCCACGGCGCTGAACGCCATGCTGAACGCCGCGCTCACCAACGTCGAGGCGATCGATGCCTCGACGGCGGCTGCAGGTGTGACGGTGAACGTGGCTCTCCAGACCGAGGGCTTCGCGATCACTGGCTCGGCGTTCAACGACACCATCGCGGGTGGTGCCGGCGTCGACACCATCAACGCCGGTGTTGGCAACGATACCATCCTGGGTGTCGTTGGCGCGGACACGATCGACGGTGGCGTTGGGACGGATACGATCCGCCTGACGGCAACCTCGGCTGATCTGAACGCCATGACGAATGCCCGCCTGGTCAATGTCGAGGCGATCGATGCCTCGACGGCGGCGGCGGGTGTGACGGTGAGCCTGGCCAACCAGACCGAAGGTTTCACGTTCACTGGCTCGTCCTCGGGCGACACCTTCACCGGTACCGCCGCAGCCGACACGATCGTCGGTGTGGTCGGGGCTGACACGATCAACGGCGGCGGCGGAATCGATACGATCCGCCTGACCGCGACCTCGACGGCTCTGAACGCGCTATCCAACGCCGCGCTCACCAATGTCGAAGCGGTCGACGCGTCGACCGCGGCGGCAGGCGTGACGGTCAACCTGGCCAACCAGACGGAGAACTTCACCTTCACGGGCTCGGCTTTGGCCGACACGTTCACCGGTGGTGCCGGTGCCGACATCGTCAATGGCGGTGCCGGCGTCGACACGCTCAATGGTGGTGCCGGAAACGATACTGTCAGGGGTGGCCTCGGCAACGACATCCTGACCGGCGGTCTGGGGAACGACATCTTCGGCTTCGACGCGGCGATCGCGGGCGGCGGTAATATCGACCGGATTACCGACTACAACGTGGCGGCCGATTCGATGCAGTTGTCGCGAGCGATCTTCACCGGTCTGGCGACGACGGGCGGCGGACAGCTTGCTGCATCGGCGTTCTCTCTGAACGCCGCCAGGGGAAATGGGGCGCAAATCGTCTACAACACGAACACGGGCGCCCTGTTCTATGACAGCAACGGCGGGCAGGGTGGAGGGGCAACGCAGTTTGCCACGCTGACCAATCCGACGGGCACGATCAACAATCAGGAATTCTTCATCGTCTGAGGACATCCGAGCGTTCAAGCGGACCCACTGCCTTGCCGCCCTGTCTCCTTCGAAAGGACAGGCCGGCGGAGCGGAGGGTCCGCTTCTTCGTTTGAACTGAGTGGCCTCGAAGATGCCATGTCTTCGGGGTATTTGCTGTCTGCGACAAGGCGAACGCAACAACCCGCCAGCGCAGCCGGTCCGACGTTGGAGATCGTAGCCTTCGTAGAGACGGGCCAGGCAGGCCCGAAGCGTGGACCCGGGGGGGTAAGCGTCGGTTCGATAGGGAAAGCAGAATTGCGTTCCGGCGAATCTTCGGAAGATGTTCAGTCTGCAGCGGTAATTGACCCTGGGTGAAGTGATGATCGAAGTTTTGCGTTCGGCCGGCCGGAAAGTCGCGGATAGATTTCGTGGCCGCGCGACGGCAGTCCGTCCGGAAGGGAGCGGCGAGGACTCTCGCATCAGGACGCTTCCTGCCTCTGCTCTCGGCGGGGCTCTCTGGCACTGGTCGCGCGATGTCATGGTAGGACTTGCGGTGATCAGCGGGGTCATCAACCTGCTCGCGCTGACCGGGTCCTTCTACATGCTCCAGGTCTACGATCGTGTTCTCGGATCACGTTCGCTGCCTACGCTCGTGGGTCTCACCCTGCTCATGCTGATGCTTTACGCGCTTTATGGTGGCCTCGATGCCGTGCGCTCGCAGGTGATTGCCAGGCTGGGCGGACGCATCGATCGGCAAATGCGCAGTGGCGTACTGTCTGCGGTCCTGAGGTCGCCCTTGCGTTCGCCGCTGCCCGGGGACGGCCTGCAGCCGATTCGCGATCTCGACCAGATTCGCACGGTAATGAGCGGCGCCGGGCCTGCGGCCCTGTTCGACATACCCTGGCTGCCCGTCTACCTGGCTCTGGTATTCAGCCTCCATCCGTACCTGGGCATGGTGGCGACCGGGGGTGCCGTGGTCATGCTGGCCGCGACCGTGCTGACCGAGCGCCGCAGTCACGGACCCGCGCGGGCCGTCGCGAAAAGCGGCGCGGAGCGACAGGGGTTTCTCGACGTCGCCCGTCGCAATCTCGAAGTCATTCGCGCCCATGGGCTGGAGCCGGTGTTCCTGAAACGCTGGACACAGGTGAGTGACCGGCACATGGACGACCTGGTACGCAGTGTCGATGGGCCGGGGCCGCTGGTCGCGTTTTCACGCATCTTCCGAATGGCGTTGCAATCGCTGATCCTTGCCGTGGGTGCGTACGTGGTGATCAAGGGCGAAGCGAGCGGCGGCGTCATCATCGCCTCATCGATCATCAGCGGGCGGGCCCTCGCCCCCATCGAGTCGGCCATTGCAAACTGGCGGGGCATGGTCGCCGCGCGGCAGGCCTACGGTCGCCTCGTGAAGATCCTGGAGACCGGTGACGCGCGCGCGCCGGCCAATGTACTGCCGCCGCCACACGCGCAGCTTTCCGTGGAAGCACTCGGCGTGGCACCCCCGGGCGTGTCCAGGCTCGTCGTCCAGAACGTCACGTTCGAGTTGAAGGCCGGTGACGGCATGGGCCTGATCGGGCCGTCGGCGTCCGGGAAATCCAGCCTGGCCAGGGCGCTGGTCGGCGTATGGCTTCCCCACCGGGGGACCGTCCGCCTCGATGGCGCGACACTGGATCACTGGAGTCCGGAGCAACTCGGTCCGCATATCGGCTACCTGCCGCAGGGCGTGGAAATCTTCGAAGGCACCATCGCCGAGAATATCGCACGCCTGGAAAGCCAGCCGGACCCGGCCAAGATCGTCGCCGCCGCCAAGGAGGCAGGCATTCACGAGATGATCCTCGCGATGCCACAGGACTACAGCACGAAGGTCGGCGTTGCGGGCACGGCACTCTCGGCGGGGCAAAAGCAGCGGCTTGCGCTGGCCCGGGCCCTCTACGGCGATCCCTTCCTGATCGTGCTCGACGAGCCGAATTCCAATCTCGATGCGGACGGGGACGCAGCTCTCAGCCGGGCGCTTGCGCGGGTGCGGGAGCGCGGCGGAATCGTTGTTGTGGTTGCCCATCGCCCGTCCGCGATCGGTTCCCTGAACAAGTTGATGGTGATGGCGAGCGGCCAGGTCCAGGCCTTCGGAGAGAAGGACGAGGTGCTTGCCCGAATGACCCAGCGGGCGGCCGGCCCTGCCCTGAGTGTGGTGGCGCCGCAGACACAAGGTAAGGGAGCAGGCCAATGAGCATGGAAGAGACGCCGCACGAGCAAAAACCCGACGAAGTCATCCGCAGACGCCTGAAGCTGGGGCTGTTGATCTGCGCTTTCACGGTTTTCGGCCTGGGCGGTTTCGCGGCCGCCTACGAGATCGCCGGAGCCGTCGTGACCGGCGGCTATGTCGTCGTCGATGGTTCGGCGAAACGCGTGCAGCATCCAACCGGCGGCGTGGTCGGTCAGATCCTCGTGAAGGACGGGACGACCGTTCGTGAGGGCGATGTTGTGCTTCGGCTGGACGAAACCGTGACGCGCTCGAACCTCATGCTGATCCTCAAGCAACTGGACGAACTTGAGGTCCGGCAGCTGCGACTGAAGGCCGAGCGCGACGGGCGCGACGACTTCGACCTGCCGGCGTCGCTGGCAGCCCGTGCCGGCAATGCCGAACTCTCGGAGACGCTGGCTGCGGAGCACCGGCTGTTCTTGAGCCGGCGAACCGCGCGGTTGGGCCTCAAGGCGCAGTTGCGCGAGCGCATTGCGCAGCTCGAGCAGGAGATCGGCGGGCTGACCATCCAGAGCCAGGCCAAGGCGCGGGAGATCGGCTTCGTGCTCCACGAACTGGAGGGATCGAAGAGCCTCTGGGAGAAAAATCTCTATCCGGTGACCAAATATACGGCCATCCAGCGCGATGCCGCCCGGCTCGAGGGTGAACGAGGGCAGCTCATCGCTCAGGCAGCGCAAGCGCGGGGCAAGAGCGCGGAAATCGCCCTGCAGATAGAGCAGATCGACCAGGATCTGCAGGCCGAGGTGATGCGCGATTTGCGAGAGCTGCAGGGCAAGCTGGCGGAGCTGAGCGAAAAGAAAGTCACGGCGGAAGATCAGCTCAAGCGGGTTGAGTTGAAGGCGCCGCAGGCGGGCGTCGTTCATCAGCTTACGGTGTTTACGGTCGGAGGCGTCATCCAGGCGGGCGAGACAATCATGCAGGTCGTCCCGCAGGAGGAAGAGCTCGTCGTCGAGGTCAAGCTTTCGCCTACGGACATCGACATGGTGCATGTGGGGCAGGTCGCCTATGTCCGGTTCAGCGCCCTGAACCAGAGAACGACACCCGAAATAGAGGGAGTCGTGCAAAGGGTGTCGGCCGATCTTTCTCGGGATCAGAGCCAGCCTGCGCAGGCCTTTTACACGGTCCGGGTAACGCTCACGAAGTCGGGCCTGGCCAAGCTCAACGGAGTGGTGCTGGTGCCGGGCATGCCCGCGGAGGTGCACCTGACCACGGGAGACCGGACGATGCTCTCATATCTCGTGAAGCCCATGAGCGACCAGTTGGCCAGGGCCTTCCGCGAGCGTTAGCACTGACACGCGGAAAGGGCTGAGGCTGGCATGTCGAAAGGTTTCGTGCCGAGCATGCTCCCCATCCCGAATACGGCTGCGAAGAAGACGGCATCCAGAATTAACGAGTCTCTGCGATAACGCAGCGGGTCGGGCAGCTGGCCGGTCGGCGCGGCCGGCTGACTCTCTTGGAGATGTGCCTAACGCCGGTCGGGCTTAACCGCCCGCGGGGACGTGGCGGGAAGGGATAGTGCTCGCTGAGCCTCGCGCTCACCCCCCTCCATGCCCATTATGTTCCACTGCTTGGCCGCATCCTGACAGTTCGATGCGGAACGTGGCCCCGGGGCCATCGTCTGTGAGCGTAAGGCTGCCGCCGCTGTCGCGCACGATGCCGAACGAGATCGCCAGACCCAGCCCGACGCCCTTGCCAACCGGCTTCGTCGTGAAGAACGGCTCGAACAGGCGATTGCGCAGCGCGGCCGGAACGCCGGGCCCGTCGTCGGACACCAGGATCACAACCTTGCCGTCGGCCGCGCGCTGCGGGCGCACCCGAACCGTGCCGGTCGAGCGCCCGTCACCGGAGATCGCATCCCGTGCGTTCATCGCGAGGTTGACGATCACCTGCTCGATCAGGATGCGGTGTATGCGGACCAGCAGTTCCTCGCCGGGATCCTCTACTACGATGGCGATGCCCAGGGAGCGCAGCTGTTCGCGCACCAGGTTGACGGCGTCGCGGCAGACTTGAACGGCGTCTACCGGCTGCGCTTGTCCTGACGGCGCGCGCCCGAAGATGCGCATGTGTTCGATGATGCTGGCGGCCCGATCGACTTGCGTCGTGATCTGTTGCAGGCCGCGGCGCAGATAGTCGACGGGCATCTCCGCCGCGGCCCCGCCGGGCGCGGTTGCATCGTCCAGTTCGAGCTGGGTAATTTGCGCGGCCATCTTGATGACGTTCAGGGGCTGGTTGAGCTCGTGGGCCATGCCCGTCGCCATCTCGCCGAGCGTGATCAGCTTGGCCGACTGCGCCAGAGCCATCTCTGTCGCGCGCCGCCGTGTCTCGTCCTGACCGACCAGCACCAGGTAGTCGCCGATGTCGGGGAAGACGTGCCAGGTGAGGCGGAAGCGCAGGATTGAGAACACGCCGTTGCCGCGCGAGACGGTCAGGTCGAAATCCTCGGCGTCCTGTCTCCGCTGCTCGGCGAACTTGAGGATGCGCGTGCCCCCCGAGACGTCGCGTCGCTTCAGGACGGGTCCGATATTGCCGCCGCTGCAGTCGAGGTTGGCCAGAAAGCTGTCGTTTGCGCGCACGATGTTGAGGTCGGTGGTGAGGATCGCCGTCAGCGACGACGGTGCGTCGACGATCGCCGACAGGAACCGGGTCATGTGGCTCGTCCGTTCTGCTTCCTCAAGCTGGCGTTGCTGGCGCTGGCGGAGGTCGACCTGACGAAGAAGCATACCAGCGCCAAGCATTACCAGCGCCAGCAGCGAGGACAGGAGGATAGTTTGTGACCGCCATTCAGCGAGGACCGCCGCGCGCGGCACGCTCACGAGCGTGACGAACGGGAAGAGGGGCGTCGTGCGAAAGAAGACGAGATCGGTCGCTTCGACGGACTCGCCGATCCGGCCGCTTTGCGTATCAAACACGGAGCCGTTGAACGGCGGCTTGCCGTTGAGCGATATGCCGACTTCAAGCGGCGAGCCTCCCGATGAAGCGACGACCACGGCAGACAAGGTGAGTAGGGAAATGGACACTTCGGTGGTGGCCGCGCCCAAACTATAGACTTGAGTGAAGTAGTCGGGATTGATGGCGGCGGCAATGAAACCACCGTCTGGCGACGCGATCAGGGCAGGCAGCAGGTAGCGCTGGGAGCGCTGCGCGTCCTGCGGCGCGTCGCCGAAGGTCCGGCCGGGCGTGACGGTGCTGAACACAACCAAGTCGGGTTGGGCGCGAGCACGTTTCAGGTCGGTCTCGGCGAACGGCCGGGCGCCGATCGAACTTGGCAGGGTCGAGCGGACGATGCTGCCGGCGGCGTCGAGGACCGCGATCTCGCGCACAATGGTCGAATCCGACATGTTGTTCTCGTCGGCAGGGAGGCCCTGCGTCTCGAGGAACCGGGCCTGTTCCATTGATGCCTTCACCGACTCGAACGAACGGAAGGCGTGGTCATTCGCGACCTGCGCGATCACCGTGATAAAGTCCCACGCGCCTGCCAGCGCCCGGCTGTGCCCTTGATACACCTGCACGGCGAAAACCGAAACGAACGAGGCAAGAATTGCTACCGTGCCTGCAACTAATGCGTGGCGTTTCATGTCTTTCCTCGGCGGCACTTGAGTCTTGGCACGATGGCATGGATACTGTAGATGGTGCGTGCGATCGTCCATTCTCTTGTCGGCCTGCTGCTGCTGCTGCCCTGCGTGGTCCTGCTGTCTGAGGTTGCGGCGCAGCCCGCGACTTCTCGGCTCGCGGTGGTGCGCATAGCAGGCGAACTGCGGGTCTGCGTCTGGCCGGCCTACTTCGCGATCTCTTATCTCAATCCGCGGACCAATCGGCTGGAAGGGATCGACATCGATCTTGCCCGCCAGTTCGCCTCGGACCTCGGCGTGCGAGCGACCTTCGTAGACACCTCGTTCGTCGCCTTCATGGATGAGCTTGAGAAAGACCGCTGTGATGTGGCGATGTTTGCGGTAGGAGTCACCGAGGAGCGCAGCCGCCGTATCGCTTTTTCCGCACCCTACCTACGCAGCGGCATATACGCCGTAACGACCAAAAGCCAGCGGCGAATCAAGGCCTGGAAGGACATTGACCAGCCTGGGGTTGTCGTGGCGGTGCAGCGCGGCACCTACATGGAACCGCTGATGACCCGCCTGTTAAAGCAGGCGCAGACCCTGAGCGTGGCGCCGCCCCAGACACGGGAGGCCGCGATCCAGGCGGGCCGCGCGGATGTCTTTATCTCGGACTATCCCTATACCCGACGCATGCTGCTGTTTTACGACTGGACGCTGGTGATCGAAGCGCCGGCGTCGATCTCGCACACCGACTACGCCTACGCGGTGAAGCAGGGCGATCCGGCGTGGCTGGCCCGCGTCGACGCGTTCGTAGCGGCGATCAAGAAGGACGGTCGCCTGGCGCAGGCGGCCGCCCGGCACGGTCTGTCGGCCATTGTCGTTCGCTGACGACTTCAGCGAATTGCATTGAAGGGCACGCTTCCATAAAGCCCGGCCCGTCGGTGAGTCTCCGTAATGCCAGCACACCTATTGCTGCCACGACCGGCACCAGTGAGGCTCGGTTCCCGCGCGACAATGCACGACGGCAGAATGAGGGAATGGAAACCGCTGCGATGCACCCCTAAGCCTAGGCGTCTACACTTTGGTCGTAGCGGGTGCCTGCATCCTGTTCGGCTAGGAAGGCAACGAATATGCCTTAGATGCCTCACCGGCTTTGTCAGGGCGCCTGCCGCGGCAAAGACGTCGAGTTCGACTGGGATGATTACGACGAGATGGAGGAAATCAGCCGACAGGGCTGGGCCCAACTCCAGCCTGACGGTCGCTCGAAGGCGAAACCTGCACCGACAGGGGCGACGACATACCCTTCATCGCGTCCCGGACGATTCCTTCAAAGACCCGCCAGCGGCGAGCCCTAAAGCACTTGTGATACCCGGATGGACTTCGTCGCTTGCGATCAGCTCGGAAAGTCCGAGGGGCCACTGGTTGTTTGAAGCCGGTTGGCCACCTGAGGCATTCCCCCGTGCGAAAGCGGGCCGTTTTTGCGGTGCGAAAGGGTCTATCACAGCAAGCCTCCGCTGAACGTTATCGACCTGATGCGTTGGTTCGGCTCTGTAGGCGGTGCCGCAATCAGCTAGCGGTTGCGAAGCAGGCTTTATGATCCGCGGCACGCTGGGTATCCGTCCCACAAAGCGACATGCATCAGAAGAGAAACAGGAACCGAATTGGTGGATTCTTGGCACAGGCATCGGCGGGCCATAGTCCGCTTGTTAGCCGCCGGCGGCGCGGCCCTCGTAGTCAGCGACGCCTGGGGTGAAAAAATAGGGCCGGATGTCCGCGCGTGTACCGCACCGGGACGCCGGAAAACCTCGCTGCACGGGGGCGCGGAGGCCAGGCATCAAAGGGAACTATGACGGGGTGCGCCATTTTGCGCCCCAACAAGCGTCCGACTGCTTCCGCGGTGCTTCCGCCGCAGTTCCATACCTCGCGAGAATAAAGCGCGCGCCTAGCAAGTGTCTCAAAACATGGTAAAAAGTGGCGGACCCGGCGAGATTCGAACTCACGACCTCTGCCTTCGAAGGGCAACGCTCCGACGCCCGGGGACTCTTAATACCAACGGACAGAACTCATGACGCAACGGCCCATGCTCGTTGAGTAATGGAAGCGAGGATCGCGGGAACAGCGATGAGGCCATTCCAGGCGTTGCAGCAGGCGTCGACGATGTCGTCGTAGGTGTCATGGACGCGCAAGGCGAAGTTGTTCTTGCGCAGGTACTCCCAGACGTTTTCGACGGGATTGAGTTCGGGAGCGTAGGGCGGCAAGCAGATCAGCGACAGGTTGTCGGGCGGGCGCAGGCTTGTACTGGTGTGCCATCCGGCGCCGTCGAGGACGAGGACGGCATGGGCCCCCGGGGCGACGGTGCGCCCGATCTCGCGCAGATGGAGGTTCATGACCTGGCTGTCGGCGTAGGGCAGAACGAGGGCGGCCCCGACAGCCCGTTGCGGACAAACGGCCCCGAACAGGTAGGCCCATTCGTATCGAGTATCGCGCGGGGCCCGAGGTCGCGAGCCGGTGCGGGCCCAGAGGCGGGTGAGCGTGCCCTTCTGGCCGATGCGGGCCTCGTCCTGGAACCAGATCTCGAGGGGTTTGTCGCCGGCGTGGTCGGGCAGTGCCCGGCTCACCAGGGCGGCGAAGTTTTTTTAAATGCCTCCTGGCCGGCCTCGTCGGCTTGCGGATGGCGCGGTCGCACCGACAGGCGCGTGAAGTTGAGCTGGTGGAGCAGGCGGCCGACCTGACGCTCCGACAGCTCGACGTCGAAGCGGGCCTTGATCTGGGCCTGCAGGTCGACACACCGCCAGCGCACCACCCCATGCACCGCGACGTCAGGACCCGCTTCCACCAGTCGATCGAGTTCGGCCATCTGGGCGTCGTTCAATCGCGGAGGCCGTCCCGAGCGGGGCCGGTCGACCAAGCCTGCCACCCCGGCCTCGTTGTAGCGGATCACCCAGTCACGCAGCGTCTGGCGATCCATGCCGCCGGCCCGCGCCGCCTCCGTCCGAGAGGCCCCCTCCAAAACAAGCGCCAAGGCCAGAAGACGACGGGCTTGGCCGACGTCCCGCGCCCGGCGCGCTTCAGACCGAAGGTCGCATGCCAAAAGTTCTAGCCGAGTGACCTCCAGAGCCATGATGACCTCCTCGTCTGCAGAGACAGAAGAGAATCACAACTCGATTCCAACCGGAATCCCCCAAGAGTCACAAATTCTGGCGGTTGGTATTATATGAATATAACGGAGCGGTTGCCTGCCCTATGTCGTGCGGGCCGACTCCTGCGGCTCGGGAGCCTGCTCGACGAAGACCTCCCAGGGCGCCCCCAGCGCTGCGCCCTCGCCCGAGAGGAACGAGAAGGACAGCTTTCCTGCCGAAGGAATGGCGAGGCCGTTCATGGCCATCAGGACGCGGCTGCGCTGCTTGCCCCGGAAGGAGAAATTGACCGTGGAATCGAAAATCGCCGTTTCGCCCAGTTCGACCTTCAAGCGGACGGACTGATCATCCGGCTCGCCCGCCTCCCGGGCGAACATGCCGACGAGGGTTAGGGACATGGCCGTCGGAAAGGAGGTGGCCTGAACCTGCTCCAGAAGATGGAAGAGGCTGAGCCGGCCGGTCTGGCTGTCGACGGCGCTGGACTGCGCACACGTCATGAAAATGAGCTTCATTCTTCCCCCGCTCCAACGTCGGAGCCTTCCAGTACCGCAAAAACCCCGGTCGCGACCAGCCGGAGCTAGACGGTGCCCAGTCCCATGCCGCCGTCGACCCGCAGGATTTCGCCCGTGACGAACTGTGCTTCGTCAGACGCCAGAGAGAGCGCGGCGTAGGCCGTGTCGAAGCCGGTACCCATCCTGCGCCTCAACGGCACCATCGCGTTCCGCTCGGCGCGCACCGCGTCGGTGGTGCGCCCGGTCGCCAGCGCAATTCCCGTGACGGCCATGGGCGTGTCCATGAACTCCATCATGATCGCGTTGGCTCGAATCCCGTAGGCGCCCTGACTGCAGTCGTGGCGGATCTGGCCACGCCCGCCGCGGACGGTGGCGAGGCTAGTGGCGACACCTTCATTTCCATCGAGAACCTGACGAGCCCGGGCTTGTCTGAGCTACTCAAGCGCGATGAAGGTGCGGCATCCACAGGCGGAAAGCTATGGAATACAGTGGGACAAATCGGTGTTGCGCTTGGTGTCAAGTGCTTGATTTTACTGGCTTCTGGTCGTCCGTCTCGGGGCGCCATCTTTGCCAGCGTCTTGAGCGTTGCTGCCGATGTACTCCCTGGCCACGGGGACACAGGCTCGGCGCGCAGAACAGCCAGGTCATCTGCTCGGTTCTCAATCATACCCTCGAATCAATTCGGCTTGGCGCCGGAGAACCGAACGACCTTGGCCCAGCGCTCCGTCTCATCGGCAATCAGCTTGCCGAAATCGGCAGGAGAACCCGGCAATGGTGTCGCGCCGAGTTCGAGCAAACGTTCCTTGATCCTGGGGTCGGCGATTGCAGCGTTCGAGACTTCATTGAGGCGTGTAACGACATCGGCCGGCGTTCCAGCAGGCGCCCCGAGCCCATACCAGCCAATGGCAAAGTAGCCGGGCAGCACCTCAGCGATAGCCGGTACGTTCGGAAGCACGTCGAGCCGTGTGTTCGTGGTGACACCCAATGCCCGCAACTGGCCACCGCGGATGTATTGCATCGACGACGCGACACTGCCGAATGACACTTGCACCTGACCCGACAGCAGGTCGGTCATCGCCGGACCACCGCCCCGATAGGGGATGTGCACCATGTCGATACCGGCCATCATCTTGAACAGTTCGCCGGCAAGGTGCTGCGGGCTGCCGTTCCCCGGTGAAGCCATGCTGAGTTTCCCCGGATTGGCCTTCGCATAGGCGATCAGCTCGGGAAGTGTACGGGCAGAGACCGCGGGATTGACCAACAGGGCAATCGGCACGCTGCAGAGCGAGGCGACCGGCGCAATATCCTTGGCAAAGTCGAAGCTCAGCTTGTCGTACAACGTCGTGTTGATCGCGTTGGCCGAGCCGACAAGCAACAGCGTGTACCCGTCCGGGGCCGCGCGCGCGACGGTTTCCGTGGCAATGTTGCTCGCCGCACCCGGCCGGTTCTCAACCGGGAACGCCTGCCCCAGCCGCTCCGAAAGAAAGGGGCCTATCAGCCGCGCAAGCAGATCATTCACGCCACCCGGTGCGTACCCTACGACAATGCGGACGGGCCGCGCGGGCCAGGTCTGCTGGGTCAACGCTGTTCTGGGCAGGATCGCCGCGGGCAGAAGCGCGAGCCCGGTCGAGCGGATGAATTTACGGCGTCGAATGTTCATGCAAGAGCCCCAAGACATTGCAAATGGCGTCGAAGGATCAGTGCCGGCGGGCTGCTCGCCTGGCAAAGGCAGCGCATGTTGAGTGGTGAACCTCTGCATCCTGTTCACGGTGGCAAAGACCTAGGACATTTGCGCCTCCCCACCGCCCAGCCAAGTCGATTTTGGCCATGGTGCCCGTTTCAGCAAGAATGAAATGCACCGAGAGGTGCGCCCTCTGCCGCCGGCCTGACACCGTTCAACGAACCGACGCGGTTCCTTCATGGGCCGGCAACACGCCCGGCATATGAGTTTTCGCGTGGTGTCCCGGAGTCGTAGCATCCTCGACCAGCACAGGCCGTCTCTCGCTTGCTGGATGTTCGTCGCCGCCGTGCTCGCCGGCGCCGCGATCGGACGCGAGCCGGCCGCCGCCCTCTACCTCGTCAGCTTCGTCTATTACGGCCTCTACTGGTACGCCTTCGGCTGGGGCGTCGACTCGTTCCGCGTCTTCAAGCGGGACGCGATGCTGTTGAAAGCCCTGTCGGTCGCCGCGCTCGCCTTCGTCTACCTGCAGGCGCCGCCCGACTTCCTTTCTCTCGGCGTGATCGCGCTCGGCATTCTCCTCAACGCCCGCGCCGCCTCGGTGCTGGGCATCGACCGGACCTACTATGGTCACGAGCTTTGCGGCCTGGCCGCGCAGCGCGTCACGGAATTTCCCTATTCCCTGATGTCCCACCCGATGATCGTCGGAAACGTGATGGCGTTCGGCGGCACGCTGCTCAACCCGGAATTCCGGGCCGCGTGGTGGCCGCTCGCCGCCCTTCATGTCGTCTTGAACATCGCTTTGCTCGCGATGGAGCGGGCCGGAACGCGCCGCCGGCTGGCCATCAGGCTGGCGGGACTCCTCGTCCTCGCGGCCACGGCAGCGATCGGGACGGTCGCCGCGGGCAACGCCACCGATTCGAGCCGCCTCAGCCAGGGAACCTCGTGACAGACATCATTGCATCACCCGCCGCCGGCACGTCGCGGGGCACGGTTTCGACCCTGTTTCCCGCCACCCTCGGCCGTTTCGAGACCCCCGAAGACCGTGCCCTGATCGACGGCCTGTCCCGGTGGGTCGAGGCGCATTTCCGCGAGGAGCTCGGCAAGCGGCCCTCCTGCCACGTGTATGTGGAGACGCTTCCCGCCGAGATCGTCGCCCTGATCGACCGGCTGCGCGACAGCCCGGTCATCCGCGAGTTGATCGTGGGGCAGGTTCCGGCCGGCAGCGGCTTCGAGCCGATGAAGCACACCGACGAACTCTATATCTCGCACTACAACAAGGACCGCGGCGGCGACCAGGGCCTGTTCGACAGGCACTACGACGGCAACCTGCGCTTCCTGTCGTCGAGCATGGTCGTGCGCGCCCTGATCTACCTCCAGTCCGACGCGAGCTACAAGGTGGTGTTCGGCGACAGCCGGGTCGAGAAGGCCTTCACCACCTATGAGTTCGGCCTGCTCGACTTCCATCGCGAACTGCACTGGGTCGAGGGCAACTACACGCAAGGCGCGCCCCAGCGCATCCTGCTGAAGTGCAATTACCTCGTGACCGTCCCGGGCGCCGGTGTTCGCGGCCGGTTCGCGCTCGCGGCCAACACCGCCGTCTTCTACGTGGTCAAGGCGGCCATGGAATACTCGAAGAGCCCGCGCACGCCGGCCCAGAAGGCCGTGGGCTATCTGTGCAACCTGTTCCGTCGTCTCAACATCGTTCACCCGCTGGTGCCGCTCGCGGCGATTGCCGCGACCGCGATCTGCGTCGCCGCCCTCGGGTATTCCGTCGTCAACCTGTAGAGCCCCTCCAAACCCCGCCGAACAGAGGAAAACGCCATGACCGGACTGTTGCACGAGCTGAAGGTCCAGCGATGGGACGACCATCGCTACTACCATCACAGCAAGGTCAACCAGTCGCTGCACCTGCTGAGCGCGACCAGCTTCCTGTTCGCCTATGTCGTAGCCTTCACGGATCCCGCCATGGCGGCACTGATCGGCTGGCTGGTCGCGATGACGACCCGCCAGATCGGCCACCTGTTCTTCGAGCCGCGCGGCTACGACGCCGTCAACCAGGCGACCGATGAATACAAGGAGGAGATCAAGGTCGGCTACAACATCCAGCGCAAGCTGGTCCTGCTCGCGATCTGGGCGGCGTCGCCGCTCCTGCTGGTGGCCGACCCGACCCTGTTGGGCGTCTTCACGCCGCACGCCGACTGGACCGAATTCGTGACGCATGTGGGCGAGCTGTGGCTGGTCGTCGGGTTGGCCGGGATCGCCTTCCGCGCCCTTCAGCTGTTCGTGACCAAGGACCTGACCACCGGCCTGGTCTGGGTGACCAAGATCGCGACCGATCCGTTCCACGACATCAAGCTGTATCACCGGGCGCCGTGGGAACTCCTGACCGGCCGGCACAGCCGCCACACGCCGGAGACAGTCGCGGCTCCCATCCTGCCCGACCAGATCCTGCCTGAGGTCATTCCCGAGCTGCCCTCGACCGTCGTTGAGGACGCCGTCGCCCCGGCCTCAAAGGGCGGCGTCTAGGGGACGCGGCGCGGCCAGGCGGGCCTTGCGTGCCCGCCACGGGAAGCTGAACAGGTGCGACGCCATCTCGCGCAGGATGCGCCGCTTGATCGCCCGGTCGGTGGCCAGCGCCCCCGGCTCCCACCAGCCGTCGCGCTGCATCGCTTCGGCCGCCGCGACGAAGCGGTCGGCCACCGCCTGGAACTGCTCCTCGGTGAAGTTCAGGCTGAAGATCAGGCGCCCCGTGCCCACCCAGCTGAGGGCATGGCCATGGGCCTTGAGGTAGTACTGGAACATCCAGTTGTAGCGCGAGGCTGTCGGGTAGCAGACCGTCCAGATGGAGGAGAGGTGCCCGATGCGCACCGGCAGCTGCCTCTCGGTCAGCCGGCGGTTGAGATCGGCAGCCCGTCGATCCCAGGTCTCGTCGAGGTCGCGATAGATCTGCTTCATCCCGGGCGATTCGAGATGGAGCAGAAACTCGTTCATCGCCCCCATCACGTAGGGATGGGCATTGAAGGTGCCGCGCGCAAAGCAGATGTCGGCCGGGCGATCGTCCCGGAACCGCTTCATCAGCCGATGGTCGCCGCACACGACGCCGATCGGAAGCCCGCCGCCCACCGTCTTGCCATAGGTCACGAGGTCGGCCTCGATGCCAAAGTATTCCTGGGCGCCACCGGGTGCCAGCCGGAAGCCGACGAAGACCTCGTCGAGGATAAGAACGATGCCGCGCTCGGTGCAGACCTGTCGCAGGGCCTTCAGCCAGGCGGCATAGGTTTCCCGGCTGACGCCGCGGTCCGGCCGGCTGGCGATCAAGGTGGAATCCGCCGGCGCGCCCTGGTTGGGGTGCATGGCCTGGATCGGATTGACCAGCACGCAGGCGATGTCGGTACGGCGGCGCAGGACGGCGAGGCTCTTCTCCGAGAGATCCGCCAGTGTGTAGGTGTCGTGCGCGGCCACCGGATTGCCGACGCCGGGTTGAACGTCGCCCCACCAGCCGTTGTAGGCGCCGCAGAAGCGCACGAGGTGGGAGCGGCCGGTGTGATAGCGCGCCAGCCGCACGGCCTGCATCACCGCTTCCGTGCCCGACATGTGGAACGACACTTCCGGCTTGCCGGAGATGCGGGCGAGCCGCTCGGCATTGTCGGCGACGAGATCCGGATAGGCCCCGAGAACGGGCCCCAGCTCGGCGACGCGCCGCGCGCCGCGCTCCATGCAGCCCTTGTAGAAATCGTAGCCCAGCAGGTTGACTCCGTAGGAGCCGCTGAGGTCGTAGCGCGCCGTGCCGTCGAGGTCGGTGACCTGGACGCCCTCGGAGGAGGCCACGAAAGCGCCGGCGGGCATCGCCGCCCGGACGCGGGGACTGAACTGGAAGGGGACCCGGTAGCTTTCGGTGAACTGCAGGTCGGAGATGTGGCGCGTTGCCTGCGAGGTCAGCCGCAGCGTCCGCCCGTTACCCGAGCGCAAGGTCTCCGCCAGCGCGTTGAAGCCCGTCCTGCGGCGGGCCGCGATGGCCTCGCTGGCATCGTCGGCGCGGAAGAACAGGTCGCCTTCATAGACGTAGCGCGGGACCAGCCCGGCGATCCTCCGCGACATCCGCGCATGGCCGGCGAGGGACCGGTGCTTGGCCCGCGAGAGCATGAGGCGGTTGCGCACCCTGGGTGCCAACAGGAACAGCGCCAGCCCCCCCGCCACCAGCGCCGCGACGGTCTCGCCATCCATCAGGTTCATCATCCAGCTTCCCCGGAGTTTTCGACGTGGCCAAAAGCGTTCATTCGCAACTGCTGAAGGTCCTCCAGCAGGAGGACATCAATTTCCTGCTGACCAACCGCATCCCGCGCCGGCTCGTGACGCGCTGGATGGGTTGGTTCAGCCGCATCGAGAGCCCGGCCCTGGCGCGCGCCTCGATCGCGGTCTGGCGCCTGTTCGCCGATCTCGACCTCGCCGAGTCGAAGAAGAAGACCTTCAGAAGCCTGCGCGACTGCTTCACGCGCGAGCTGCGCGCCGGTGCCCGGCCGCTCGAAGCTGATCCCTCGCTGCTGGTCAGTCCCTGCGACGGGATCGTGGGTGCGTGCGGCACCGTTCGGGGGACCGAGCTGTTTCAGGCCAAGGGCTTCCCCTACCGGCTCGAGGATCTGCTGATCGACCC
>CANIEC010000067.1 GCA_947466085.1 Rhodospirillales bacterium
CATTGGTGAGCCATCCGACTTCAATCGTGCGGTTGGATTTCAGGTGCCTCTGCCCATCCATGAGGGATTCGAAAGGTACGGATTTTCCGTGCCGAATAACCCAGAAATATCAGAGACTTAAAGTTCCGTACTAAAATCGCAAAGTCAGGAGCTTTGGAGACAACGGGGCAGAGAGAGACCAAAACGGCCCTGAGGCGGCGATCGGCGGTCAGGAGCTTTGTGTGGAAAAGCCCGCGGTTCCTGGGCTTTTCACGGGCCCAGACCGGCCCCGGAGACAGTTGTCCCGGGAGGTAATGGCGGAGGGGGTGGGATTCGAACCCACGGTACGCTTGCACGCACAACAGTTTTCGAGACTGTCCTAATCGACCACTCTAGCACCCCTCCGGGCGCGCGGGTTTATAGGCGGGCGTTTTTGGGGGAGCAACAGCTTCCCGCGAGGAACAGTGGGGGCTCCGGGAAAAAAGCGCCCGAATGACCCTCTTGGCGACGCGGGAGAAGGCCGAAACGGCCCCAGCGCCCCGAAAACATTGACTTTCCGGCCTCCGGCACGTTCCGTGAGCCCCGCATCGGCCCGCCCGTCTCCGACATTGACTCAAGGGCCGGCGTGCGTATATTCCGCGCTTCTTCGGCGGGCCCTGCGGGTCCGCCGTGTTCTTTCGTGTTTTTCGGCATTTCGCGCCGGGGAACCTCAAGCCGGGTGTCATCATGATCGCCGTTATCCGCACGGGTGGTAAGCAATACACGGTCGCCGCCGACGACCAGCTCACGGTCGAGAAGATCGACGGCGAGGCCGGCGCCAAGATCGAATTCACCGACGTGCTGATGGTCGGCGACAAGATCGGCGCGCCGAACGTCGAGGGCGCCAAGGTGGTGGGCTCGATCGTAAAGCAGGCCCGCGGCGAGCACGTGATCATCTTCAAGAAGCGCCGTCGCCAGAACTCGCGGCGCAAGAACGGTCACCGTCAGGACCTGACGGTGGTCAAGATCGAACAGATCGTCGCCTGAGCAGAGCGACCGGAGTAGTACGATGGCACATAAGAAAGCAGGCGGCTCCTCGCGTAACGGCCGCGATTCCGACGGCAAGCGCCTGGGCGTGAAGCGCTTCGGCGGCCAGAAGGTCATCTCGGGCAACATCCTGGTCCGCCAGCGCGGCACCAAGATGAACCCGGGCGAGAATGTCGGCCTCGGCCGCGACCACACGCTGTTCGCCACCGCCGACGGCGTCGTGTCGTTCCGCACCCGCGCGGGCGGCAAGGTCGAAGTGAACGTTCTCCCGGCGCCGGCGCTCGCCGCCGAGTAACGCCGTTCATCCCATTGGATTGTGAAGGGGGAGCGGCTCGCCGTTCCCCCTTTTCGTTTCTGGACCCCACCGCATGAAGTTCCTCGACCAGGCCAAGATCTACGTCCGCTCCGGCAACGGCGGCGCCGGATGCGCGGGTTTTCGCCGTGAGAAGTTCATCGAGTTCGGCGGACCGGACGGCGGCGACGGCGGGCGCGGCGGCGACGTGATCGCCGAATGCGTCGACGGGCTCAACACGCTGATCGACTACCGCTACGCCCAGCACTTCAAGGCCGAGACCGGCCATCACGGGATGGGCAGCCAGCGCACCGGCGGCAAGGGCAAGGACATCGTGCTGCGCCTGCCGCGCGGCACCCAGATCTTTGCCGAGGACAACGAGACCCTGCTGGTCGACATGACCGAGATCGGCCAGCGCGTGATCATCGCCAAGGGCGGCGACGGCGGCTACGGCAACCTGCACTACAAGACCTCGACCAACCGCGCGCCGCGCCGCGCCGATGCGGGCTGGCCCGGCGAGGAGCTGGCGCTGTGGCTGCGGCTGAAGCTGATCGCCGACATCGGCCTGATCGGGCTGCCCAACGCCGGCAAGTCGACGTTCCTCTCCATCAACACCAATGCGCGGCCCAAGATCGCCGACTATCCGTTCACGACGCTCCATCCCGGCCTCGGCGTGGTGAAAGTGGGCGACGGCTCGGACGCGCGCGAGTTCGTGATGGCCGACATTCCGGGCCTGATCGAGGGCGCCCATGAAGGCGCCGGCCTCGGCACGCGCTTCCTCGGCCATGTCGAACGCTGCCGCGCGCTCTTGCATCTGGTCGACGGCACGCAGGACGACGTGGCCGACGCCTACCGTACGGTGCGCCGCGAACTCAAGGCCTATGGCGGCAACCTGGCGCGCAAGAAGGAAATCGTGGCGCTGAACAAGACCGACGCCATGACTGCCGAGGACATCGAGACCAAGCGCGCCCAGCTCGCCAAGGTCAGCCGCAAGACGGTGCACGTCATCTCTGCGGTCTCCCGCCAGGGTGTGACGCCGCTGCTGCATGAGCTGATGAAGCTGGTCGACAAGCAGCGTTCGCCCTCCCGGGACGCGGCCATGAGCTTGGCATGACACCGCTCGCCGGTGCTCGGCGGCTGGTCGTCAAGATCGGCTCCTCGATCCTGGTCGACGAGACGAAGGGTGAGGTCCGGCGCGATTGGCTCGAGGCGCTGACCAACGACGTGGCGCGCCTGCACAAAGGCGGCTGCGAGGTCGTGCTGGTCTCGTCCGGCGCCATTCGTCTCGGCCGCACGCATCTGAAGCTCGCCGCCGGGCCACTGCGGCTCGAGGAGAGCCAGGCCGCCGCGGCCACGGGCCAGATCCGCCTTGCCCAGGCTTATCAGGAGGCGCTGGCGCGGCACGGCATCACGGTCGCGCAGATCCTGCTGACCCTGAACGATTCGGAGGAGCGCCGCCGCTACCTCAACGCCCGGCAGACCATGGCGACGCTGCTGGGGCTGGGCGCCATTCCGGTGATCAACGAGAACGACACGGTTGCGACCGACGAGATCCGCTTCGGCGACAACGACCGCCTGGGCGCGCGCGTCGCCGAGATGATCACGGCGGACACGCTGGTGCTGCTGTCCGATATCGACGGTCTCTATACAGGCGACCCGCGCAGCGACGCCTCGGCGACGTTCATTCCCGAGATCCGCGAGATCACGCCCGAGATCGAGGCGATGGCCGGTGTTGCGGCATCGGAGATGTCCAACGGCGGCATGGTGACCAAGCTGATGGCCGGCCGCATCGCCATGGCCGCGGGCTGCCGCATGGCTATCGCCGACGGCCGCAAGGTGGGCGCGCTGGGCGCGCTGATCGACGGCACGGCACGTTGCAGCTGGTTCCTGCCCGAGGGATCGCCCCTGTCGGCGCGCAAGAAGTGGATCAAGGGTTCGCTCAAGACCGCCGGCACTCTGGTCGTCGACGACGGCGCGGTGCGCGCGCTGTCGACCGGCAAGAGCCTGCTGCCGGCCGGCGTGACCGCAGTGGCGGGCGAATTCCGGCGCGGCGACGTGGTCGACGTCAAGGATCGCGGCGGCCGCGTGCTGGCGCGCGGCCTGGTCGCCTATGCCGCCGAGGATGCCCGCCGCATCGCCGGTCGCAAGAGCGCCGAGATCGAGCGGCTGCTGGGCTTCCGCGGCCGCGACGAGATCGTCCATCGCGACGACCTCGTGGTCGAGTGAACAGACGGAGCGTCCCATGAACGTCCAGAGCAAGCCCGCCGCCGAAGACGTCGTTTCCCTCGTCGCCGACCTCGGCCGACGCGCCAAGGCCGCCGCCGCCGCGCTGCGCAACGCCCCGACCACGGCCAAGAACGCGGCGCTGCTCGAGGCCGCGCGTCTGATCCGCGCCGAGAAGGCCGCCATCCTGGCCGCCAATGCGCGCGACATCGGGGCGGCCAAGGCCGTCGGCATGACCAGCGCGCTGCAGGACCGGCTGCTGCTGAACGAGGCGCGCATCGAGGCGATGGCCAAGGGCCTCGACGACATCGCCGCCCTGCCCGATCCAGTCGGCGCGATCATCGAACAATGGCAGCGTCCCAACGGCCTCGCGCTCAGCCGCGTGCGCGTCCCGATCGGCATCATCGGCGTGATCTACGAGGCGCGGCCCAACGTCACCGCAGATGCCGGCGCGCTGTGCATCAAGTCGGGCAACGTCGTGGTGCTACGCGGTGGCTCCGACAGTTTCCATTCCTCGCGCACCATCGTCGAACTGCTGCGCCGCGCGCTGGCCGGCGCCGGCTTGCCCGAGGATTGCGTGGCGCTGGTGCCGACCACCGACCGCGCCGCCGTGGGCGAGATGCTGCGCGCGATGGACTGGCTCGACCTCATCGTGCCGCGCGGCGGGCGCTCGCTGATCGACCGCGTGACCGAGGAAAGCCGCGTGCCGGTGCTGCGCCACTATGACGGCATCTGCCACGTCTATGTCGACCGCGACGCCGACGTGGCCATGGCGCGCGATCTCGTGGCCAACGCGAAGATGCGCCGCGTCAGCGTCTGCGGCGCCGCCGAGACGCTGCTGATCGACCGCGCCGCGCTCGACACGCACCTGAAGCCGGTGCTTGAAAAGCTGCACGAGCTGGGTTGCGAAGTGCGCGGCGACGCCGAGGTGCAGAAGCGCGACCCCAAGGCGCTGGCCGCCACCGAGAAGGATTGGCGCACGGAGTATCTCGAGCCGATCATCTCGGTCGCCACGGTCGACGGGGTCGCCGGAGCGATCGAGCACATCGCGCGCTACGGCAGCCAGCACACCGAATCGATCGTCACCGACAACGAGGCGACGGCGCAGCGCTTCCTGGGCGAGGTCGACAGCGCCATCGTGATGCACAATGCCAGCACCCAGTTCGCCGACGGCGGCGAGTTCGGCCTGGGCGCGGAGATCGGCATCTCGACCAACCGCATGCACGCGCGCGGCCCGGTCGGGCTGGTAGAACTGACCACCTACAAGAACATCGTGCGCGGCAAGGGTACGCTGCGCCCGTGAGAACATCGTCGTGAGCCTGCACCCGATGCCGAACGTGCCGCGCGCCACGGCGCGGCGCATCGGCCTGCTGGGCGGCTCGTTCAATCCCGCGCATGCCGGCCACCGGCATATCAGCCTGGAAGCGCTGAAGCGCCTCGGCCTCGACGAGGTGTGGTGGCTGGTCTCGCCGCAGAACCCGCTGAAGAGCGGCGACGGTATGGAGCCGCTGCCCACCCGCGTGGCCCGCGCCCGCCAGGTCGCCCGCCATCCGCGCATCCGCGTCGCCGCGCCCGAGTTGCTGCTGGGCACGCGCTATACGCTCGACACGGTGCGGGCGCTGAAGCGCGTCTATCCCCATGCGAAGTTCGTCTGGCTGATGGGCGCCGACATCCTGCCCCAGCTCGTCGACTGGGCGGGCTGGCGCGATCTGTTCGCCGCCGTGCCCATTGCCGCCTTCGCCCGCCCCGGCTGGGGCTATACCGCGCTGGCCGCCCCGGCGCCGCGCACCTTCGAGCGTTTCCGGCTGCAGGCCACCGAGGCCCGCCGGCTGGCCACTTGCGAGCCGCCGGCCTGGTGCTTTATCCCGAGCAGGTTGGACAGCCATTCCGCGACGGCCATCCGCGCCGGGCGGCCCCAACGGACCAGATCGAAAGGAAAGACCATCCCCGACCAGACCCGCACGCTTCCCGATCGAAGCAAAGACTCCGACGCGCTCCTCGAGCTGGTGCGCCAGTCGCTGGACGACAACAAGGCCGAGGACATCGTCGTCATCGACCTCAAGGGCAAGTCGGCCTTCGCCGACTACATGCTGATCGCCTCCGGCCGCTCGACCCGCCAGGTCGTGGCCATCGCCGAGAACCTCGCCGACAAGCTCAAGCAGTCCGGGCGCGGCTACATTCCCGTCGAAGGCAAGCAGACCGGCGACTGGGTGCTGGTCGATGCCGGCGACGTGATCGTCCACGTGTTCCGCCCCGAAGCGCGCTCCTTCTATGCGCTCGAGAAGATGTGGGCGCTCGAGGACGAGGCCGCCGCCAAGCCGGTCAAGAAGGCTGCCGTCAAGAAAGCCGTCGTCAAGAAGGCGGCCGCCAAGCCCGCGGCCCGACGCAAGCGCGTCTCGTGAGCCCCTGAGGGTGATCGCGTGTGACCCAAGAGGCGGCAGTCGCTCGCGTTTGGAGGGAAGCGAAAGGTCCCTCACTGCGTTCGGGATGACACCGTTTTCTGGATTGGCGCACTGCGCAAACCTCAGCAACGCTGTCAGCCCGAACGAAGTGAGGGACCCTTGCCTCACAGGCGAGCCCTGCCGTGAGGGCGGCCCCGTGAGCGCGACTTGAAGATCACGATTGCCGCCATCGGCCGCGCCTCGCGCGGGCCGGAGCGGGATCTGTACGACCACTATGCCGGCCGCATCCGCTGGCCGCTCGTGCTGCGCGAACTCGAGGAGAAGCGGAAGCTGCCCGCGCCCCAGCTCATGCAGCGCGAAGGCGAGCTGCTGCTCGAAGCGGCCCCGGCCGGCGCGACGCTGGTGATGCTGGACCGCCGCGGAAAGGTGCTGGACAGCGAAGGCTTCGCGGCCCGCCTGGGAGGCTGGCGCGACACGTCGGTCTCGGACGTGGCCTTCCTGATCGGCGGGGCCGACGGCCACACCGAGGCGATGCTGAAAAAAGCCAGCCTGGTCCTGTCATTTGGCGCCATGACCTGGCCTCATCTGCTGGCCCGCGGGATGCTGGCCGAGCAGATCTACCGCGCCCAGCAACTTCTCGCCGGTCATCCCTATCACCGCGCCTGACGATCCCACCCGAAAAGGCGATTTTGCCTCTGTTCTGACGAAAAACCGGGGCTACATTGGCACCATGCACCCCTTCCCCCGGTGGCTCGTTGCCACGTCGTCCGCCCTTCTCCTGGCAGCCGCTTCGAGCGCCGCACTGGCCCAGTCGACGAGCCCGACGACCCCCGTCCAGAAGCCGGCCTCGAAGCCCGTCCGCAGCATCCCCTATGTCTCGATCACGGGCGAAGACGGCAAGCAGCGTCACTACGAGACCAACGCCATTCCGCTCCTGTTCCATCGTGCCTGCTTCGGCTGGCGCATGTATCTCGGCGGCCCCAACCGGGTCGTGTCGCTGAAGGAGGTCCTCACGACCTCGCAGCCGGCCGAGCAGGTGATCGCCGGTCCCGAGACCGAGGTCAGTGCCGACAAGACCAAGGCCACGACGCGCATGCTCGAGACGGTCCAGGACGGCGTGCTGCAGCGCTCCTGGTGCATCATCCCCGGCGATCCGCCCGGCACCTACACCTACGATGTCAGCATCGACGGCGAGCCGCGCGGCGAGTTCGTGTTCTGCGCCATCGAAGTGCCGGACCAGAATCCCAACACCGATCCGCGCGAGCTGAGCTGCCCCAACAAGTTCAACGCCGTCGAACGCGCCCAGCCCCAGATCCGGAAGGCCTCGTGATGGCCGCCAATGCTCCGCGCCCCGTCATGCTCTGCATCCTCGACGGCTGGGGTCATCGCACCGACCGCTCGAACAATGCGATCCTGGGCGCCCGCACGCCGAACTTCGACCGGCTGGTGGCGACCTGCCCGCAGGGGCTGATCGACGCCTCCGAAAGCTTCGTCGGCCTGCCCAAGGGGCAGATGGGCAATTCGGAAGTAGGCCATATGAATCTCGGCGCCGGCCGGGTCGCCGTGCCGGACCTGCCGCGCATCGACACGGCCATCGAGGACGGCTCGCTGGCGCAGAATCCGATCCTCGCCGGGACGATCGCGAGGCTGAAGCAAAGCGGTGCTGCTCTTCATCTGATGGGCCTCGCCTCGCCGGGCGGCGTGCATGCGCACCAGGACCATCTGGTCTTCCTCGCCAACCTGATCGCGGGCCACGGCGTGCCGGTCTGGATCCATGCGTTCCTCGACGGCCGGGACATGCCGCCGCGCAGCGCGCTGGAATGCCTCGACCATATCCAGGCGGGCCTCAAGCCCGGCCTGCCGATCCGCTTCGCCACCGTGACCGGCCGCTTCTATGCCATGGACCGCGACAAGCGCTGGGAGCGCGTGACCGTGGCCTACGACGCGATCGTCGACGCCAAAGGCGAGAGCGCAACGACGCCAAGGGACTCCGTCGAGAAGGGCTATGCCGCCAAGCTCGACGACGAGTTCGTCCTGCCGACGGTGATCGACGGCTATGCCGGCATGAAGGACGGCGACGCGCTGCTGATGTTCAATTACCGCGCCGACCGCGCGCGCGAGATCCTGACCGCGCTGCTCGATCCGCGGTTCGACGGCTTCAACCGCAACCGGGTCGCAGCCTTCGGCGCGGCGGTCGGCATGGTCGAGTATTCGGCCGCGCTCAACCCGTTCCTTAAGACGCTGTTCACGCCCGCCATCATCAAGATGGGCCTCGGCGAGACGGTGTCGCGCGCCGGCCTGAAGCAGCTGCGCATCGCCGAGACCGAGAAGTACGCGCACGTCACGTTCTTCTTCAACGGCGGCGAGGAGCGCGTATTCGAGGGCGAGGAGCGCATCCTCGTGCCGTCGCCCAAGGTGAAGACCTACGACATGAAGCCCGAGATGAGCGCGCCGGAAGTGACCGACAAGCTCGTCGAGGCGATCGGATCGGGCAAGTTCGACCTGATCGTGGTCAACTACGCCAACACCGACATGGTGGGCCATACCGGCGACCTCGCGGCGGCGACCAAGGCGGTCGAGGCCGTCGATGGCTGCCTCGGACGGCTGATGCCGGCCATCCAGGCGGCCGGCGGCGTCATGTTCGTCACCGCCGACCATGGCAATGCCGAGCAGATGTACGACGAGCAGTCGCACCAGAAGCACACCCAGCACACGTTGAATCGCGTGCCCGCGCTGCTGTTCAACGGCCCCGCCTCGGTCCATTCCCTGTCGGACGGAAAACTGGCCGATGTCGCGCCCACGATGCTGGCCCTGATGGGCGTCCCGCAGCCCGTGGAAATGACCGGCAGATCGATGCTCTCGACCACCTCCCGACCGACCGTCCTGGCGGCCCCGCGCCCAGCGGCCGCAGCCTCTGCCTGATTTGTGAAGCGGCGCCGGGCCCCGGCGCCTTGATCCTGCCAAAGACGCCCCTGTATCTTCCAACCCACGCTGAAACACCGGATCGCCGGGCCTCAAGCCCCTGGCGACTCCCTCCTGAAGGCTCCCAAATGACCTTTCTGCGCTTCGCCTCTCTCGCCACGGCCGTGGCATTCCTGGCTGCTCCCGCCCTCGCGCAGAACAAGGCCGCCGACCCGAAGGCCCCCGGCGGCGACAAGAGTGAACTCTACCAGCAGCTCAACCTGTTCGGTGACGTGCTGGAGCGCATCCGCCGCGACTATGTCGAGCCGGTCGAGGAGAAGCAGCTCATCGAGAATGCCATCAACGGCATGCTGAGCGCGCTCGATCCGCATTCCAGCTACATGAACCCCAAGTCGTACAAGGACATGCAGGTCCAGACGAAGGGTGAGTTCGGCGGCCTCGGCATCGAGGTCACGATGGACAACGGCGTCATCAAGGTCGTGTCGCCGATCGACGACACGCCGGCCTCCAAGGCCGGCATCCAGCCGGGCGACCTGATCTTCGCGCTGGACGGCGAGCCGGTTCAGGGCCTCACGCTGCAGGAAGCCGTCGAGAGGATGCGCGGCAAGGTCGGCACGCCGATCAAGATCTCGATCCGCCGCGGCACCAAGGATCCGTTCGACGTCACGCTGACCCGCGAGACGATCAAGGTGAAGCCGGTCAAGTTCCGCCTCGAGGGCGGCGACATCGGCTACATCCGCGTCACCTCCTTCACCGAGCAGACCACGCCGGGCGTACTCGACGCCGTCGAGAAACTGAAGAAGGAAGCCGGCAACAAGCTCAAGGGCTACATCATCGACCTGCGCAACAATCCGGGCGGCCTGCTCGACCAGGCCATCGCGATGTCGGACGCCTTCCTCGACAAGGGCGAGATCGTCTCGGTCAAGGCGCGCAAGAACGACGACGTCCAGCGCTGGAACGCCAAGCCGGGCGATGTCGCCAATGGCCTGCCGATCGTCGTGCTGATGAACGGCGGCTCGGCTTCGGCGTCGGAAATCGTGGCCGGCGCGCTGCAGGACCACCGCCGCGCCATCGTTCTCGGTACCCGCTCGTTCGGCAAGGGCTCGGTCCAGACCATCATGCAGGTGACCGGCGGCGGCGCGATCCGCCTGACCACGGCGCTCTACTTCACGCCGTCGGGCCGCTCGATCCAGAAGGAAGGCATCAAGCCGGACATCGAGGTCGAGCCCGCGAAGATCGAGAACATCCAGCAGCGTTCGAGCTTCCGCGAGGAGAACCTGCGCCGCTCGATCACCAACCCCAACGACAAGCCGGCGGTCCCGGCGCCGGCGAAGCCGGGCGACGCCAAGCCGGAAGCCGCCAAGCCGGGCGACAAGACCGACGACAAGGCGGCCGGCCAGACCGCTCCGCAGGCGACGCCGTCCGGCGACCCGGACGAGCCGCCGAAAGAGCAGGCTGCCGACTACCAGCTGCTGCGCGCGGCCGACCTGATCCGCGGCATCTCGCTCTACAGCAGCAAGGCCAACTGATCGGCCTTCCGGGATGACGGCGTGACCATGTCCGCCGGCAGGTCCAGCCGGCGCGTCGCGATCGTCGCAAAGAAGCGGCCAGACCCTCGCGGTCTGGTCGCGGCTTACCTTCTGGTCTTCGGCCTGATCGCGGCCTCTGCAGGCATCGCCTTCGGCCACTTCGACGGGAAGACGCCGCAGATCGTCGACAGCGCCGTGGCGGCCTCGGCGCCGTTGCCGGCTGCCAAAGATGCCACCGCCACGGCACCCCCACCGGCGGAGATCCAGTCTCTGCCGCTGCCGAGGCGCCCGCCAAAACCGTCGGGCTTCCGCGGCCTGCCCGCCGAAGACCTCGCCGCTCTGGTCGAGACGACCGCCGACGGGCTTCGCCTGCCGCGCGTTGCGCCCTCGGGCTGGATGCCGTGGATCGCCCATGCGAGGCGCTTCGATCCGGCCGGACCGCCGGCGCGTCTCGGCCTGCTCGTGATCAATGTCGGCCTCAATGAGGCTGCGATGCGTCGTGCCATAGAGGACCTCCCGCCCGAGGTCAGCCTGGCCTTCCTGCCCGGCACGCCCGACCTGCCGCGCCGGCTGGCACAGGCCCGCGCATTCGGCCATGAGAGCTACCTGATGCTGCCCATGGACGATCTCGCCGTCGCCGAGCGCGGTGTCCGGCCGATCGAAGCCACCGCCGACGCGCCGGAGAACCTGCGCCGGCTGCGCGCCACACTGGCGCGCGGCGAAGGCTATGTCGGCCTCGTCATCTCCCCGCCCGGCCGCGCGGCGCAATCGGATGCAGTGATGCGGCCGCTGGTCATGGAAGTCGCCGAGCGGGGCCTCGCGCTGATCGAGGTCAATCCGGCGCCGGGCGCGACGCCGGTCCAGCGCCTGACCGAGGAGCTGGGAGTGGGATATGCCCGCAGCACCGATGTGCTGGACTACAAGCTCGCGGGCGACGGCGTTGCCGGCAATCTCGACCGGCTCGGCGCGTGGGTGAGCGAAAGCGCTCCCGACCGCGCGCCGCGCCACGCGTTCGGCGTGATGCAGCCGGACGACGAGGCGATCACCGCCATCGCCGCCTGGTACAAGGGCCAGGAGGGCAAGACCGCCCTATCTTTCGTGCCGATCATCGGGCATTTCGAATGCCGCAACGCCTGCATGGCCCGCTTGCGGGCCCAACCTGCGCAGCTCCGCCCCTGAGGTTCATGACCAGCGCCATCGCACCCGAATACCGACGGAACGTCGGCCTGATGCTGATCGGCGCGGACCGCCGCGTCTTCGTCGGCTGCCGCGTCAACCAGCCAGAAGCCTGGCAGATGCCCCAAGGCGGCATCGACAAGGGCGAGACGCCGGTGGAAGCCGCCTGCCGCGAACTGCACGAGGAGGTCGGCACGACCAAGGCGCTGCTGCTGCGCGAGAGTACCGCGTGGATCTCCTACGAGGTGCCGGAGGAGCGGCGGCCCGCCTACTGGAAGGGCCGCTGGCGCGGTCAGGCGCAGAAATGGTTCGCGCTGGCCTTCACCGGCACGGATGCCGATATCGACATCGCCGCGCATGACCAGGAATTCGCCGCCTGGCGCTGGATCGCCCCCAGCGAACTGGCGACGCTGATCGTGCCCTTCAAGCGCGCCGTCTACGACGCGGTGTTCGAGGAATTCGCCGACCTGATTTGAGGTCAAGAAAGCGAAAGGTCCCTCGCTTGCGCTCTAAGCCCCCTGGGCGGCCAGCTTGGCGACGTTTCGGCGCAGGAACCAGAGGCCCGCGCGGGTCATCAGGTTGTTGAGCCGGCCCTGCGGCTCCAGCCCGACCGCCTTAAGAACCATCGCCATGGCGCGCTGGACGTGGGTCTGGCGATAGAGCGGATAGGCACGCCTGGCGTAGGCCTGCATGTTGCGCTTGCGGTCGTAGACCGCTCCGGTCGGCTCGTTGGCGGCGAAATAGGCATAGGCCAGCTCGTCGTCCTCGCTCTCGGCCAGGCGCCCCCAGCCGATGCGCAGCCGTGACCAGCGGTTCAGGCGGTCGCGCTCGAGGCAGCGATTGAGGTGCCCGTAGAAGAGCTTGTAGTGGCGGAACTCGTCGGCTGCGATCTTCTGGCAGATCTGCTTCAGCACCGGCTCCTCGGTCGCATCCTTGAGGGCGCTGTAATAAGAGCTGGTGCCGGTCTCCACGATGCAGCGGGCGATCATCTCGCCGGCTCTGCTGCCGCGCACCGATTCGCTGACATGGAGCGGCAGCTTGTAGCCGGTCCGGAACCGTTCGAAGGCCGCGTCGAAATCCCATGACGGGTCGGCGAGCTGGGCCCAGCGGCCCAGCGCCATGCCGTGCTGGACCTCTTCGATCACCCAGTTTTCCACGGCGTCCATGAAGGCGGGATCGTCGGCGAAGACGCGGCCGAGATAGATGCCGTAATCGCCGCCGTTCCGCTCCACCAGGGCCGCGGCCTTGATGTTGCGTACGATCTCCGGATCCACCTTCGACGCGTCGAAGCGATCCCACGCGATCGTCTCGAGTGTCCAGTTACCCATGAACGAGCACCCTCGGTGCGTTGTCTCACCAGCGTAATAGAGCCGCCTCCGGCCCGCCTTTCAATGGCAGACCGGAGCACTTTTCGACTGAAAATGGCGCAGTAGCGCTGAAATCAGCGGCTGGCGTAGAAGGCCTGCGCACGCTTGAGATCCTGGGCGATCCCCAGGTTCTTCTCGGCGGCGACCTTCTCGGCGGGCGTAGCGGCGTCAGTGATATCGTTGCGTGCGGCGCGCTCGCGCTCGTCGAGCTGCGCGACGGTGACCTGTTCGAAGGGCACCGCCTCGTCGGCCAGCACGGTGCAACGCTCCGGCGTGACCTCGGCGAAGCCGCCGGCCACGAGGAAGCGCCGCTCGACCTTACTGCCCTGGTAGACCTCGAGGACGCCGGGGCGAACCGTCGAGACCAGCGGGGCGTGGCCCGGCAGCACGCCGAAGTCGCCTTCGCTGCCCGGGACGACCACCATGTCGGCCTCGGTCGCGAGCAACTCGCGCTCGGGCATCACCAGACGGAAGGAGACCTTGGCCATCTGCTTAGGCCGCCTCGGCCGCGAGCTTCTTGGCCTTGGTCACGGCTTCCTCGATCGTGCCGACCATGTAGAAGGCCGGCTCCGGCAGGTCATCGTACTCGCCGGCGAGGATGCCCTTGAACGCCTTGATCGTGTCCTCGAGCTTCACGAACACGCCCGGCGTGCCCGTGAACACTTCGGCCACGTGGAACGGCTGGCTGAGGAAGCGCTGCATCTTGCGGGCGCGGCTCACGACCAGCTTGTCCTCTTCCGAGAGCTCGTCCATGCCCAGAATGGCGATGATGTCCTGCAGCGACTTGTACTGCTGCAGAACGCGCTGAACGGAACGGGCGATGTCGTAATGCTCCTGGCCGACGACGCGCGGGTCGAGCATGCGCGAGGTCGAGTCGAGCGGGTCGACGGCCGGGAAGATCGCCTGCTCGGCGATCGAGCGGCTGAGCACGGTCGTCGCGTCCAAGTGGGCGAACGAGGCGGCAGGCGCCGGGTCGGTCAAGTCGTCGGCGGGCACGTAGATGGCCTGCACCGAGGTGATCGAGCCCTTCTTGGTCGAGGTGATGCGCTCCTGCAGGCCGCCCATGTCGGTGGCCAGGGTCGGCTGATAACCCACCGCCGACGGGATACGGCCCAGCAGCGCCGACACTTCCGAGCCTGCCTGGGTGAAGCGGAAGATGTTGTCGACGAAGAACAGCACGTCCTGGCCTTCGGCGTCGCGGAAGTATTCGGCGACGGTAAGGCCCGACAGCGCGACACGGGCGCGAGCGCCCGGCGGCTCGTTCATCTGGCCGTACACCAGGGCCACCTTCGAGCCCGGACCGTCGAGCTTGATGACGCCGCCCTCGATCATCTCGTGATAGAGGTCGTTGCCCTCGCGGGTGCGCTCACCGACGCCGGCGAACACCGACACGCCGCCATGCGCCTTCGCGACGTTGTTGATCAGCTCCATGATCGTCACGGTCTTGCCGACGCCGGCGCCGCCGAACAGGCCGATCTTGCCGCCCTTGGCGTAGGGCGCGAGCAGGTCGATGACCTTGATGCCGGTGACCAGGATCTGCGCTTCCGTCGACTGCTCGACGAACTCGGGCGCGCTGCGATGGATCGGCAGGGTGGTCTTGTTGCCGACCGGACCGCGCTCGTCGATCGGCTCGCCGATGACGTTCAGGATGCGGCCAAGCGTCTCCGGACCGACCCGCATCTGGATCGGCGAGCCGGTATCGACTGCCTTCTCGCCGCGGACCAGACCGTCGGTCGTATCCATCGCGATGGTGCGAACCTCGGATTCACCGAGATGCTGGGCGACTTCCAGCACGATCAGGCGTCCGTCGGCATTCACGTGCAGCGCGTTCAGGATGTTCGGCAGGTCGGCGTCGAAACGCACGTCCACGACCGCGCCCGTGATCTGGGTGATCGTGCCGATGTTGTTGGTAGCCATAGCGGATCCCTTTCCTTCGATTGCGTGGCAGCCGGCCTAGACGGCCTCGGCGCCCGAGATGATCTCGATGAGTTCCTTGGTGATCGAGGCCTGGCGCGAGCGGTTCATCTGCAGCGTCAGTTTCTTGATCACGTCGCCTGCGTTGCGCGAGGCGTTGTCCATGGCCGTCATCTGCGAGCCGTAGAAGCTCGCCGCGTTCTCCAGCAGGATGCGGAAGATCTGGACGGTGAGATTGCGCGGCAGCAGGTCGGCGAGGATCTCGCCCTCGTCCGGCTCGAACTCGTAGATCGCGCCACCGGCGGCGGCCGGTGCGGCCGAGGCTTCCGGCATCGGCGGCGGGATCAGCTGCTGAACGGTGACGATCTGGGTCATCGCCGACTTGAAGTGATTGAAGATCACCTTCGCGACGTCGAATTCGCCCGCCTCGTACATTTCCATGACGCGCGCGGCGACCTTCTGGGCGTCCGCGAAAGACAGGCGCGGCCGGCCGAGATCGGTCATGGTCTCGACGATCATGGAACTGAAGTCGCGACGCAGCTGGTCGCGGCCCTTGCGGCCGACGCAGAAGATCTTGACCGTCTTTCCTTCGTTCAGAAGCGCGCGGATCTGACGGCGCGCCTCGCGAACGATCGTGCTGTTAAAGCCGCCGCACAGGCCACGGTCGCCGGTGGCGACGATGACGAGATGCACCTGGTCCGAACCGGTGCCCACCAGCAGTCGCGGACCGCCGGAAGCGCCCTGGAAGCTCGCGCCGAGCGACGCCAGGATCTTGTCCATGGACTCCGCATAGGGGCGGGCCGCGGCGGCCTGCTCCTGCGCGCGCCGCAGCTTGGCGGCTGCAACCATCTTCATGGCCTTGGTGATCTTCTGCGTCGACTGGACGCTTCGGATCCTGAGGCGGAAGGTCTTGAGGCTAGGCATCGAAACCTTCGGTTGTTAGGCGAACTTCTTGACGAAGTCGGCGAGGAACGCCTTCAGCTTGTCGTCGGTCTCCTTGACGATTTCGCGCTTTTCGCGGATCGAGGCGAGGATCGAACCCTCGGCCCGGACCGCGTCGAGCAACTGGCGCTCGAACTCGTTGACGCGAGCGACCGGCAGCGTGTCGAGGAAACCGCGGGTGCCGGCATAGAGCGAGATCACCTGCTCCTCGACCGGCATCGGCGAGAACTGCCCCTGCTTCAGCAGCTCGGTCAGGCGCTGGCCGCGCGCCAGCAGGCGCTGGGTCGAGGCGTCGAGGTCCGAGGCGAACTGGGCGAAGGCCGCCATTTCGCGATACTGCGCCAGCTCCAGCTTGATGGTGCCGGCGACCTGCTTCATCGCCTTGATCTGCGCGGCCGAGCCGACGCGGCTGACCGACAGGCCGACGTTAATGGCGGGACGGATGCCCTGATAGAAGAGCTCGGTCTCGAGGAAGATCTGACCGTCGGTGATCGAGATCACGTTGGTCGGGATGTAGGCCGAGACGTCGCCGGCCTGCGTCTCGATGATCGGCAGCGCCGTCAGCGAACCCGAACCGTTCTTCTCGTTCAGCTTGGCAGCGCGCTCGAGCAGGCGCGAATGGAGATAGAACACGTCGCCGGGATAGGCTTCGCGGCCCGGCGGGCGGCGCAGCAGCAGCGACATCTGGCGATAGGCGACGGCCTGCTTGGAAAGATCGTCATACACGATCACGGCATGCATGCCGTTGTCGCGGAAGTACTCGCCCATGGCGCACCCGGTGTAGGGCGCGAGGAACTGCATGGGCGCCGGGTCGGACGCGGTGGCGGCGACGACGATGGAGTATTCCAGCGCGCCATTGTCCTCGAGCGTCTTCACGATCTGGGCGACGGTCGAGCGCTTCTGGCCGATGGCGACGTAGACGCAGTAGAGCTTGCGGCTCTCGTCGGTGCCCTTGTTGATGCCCTTCTGGTTCAGGAAGGTGTCGATGGCGACGGCGGTCTTGCCGGTCTGGCGATCGCCGATGATCAGCTCGCGCTGGCCGCGGCCGACCGGGACCAGTGAGTCGACGGCCTTGAGGCCGGTCTGCATCGGCTCGTTCACCGACTTGCGCGGAATGATGCCAGGCGCCTTCACCTCGACCAGGCGGCGCTCGGTGGTTGCCAGCGGTCCCTTGCCGTCGATCGGGTTGCCGAGACCGTCGACCACGCGGCCGAGAAGGCCCTTGCCGACCGGAACGTCGACGATGGTGCCGGTACGCTTGACCGTGTCGCCTTCGCGGATCGTGCGATCCTCACCGAAGATCACGACGCCGACATTGTCGCTCTCGAGATTGAGCGCCATGCCCTTGATGCCACCCGGGAACTCGACCATCTCGCCGGCCTTGACGCTGTCGAGGCCGTAGACGCGCGCGATGCCGTCACCGACGGAGAGAACCTGGCCGACCTCGGCCACTTCGGCCTCGGTGCCGAAGTTGGCGATCTGCTGCTTCAGAATGGCCGAGATTTCGGCGGCACGGATATCCATTAGGCAACTCCCTTCATGGCAAGCTGCAAGCGCTGCAGCTTGCTGCGGACGGACGAATCGAACAGGCGCGAGCCGACCTTCACGACGAGACCGCCGAGAATGTCGGGTTCGACGCGCGCGTCGATGGAAACCTTGTTACTGCCCAGTACCGAGCGCAGAGAATCGCTGAGCTGCTGCAGCTGGGCGGGCGAAAGCGGAACGGCCGACGTGACCGTCGCGGTGGTCTCGCCGCGGCGAGAGGCCAGCTCGGCCAAGAACGCAGTGGCCATCGCCGGCAGGTCGCGGGCGCGGCCGTTGGCCGCCACGGTGCCGACGAAATTGCGAGTCAAACCGGAGATGCTGGCGGCGTCGAGCACGGCCATCAGCGCCTTGCCCTGCAGGGCGCGCGGAATGACCGGGCTGGCGATGAGCCGGGCGAGATCCGTGCTCTCGGCGACCATCCTGCGAAAGGTGGCGAGGTCCTGCGCGACCTGATCGAGGGACTTGGAGCCGTCCGCGAGCTCAAAAAGGGCGCTGGCGTAGCGTCCGGCAACGCCGGTGGTTGCGGTGGTCACGTCGAGAGCCTCTCCCCTGCTGCGGAACGCAGCCGGCAAGCCATTGAAATTACACGCTTTTCTTCAGCAGAACGCCCTGCGTCGCTTGCCGCCCCACCCCGGAAAAGCGCGCGTTGCTACCATGCTGCATTTCCCGGCGCAACGTCGGCAAAGCACTGTTCTACAGCGGTTTTTCGGCGCGGGGTCTCAAAGGAAGGAATAGGGGTCGACATCGACCTGCAGCCGGACCGACCCCGGAAGGCCGATCTTCTCAAGCCAGGCGTGCAGCAAGGGCTGGACGGCCGTGTCGCGGGCGGCCTTGAGCAGGAAGCGCCGCCGGTGTCGGCCGCGCAGCAGGGCCAGTGGTGCGACTGACGGCCCCAGGACCGTGACGCCCTCCTGCTGGGGCACCTGGCGCGCCAGTGCGGCGCAGACATTGTCGACCGCGACGGGGTCCGGCCCGGAAATGATCAGCGAGGCGAGCCGTCCATAGGGGGGCATGCCCGCCGCGGCCCGATCGCGAAGCTCGGCCTCGACGAACCGGTCGCGATCTCCTGACACCAGCGCCTGCATCACGGGGTGCTCCGGATTGTGCGTCTGGATCAGCGCCCTGCCCGGCCGCCCGTCGCGGCCGGCGCGGCCGGCCACCTGATAGAGGAGCTGGAAGGTCCGCTCGGCCGCGCGCAGATCCCCGCCGTTCAGGCCGAGATCCGCATCGATCACCGCCACCAGGGTCAGATTCGGAAAATGATGGCCCTTCGCCGCCATCTGCGTGCCGATCAGGATGTCGATCTCGCCCTTCTCCATGCGGTCGACGGCCGCCGACGCCTCGTCGCGGTTCATCAGGCTGTCCGAGGTGAAGAGTTCCAGGCGCGCCTCGGGAAAGAGCTCCAGCGCCTCCTCCGCCAGGCGTTCGACGCCGGGACCGCAGGCGACGAACTGGTCGACCGCCCCGCAGTGCCGGCAGGTCTGCGCCGGCGGCTCGGAATAGCCGCAATGATGGCAGACCAGGGTGCGGCGAAACCGGTGCTCGACCAGCCAGGCCGAGCATTGCGGACATTCGAGCCCCGAGCCGCAGGCCCGGCAGAGCGTGATCGGCGCATATCCGCGGCGATTGAGGAACAGCAGCGTCTGCTCCCCGGCCACCAGCGTCTGCTTCATCGCCTCGACGACCGGCGGCGACAGCCAGCGCGCGCGCGGCGGCGGCGTGCGCCGCAGATCGATCGCCGACAGGGTCGCCAGCCGATGCCCGCCATGACGCCCCGGCAGGTGCACTTCGCCGTAGCGGCCGCTCTTCACGTTGACGACGCTTTCGAGCGACGGCGTCGCCGATGCCAGCACGATGGGTGCGGAGGCAAGGCGTGCGCGCACCACCGCCATGTCGCGCGCATTGTAGACGACACCCTCATCCTGCTTGAACGAGCTGTCGTGCTCCTCGTCGACCACGATCAGGCCGAGGTTCGCGAAGGGCAGGAACAGCGCGGAGCGTGCACCGACCACGACCCCCACCCTTCCCTCGGCGATGGCGCGCCAGGTTTCGCGCCGCTCCAGGCTGGTGAGGCCGGAATGCCACGGCGAGGGCTGCGCGCCGAAACGGTCCTCGAAGCGCTTGAGCCACTGCGCCGTGAGCGCAATCTCGGGCAACAGCACCAGAACCTGCTGGCCGGCGGCAAGGCACGCGGCGATCGCCTCGAAATAGACCTCGGTCTTGCCGGCCCCCGGAACGCCGTCGAGCAGGGTCGCGGAGAAGGCGTGGGCCTTCACCTTGTCGACGAGCCCGTCGGCGGCGATCTTCTGGGCCGGCGACAGGGTCGGGCCCGCATGCAGCCCGTCCGGTTGCGGAAAGGATCGACGGACGACGCGCTCCTCGGCGTCCAGCAATCCGAGCGACGCCATGCTCTTCACGACCGACGCGCCGACGCCTGCGAGATGCGCCAGCTCCGAAGCGGTCATCGACGGCCCGTCCTTCAACTGCTCCAGCACCCGACGGCGTGCCGCCGTGAGCTTCAGCGCGGTGTCGCCGGTCGGCGCGGCCGGACGATAGACGAGTTCGGTCTTGGGCGCCTCGAGCGCCGAGGGCACGCTCATCGCCATGCGCAGCACGGCACCTGCAGGCATCAGCGTGTAGGCCGATACCCAGTCGACGAAGCGGCGCATCGCGTCGGCCATGGGCAAGGCGGGAAGGACGGCGATCACGTCGCGCAACTTCTCCGGTGCGACGTCACCCGTGCCCGCGCCCCAGACGACGCCGATGGTTTCGCGCTTGCCGAGCGGCACGACGACAAAATGTCCCGGCACCACCGCCATCCCTTCCGGGACTCGATAGTCGTAGGCATCGCCGAGCGGCAGCGGCAGCAGGACCTTGATCGTGTTTTCCACCGGTTCGAGACGCGACGATGCGGTCCCCTTGGCTTGTGGCTCCGAAGGGGAATCGCTAGAAATTGTGGTAACAGGCGAGTCCGAACCACTGGCCATTGGGGTAGTTTATATGAAGTTCTTCGTCGATACCGCCGATGTCGCCGATATCACGGATCTCGCGGCCTCAGGGCTTCTCGACGGCGTGACGACCAACCCCTCGCTGATCGCCAAGTCGGGCCGGCAGATGCTCGACGTCATCAAGGAGATCTGCGCCATCGTCCCGGGCCCGGTCAGCGCCGAGACGGTCGCGACCGATCACAAGACGATGCTCGAGGAAGGCCGCAAGCTCGCCAAGCTGGCGAAGAACGTCACCGTGAAGGTGCCGCTGACGCCGGACGGTCTCAAGACCTGCAAGGTGCTGACATCTGAAGGCACCATGGTGAACGTCACCCTGTGCTTCTCGGCGGCGCAGGCCCTGCTCGCCGCCAAAGCCGGCGCCACCTTCGTCTCGCCGTTCGTCGGCCGGCTCGACGATATCGGCCAGGACGGCATGCATCTCATCGCCGAGATCATGACGATCTACCGCCAGTATCCGCACTTCAAGACCGAGGTTCTCGTGGCCTCGATCCGCCATACCCAGCACGTGATCGCCGCCGCCAAGCTCGGCGCGCATGTCGGCACCCTGCCGCCCAACGTGCTGCGCCAGCTCTTCAAGCACACTCTGACGGACAACGGTCTCAAGGCCTTCCTCGACGACTGGGCCAAGACCGGCCAGTCGATCCTCTGACCCGGAGACGGGCGCATGGCCAATGACGGGACGATTCCGGCACCCGACGGCTCCGGCCGACAAGTGAAGCTGATCACCGCCGACGACGTCGTGGCCTATCTCAAGGCCCATCTCGACTTCTTCGACAAGCATGGCGAGCTGGCCGCCGAGATGGGCATCACGCCGCGCGTCCAGGGCCCGGGCGTCATCGACATGCAGCAGGCGATCCTGAAGCGCCTGCGCGGCGAGATCGAGAAGCTCAAGGTCGAGCGCACCGAGATCATCGCCAACTCCAAGCAGAACCAGATCGTCCAGAACCGCATCCAGGCGGCGGTCATCAGCATCATCCAGGCGACGACGTTCGAGAAGATGATCCACGTCGTGACGCACGAGCTGCCCGAGCTGCTCGACGTCGACTTCATCACACTCGCGATCGAGGCCAATGCAGACGCCCCCAAGCGCGTCCCGGTGCGCGGCGTCTACGTGCTGGCGCCGGGCGCCATCGATGCCGCGATCGGGCCGGACAAGCATGCCCGCCTGCGCTCCAGCATCGTGGGCGAGGAGGCGTTCTTCGGCGACGTGGCGCGCTTCGTGAAGTCCGACGTGCTGATGCGTCTGCAGGTCTCTTCGGGCTCGCCCGACGGCGTCATGTGCTTCGGCGCGCGAGATCCCGAGGCCTTCGGGCCAGAGATGGCGACCGAACTCCTGTTCTTCCTGTCGAAGGTGCTGGAGAACACGATTCGCGCCTGGCTCGACCTGCCCGAGTAGCATCGCGGTGGGTGTCGCAGACGCACTGGCGGCGTGGCGCGACTGGCTGAAGAGCGAGCGCCGGCTCGCCGACCACACGCTCATCGCCTACGAACACGACGTCGCGACCTTCCTCGGCTTCATGGCGACCTATCTCGGCGAGACGCCGACGCTCGAGGCGCTCGCCCGGCTGAAGCCCGCCGAGTTCCGCGCCTGGCTGGCCGAGCGCTCGCGCCAGGGGATGGCGCGCTCCTCGACGGCCCGCGCTTTCTCCTCGGTGCGCTCCTTCTTCCGCTTCCTCGACAAGAACAAGCTCGCCCACAATGCGAGCATCGCCACCATCCAGACGCCCAAGCTGCCGCGCTCCGTGCCGAAGGCGCTGAGCGAGCGCGACATGGAGGATCTGCTCGCGGCCGAACCCGACCAGGAGCGCGCGCCGTGGATCGACCTGCGCGACGCCGCCGTGCTGATCCTGCTCTATGGCGCGGGCCTGCGCATTGGCGAGGCGCTGTCGCTCACCAGGGCTGAGGTCGACGACCTGCTGAAGAGCGGCCGCGACACGCTCGCCGTCACCGGCAAGGGCAACAAGACAAGGCTGGTGCCACTGCTGCCGCAGGCACTGCAGGCGCTCCGGAAGTATCGCGACGCCTGCCCGTGGCTCGCGGCGGCGAAACCATCGGATCGCATCTTCATGGGCGCGCGCGGCGGCGCGCTCGATCCGGCCATCGTGCAGAAGCGGGTGCGCGAGATCCGCCGCGATCTCGGCCTCGCCGAAAGCGTGACGCCGCACGCGCTGCGCCACTCCTTCGCCACCCATCTGCTGGGCGCCGGCGGCGACCTGCGCACCATCCAGGAGCTGCTGGGCCACGCCTCGCTGTCGACGACGCAGCGCTACACCGACGTCGACGCCGCACGCCTCGCCGCCGTCTATCGCGCCGCCCATCCGCGTGCCAAGGGCTGACCGATGCCGCAACATATCGGAATCGTCGCCTGCTCCGCCGAGGGCGCGGCGCTCTGCTACAAGACCATCTGCGTCGAGGGCGCTGGCTTCCTCGGTCCGCACGCCCATCCGGAAGTCTCGCTGCACACCCATTCGCTGGCCGACTATGTCGAGCGCCTCGATCGCGGCTACCGCGCCGGCGTGGCCGAGCAGATGCTCTCCTCGGCGCACAAGCTCGCACGAGCGGGCGCGGATTTCCTGATCTGCCCCGACAACACCATCCACCAGGCGATGAGCCACGTGCTGCCGCACTCGCCCTTGCCCTGGCTGCACATCGCC
>CANIEC010000068.1 GCA_947466085.1 Rhodospirillales bacterium
CTGGCCTTCACCGGCGCCCCCGACCTGCAGGCGCAGCAGCAGCCGCCGCCGCCACAGCCCGGCACGGCGGCAACCGCGCCGGCGCGGCCGGGTCCGCCGCCGCTTACCGACGAACAGGCGCTGAAGGGATCGCTCGACATCCGCCTCGCCTACATCATCACCGGCGACAAGGAAGTCGACGACATCAGCAAGGCCGGCCTCGAAGGGTTGAGCGAGATCCTGCGCAGCCGCACCTCGGTCGAGCCGGCCGATCCGGTCGGCCTCGATCTCGAGCGCGACGAGCCGCGCCTCTATCCGCTGATCTACTGGCCCGTGACCTCGACCCAGCCGGCCCTGTCGTCGCGCGCCCAGGCCGCGCTCGACCGCTATCTGCGGACCGGCGGCATCATCTTCATCGACACCCGCGACCAGCAGATGAGTTTCGACCGTCCGGCCGGCGGCAATCCCGACCTCAAGCGCCTCCTGGCCGGCGTCGAGACGCCGCCGCTGGTCGCCATGCCGCCCAACCACGTGCTCAGCAAGGCTTTCTATCTCCTGTCGGACATGCCCGGCCGCTGGCAGGGCGGCAAGCTCTGGATCGAGTCGGGGACCGGCCGCGTCAATGACGGCGTGACGACCATCCTGGTCGGGTCGAACGACTATGCCGGCGCCTGGGCCGTCGACCAGCGGGGCCGTGGGCTCATGCCGGTGACGCCGGGCGGCGAGACGCAGCGCGAGATGTCCTATCGCTTCGGCGTCAACCTCGTGATGCATGCCCTGACCGGCAACTACAAGGACGACCAGGTTCACCTGCAGGACATCATGCAGAGGTTGAGGCGATGAACATGACATCGGCCGTCTCGGTCGCCTTCGATCCGCTGCTGCCGTGGACGGTGCTGGCCGTGCTGGGCGCGGTTGCCCTGGTGCTGGTGCTGCTCGGCCTGCGTGCCGGCGCCCGCGGCACGATCTGGCGGCTGGCTTCGCTCGTCGTCGTGCTGGCGGCGCTGGCCAATCCCTCCCTGATCGAGGAGCAGCGCAAGCCCATCGCCGACGTGGCCCTCGTCGTCGTCGACGACAGCGATTCCATGGCGATCGGCGAGCGACGCCAGCAGGTCCAGGCCGCGCGCGAGAGCCTGAAGCGCAAGCTCGGCCAGCAGGACGGGCTCGAAGTGCGCGAGGTGGTTCTGCCGCCGTCCCAGATCCAGCTCGGCAGCGAACGGCCGGGCGGCACGCGCCTGATCGACGCGATGCGCTCGGCGCTGATCGAGATCCCGCAGGAACGCCTGGCGGGCGTGGTGCTGTTGAGCGACGGCCAGGTCCATGACGTGCCGGCCGGCGTGCCGCCGGAACTGGGCGGCGCGCCGGTGCACGCGCTGATCGCGGGCCGCAAGAACGAGCGCGACCGGCTGATCGTGCTCGAGCAGTCGCCGCGCTACGGCGTGGTCGGCCGCGAGGTGACGACCAAATTCCGGATCGACGATCCCGCGGGCGGCACCGCGCCGGTGACCCTGTCGGTGGGCGGCGAGGTCGTGAAGCGCATCGACGTGCCGGTCGGCCGCTCGGTCGAGTTGCCCATCACCGTCGGCAATCCCGGCGCCAACGTCGTCGAGCTGGAAGTCGGGCCGGGCCCCAGCGAACTCACCCTCGACAACAACCGCGCCCTCTTCACCATCAACGGCGTGCGCGACCGGCTGCGCGTCCTGCTGGTCTCGGGCGAGCCCTACCAGGGCGAGCGGGCGTGGCGGAACCTGCTGAAGAGCGACCCCGCGGTCGATCTCGTGCACTTCACCATCCTGCGCACGCCGCAGAAAGACGATTTCACGCCGGTGCGCGAACTGTCGCTGATCGTCTTCCCGATGCGCGAGCTGTTCGAGCAGAAGCTGAAGGAGTTCGACCTGATCATCTTCGACCGCTACGAGTCGGGGAACCTGATCACGCGCGACTATTTCCGCAACATCACCGAATACGTGAAGGGCGGCGGCGCGCTGCTCGTCTCGGTCGGCCCGGTGTTCGCCACGCAGCGCTCGCTCTATCGCACGCCGCTGGGCGCCATCCTGCCCGGCGCCCCGACGGGCGACGTTGTCGAGACGGGCTTCAAGCCCAAGGTCACCGAGGTCGGCCAGCGCCATCCGGTGACGGCGAACCTGCCGCAGGCCGGCGATCCCAACAAGGAGCCGGAGTGGGGCCGCTGGTTCCGCCTGATCACGTCGCGCACCGAGCGCGGCAACGCGGTGCTGGCCGGCGCCGACGAGAAGCCGCTGGTCATCCTCGACCGGGTCGGCGAGGGCCGCGTGGCGCAGCTTCTGTCCGATCACCTGTGGCTGTGGAATCGCGGCATCGACGGCGGCGGGCCGCAGCCCGAGCTGGTGCGCCGCGTCGCGCACTGGCTGATGAAGGAGCCCGATCTAGAGGAAGAGGCGCTGCGCGCCACCGCCGTCGGCGGCCGTATCGAGATCACGCGCCGCACGCTGGCCACCACCTTCCCGCAAGTCACGATGACCTCGCCGGGCGGCGTCACCCGCACGCTCGACCTGCGCCAGACCGCGCCGGGCCTCGGCGTCGCCGTGGTCGATGTCGACAAGCCCGGCCTCTACCGCTTCGACGATGGCACCCTGCGCGCCGTCGCCGCCGTCGGCAGCCCCGATCCGCTGGAATTCTCCGACGTGCGCGCCACCGAGGCGAAGCTGAAGCCGCTGGTCGACGGCACCGGCGGCGCCCTGATGTGGCTGGCCGACCAGTCCGACCCGGACATCCGCACCGTCCGCCCCGGCCGCGCCGCCGGCGGTTCGGACTGGATCGGCCTGCGCCGCAACGAGGGCTACACGGTCGCCGGCATCAACCAGCTGCCGCTGCTGCCCGGCATCCTGGTGGCGCTCGCCTTCCTGATGGCCATCGCCAGCGCCTGGTGGCGCGAGGGACGGTAGGCTGAGCGAAGCTCAGCCCGCGAAGCGGCAGGACATTGCCTTTGGCAATGTCCGGGAGCGCCGAAGGAAGAGCGACCAAACCTTCAGTAAGTCGCCCTGCCACCCGAAATGTCGAAGGCCGCGCCGGTCGAGAAGGAACAGGCCGGCGATGACAGCCAGTAGGCCAGCTCGGCGACCTCTTCAGGACGCACCATGCGGGCCATCGGCACGTTGGCCAGCAGCTTGGCGCGCCGCTCGTCCGTGAGGTCGCCGAAGATCGCCGTCTCCGAAGCCGAAGGCGTGATCGCGTTGACCAGCACGCCCAAGGTCGCGAGTTCCTTGCCCATCGACTTGGTGAGCGCGATGACGGCGGCCTTTGACGCGACATAGGCCGAGACGTTGGGGTTGCCGTCCTTGCCCGCGATCGAGGCGATGTTGACGATGCGGCCGTAGCCGCTCGCCACCATGTCGGGCACCGCGGCCTGGCAGCAGCGGAACGTGCCGTTCAGGTTGATGTCGAGCACCCGGTGCCATTGCTCCTCGGGATACGAAGCGATGCCGGCCGAGGGACCCAGGATGCCGGCACTGTTGACCAGGATCGACGGCGTGCCGAGCCCCGCCTTGGTCGCCGACCAGGCCGCTTTCACCGCGCCCGTATCGGTGATGTCGACGGCGAAGGGCGTAGCGAGCGCGCCGATCTCAGTGGCGACGCGCTGCGCGCCGGCAAGATCGACGTCCCACAGCGCGACGCGGATGCCTTCGCGCGCGAAGCGATGCGCGATGGCGCGGCCGAGGCCGCTGGCCGCGCCGGTGACGACGGCGGTCCCGCTCATGGCTTGACGTTGGCCTGCTGCGCGATCTTGCGCAGGGTCGCGATGTCCTTGGCCGTCTGGGCCTTGAGATCGTCGGGGCTGATCGTCGAGGCGGTCATGCCGAACTCGGCCCAGCGCTCCTTGATGTCCGGCATCGCCAGGATCTTCATCAGCTCGGCATGCAGGCGCTGCACGATCGGCTTGGGCGTGTTGATCGGCGCCATCAGGTCGTAGCGCCAGACGAAGTCGAAATCGACGCCCTGCTCGACGAAGCCCGGCACGTCGGGAAAGTTGATCGAGCGGCGCGTGCACGAGACCACGACCTTGACCTTGCCCGACTTGACCATCGGCACCGCCGACTGCACGTCGGAGAAGCCGAGCTTGATGTGGCCCGCCGCCACGTCGTTCAAGACCGGCGCCGCGCCCTTGTAGGGCACGTGGGTCATGTTGATGCCGGTGCCGGCGCGGATGATCTCGGCGCAGAGATGCCCCGTCGAGCCGTTGCCCCAGGTTCCGTAGTTCACCTCGCCGGGCTTCGCCTTGGCCAGCGCGATCACGTCGCGCAGGTCCTTCACCGGATAGTCGGGGCTGGCCACCATCACGACGGTGGCCGAACCGATGTCGGCCAGATGCTCGAAATCCTTGACCGGATCGTAGGGCAGGTCGGGCATCACCGCCGGATTGACGACGACGGTGCTGGCCGATCCCAGGACCAGCGTGTAGCCGTCGGCCGGCGCCTTCTGGGCGGCTTCCATCGCGATGACGCCCGAAGCTCCCGGCTTGTTGTCGACGATCACGGTCTGGCCGAGCGCGGTGCCGAGTTTCTCGGCCAGGGCGCGGGCCACGAGGTCGGTACCGCCGCCCGCGGCGAACGGCACGATCAGGCGGATCGGCTTGGTCGGCCACCTGGCGTCGCTCGTCTGCGCAAATGCGGGCGCCGTCACGCCCAGGGCCAAAGCCAGGGCGAACGCCCTCCGGAACACTTTCACTCTATCCCTCCAAGTGGTTCTTGATTACGTCGCCGTCGGCGGCGCACACGATTCGCGCAGCACGAGGTCGACCGGCAGCAACGCCCGCGACTGGCCTTCCCCCGTGCCCCGCAGCCGTTGCAGCAGCAGCTCCGCCGCCGCCCGGCCGACATCCTCCAGGCTCCAGCGCAAGGCCGTGATCGCCGGCGAATGCACGGCGGCAAGATCGGTGTCGCCGACGGCAATCACCGACAAGTCTGCGGGAATGGAAAGCCCGAGGTCGCGCGCGGCACGCAGTGCGCCGGCCAGGATGCGGGTGCCGAGCGCGATGATCGCCGTCGGGCGTTGATCACGGCGCAACAAAGCGAGCGCGTCGCCCTGCGCGAAGTCCATCGAGGATTCCTGAAGACAGACGAGAGCGCCCGCAGGGTCGACATCGGCTTCGGCGAAGGCCGCCGTGAACCCGGCGATGCGCTCACGGCCCGGCCGCATGCGCGCGCCCGGCGTCAGCAGCGCGATGCGGCGATGGCCGAGCCCGATCAGATAGCGCGTCGCGGTCCGGGCGCCTTCGCGATGGTCGACCAGGACCGCGGGCCAGGGCGTATCCTCTTCGTGCGGGATGTCACGATCGAGGATCACGACCGGCGCGCCACCGGCGGCGAGTTCGCGCCACGCCCGGTCGTTCTCGTCGCTGCCGGGCGCGACCAGCATGCCGTCGAGGCGGCGGCTGCGGAACGCGGCGACCATCGCCCGCTCCCGCGCGGGGTCGTTGGCCGTGTTTCCCACGATCATCAGCAGGCCGGCCTCGCGCAGCCGCGCCTCCGCCGCCTGCACGATGCTGGCATAAAGCGGATTGGCGAGATCGGAGACCAGACACCCAACCATCCCGGTCGTGCGCGTCCGCAGGCTGCGCGCCTGGAGATCGGGCTGGTAGCCCAGTTTCTCCGCCGCGGCAGCGACGTCGCGCGCCACCCGGGCGCTGACGTTCTTGCCGCCGTTCAGCGCCCGCGACACCGACCCGACCGACACGCCGGCCACCCGGGCCACGTCTCGAATGGTCGCTCTGGAAACGATTTCTGCCATACGAGGCTTCATATTTGACATCCATGCCGCTACTTGCAACGTTAAATTGGAAACGTTTCCAATTTGCGGAGTTTGGCGACCATGGGTGCTTCCGTTCCGGAGCGCGCGAGTACGAATGAGGCCGACGTCGAGTGCGATGTCGTCGTGGTGGGCGCCGGCTTCGGCGGTCTCTATGCCCTGCACAAATTACGGGAGAGCGGATTTTCGGTGCGTGGCCTCGAGGCGGCGCCGGATGTCGGCGGCACCTGGTACTGGAACCGCTATCCTGGCGCGCGCTGCGACGTGCCGAGCCTGTTCTATTCCTACAGCTGGTCGCCGGAGCTGCGCCGCGAATGGCGCTGGACCAACCGGTATGCCGGCCAGGAAGAGATTCTGAGCTACGCCCGGTTCGCGGCAGACAGGCTCGACCTGCGCAAGCTGATCCAGTTCGACACCAGGGTCGCCGGTGCGACCTTCGACGAGAAGACCGGACGCTGGATCGTCGAGACCGATCGTGGCGACCGGCTGCGTGCCCGCTTCGTCGTCATGGCGACCGGCGGCCTGTCGGTGCCCAACACGCCGAACATTCCGGGGGTCGCCGACTTCCAAGGCGCCATCTACCACACGGCCCGCTGGCCGCAGGAACCCGTCGACTTCGAGGGCAAGAGGGTCGGAATCGTCGGCACCGGATCCTCCGGCGTGCAGGCGATTCCGATGATCGCAAAGACAGCCAGGCAACTCGTCGTGTTCCAGCGCACGCCCAACTTTTCGGTGCCGGCGCGCAATCGGCCACTGACCGATCAGGACCACAGGAGCTTCGACGACGGCCTGGAGGCTTATCTCGCCAGCCTCGAGCAATCCGACTTCGGCCGCGTGCCGCCGACGGCGTTCACCGCGAAGGTACCGCCGCGCGACGTGCAATGGGCGCGCTACGAACAGCTCTGGCAGGAGGGGGGCAGCGGCGGCTTCCTGAAAGCCTTCCCCAACATCCTGGTCCATCCCGACGTCAACGAGGTCTGCGCCGACTTCGTGCGCCAGAAGATCCGCGAGACGGTGAAGGATCCGAAGACCGCCGCGGCCCTGTCGCCCTCGGGCTATCCGTTCGGCGTGAAGCGCCTGTGCGTCGATACCGACTATTTCGACACCTACAACCGGCCGAACGTCGAGCTCGTGAACCTGCGCGAGGAGCCGATCGAGAAGATCACCGCCGACGGTGTCGACACGGCGTCGCGACATTTCGAGCTCGACGCGCTGGTCTTCGCCACCGGCTTCGACGCGGTGACCGGCGCCCTGCTCGCCGTCGACATAAGCGGCCGGGGCGGCACCAAGCTCAAGGACGCGTGGTCCGAAGGACCGCAGACCTATCTGGGACTGACGGTGGCGGGCTTCCCGAACCTCTTCACCATCACCGGCCCGGGCAGCCCGTCGGTCATCGGCAACGTGATCACCAATTGCGAGTATCACATCGACTGGATCGCCGAGTGCCTCACGCACATGCGGCGGCACGATCTCGCAACGATCGAGCCCGACGGCGAGGCGCAGATCGCCTGGGGCGCACATGTCGCCGAGGTCGCCAACCGCACGCTCTTCCCCAGGGCCAACTCCTGGTACCTGGGCGTCAATATTCCCGGCAAGCCGCGCGTCTTCATGCCGTATATTGGCGAGGGCTACCGCACGACCTGCAAGGAGATCGTGGCCGACGGCTATCGGGGCTTCCGCTTCGGCGAAGCGACGGCGCACCCCTTGGGGGAGGCCGGCAAATGAGCCGCCTGTTCGGACCGATCCGCCAGAACGGCTATGTCGTGCGCGACATCGAAGCGGCGATGAAGCACTGGATCGAGGTGCTGCAGGTCGGGCCGTGGTTCTACATCGACCGCGTGCAGACCGAGTGGTTCCGCCATCGCGGCCAGGACTCGACCGCCGAGCTGAGCATCGCACTGGCGAATTCCGGCGACCTGCAGATCGAGCTGATCCAGCAACGCAACGACGCGCCGTCGATGTACAAGGAGTTCCTCGACTCGGGCCGCGAGGGGCTGCAGCACGTGGCCTTCTGGTCGACCGACTACCAGTCGCTGTACGACCGTGCGATCGGCCTCGGATACAAGCTCGGCCACGAAGGCCAGATCGGCGGCGAGAGCGGCCGTTTCGCCTACTTTGACACCGGCGCGCCGGCCGATCCCCATGCCGGCACCGTCATCGAGATCTCCGACATCAGCGGCAACAAGGGGCGCTTCTTCGAGTACGTCCGCAAGCGCGCCCAGGACTGGGACGGCAGCGAGCCCATTCGGCGCCCCCGCTAGGATCGCCTCCCCATTCAAATGGGGAGGTGCCCGCAGGGGCGGAGGGGTCATGAGATCCCGATGGTCGTTCTTCCTTCGGCGCTCTCGGACATTGCTCAAGGCAATGTCCTGTCGCTCCCGGGGCTGAGCTTCGCTCAGCCCGTTACCAACCAGAAACTTGATCCCCCTCGCTGTTGCGCCATTTTTGGGGCCAGCAAGGAGAACACCATGATCGAGCTCAGACCCTTCGATAAATTGGGCAAGTCGGACCACGGCTGGCTCAAGGCGAACTTCCACTTCAGCTTCGCCGACTATCGCAACCAGGACCGCGTCCACTGGGGTGCGCTGCGCGTCTGGAACAACGACCGGATCGCGCCGCAGTCGGGCTTCCCGCCGCATCCCCACCGCGACATGGAAATCGTGACCTACGTCATCAAGGGCGCGATCACGCACAAGGACCATCTCGGCAACGAGGGGCGGACCGAGGCGGGCCAGATCCAGGTGATGAGCGCGGGCAACGGCATCCAGCACGCCGAGTACAACATGGAGCAGGCCGAAACCGAGCTGTTCCAGATCTGGATCATTCCCAACAAGCAGGGTGTGCCCGCGCGCTGGGAGACCGTGCAGTTCCCGACGGACGCGCGCGACGGCAGGCTGGTGCCGCTGGCGTCCGGGCGCGGCGATGACGGGGCGATCCCGCTCTATGCCGACGGCTCGCTGATGGCCGGCACGGTGAAGGCGGGCCAGTCGACCCGCCAGAAGCTGAACGGCAAGCCAGCCTATCTCGTGCCGGCCAAGGGCCGGATCGAGGTCCGCGGCAGCGACGGCAAGGTCGTGACCGCGAATGCCCGCGACGGCGTGGCCGTCGTCGACCAGGACGAGATCGAGATCGTCGCGCTGGAGGATGCCGAGATTGTGCTGGTCGAAACGGACCGCTTGAATTGACCCCTTCGTTCCATCCGCTCTCTCCCGCTAGGATGCCCCGGCAGCCTCGAGGAGAGAGCGTGAAGGAAGTCGAGTATTTCTATGCGGCGCATTCCGCGTTCGCCTATCTCGGTTCGGAGCGCTTCAGGGCGATTGTCACCGCGGCCGGCCGACGGATCGCGCACAGGCCAGTGGACCTGCGTCGCGTCGTGGCTGAAGGGGGTGCCGTACCTTTCGGCCGTCGCACCAGGGCGCACGCTGCATACTACTTCGGCCGCGAGATCGAGCGCTGGAGCGAGGCACGCGGTGCGCCGTGGCTGGGCCGGATACCCACCCATCACGCCAACGACATCACGCTGCCCAACTGCATGCTGATCGCGGGGCTGGTGCGCGGCATCGAGATCGATGGGCTGGCACATGCGATGCTGGAAGCGCATTGGCGGGACGACGCCGATCTTGCCGACCGGAACACCCTGGCGGCGATCGGACGAGGTGCGGGTGTCGATCCAGTGCCGCTGCTCGATCTTGCCCTCTCGCCCGAGGTGAAGACGATCTACCGGGCTAATACGGACGAGGCGATCCGCCGCTCGGTATTCGGCTCGCCGACCTATTTCGTCGATGGCGACATGTTCTACGGCCAGGACCGCCTCGACATGGTCGAACGGGCGCTTCGCAAGCCCTATGCGGGAGCCTGGCCGCCGGAGTCGACCCCGCCCTGAGATCCAAGATCAATTGACGATAGAGACCGGGCGGGCTTTGATCCCGCCCGGTTTTGGTTTGGGAGAAACGCATGGCCTACAAGGGCTTCGATCTGACGGGCAAGGTGGCGCTGGTAACCGGCGGTAACGGCGGCATCGGCCTCGGCATGGCCGACGCGATGGCCCAGGCGGGCGCCGGCGTCTGCATCTGGGGCACGCGCAAGGAGAAGAACGACGCGGCCGTCGAGCAGCTCAAGAAGCATGGCGGCAAGGTCCACGCCCAGATCGTTGATGTCGGCGACGAGAAGCAGGTCCAGGACGCCTTCGCCGAAGCGGTGAAGGTGATGGGCCATGTCGACAACTGCGTCGCCAATGCCGGTGTCTCGGGCCGCGGCAAGGGCTCGATCCTCGAGATGGACTACGCGGAATGGCGCCGCGTGCTGCAGATCAACCTCGATGGCGTTTTCTTTACGTTCCGTGCGGCCGCGAAGCACATGGTCGAACGCGGCCAGGGCGGTTCGCTGGTGGCGATGGCCAGCACGGCGGCCATCGAAGGCGCGGCCCGCTCCAGCCACTACGGCGCCAGCAAGGGCGGCGTCACCGCCATGGTGCGCGCGCTCGCCGTGGAGCTCGCGCGCTACAAGATCACGGTGAACTCGATCCTGCCGGGCTGGATCGAGACCGAGATGACGGCCAATGCCGTGGCCAATCCAAAGTTCGCGGACAACGTTCTGCCGCGCATTCCCGAGCGGCGCTGGGGCACAGGCGCCGACTTCGGCCCGATCGCCGTCTACCTGGCGAGCGGCGCGACCGGCTATACGACGGGGCGCGACTTCGTTATCGATGGCGGCTATACGTTGTTTTAGCCCGTCGCCACTGCAGCATCAGACTTTGGGGAAACACTCATGATCAATCGGTTCGCAGCCAGCCTGGCCGTCCTTGTCGCCTTCGGTGCGCTGCCGGCGCTCGCGCAGCAACAGCAGCCCAAGCCGGCGGCCGCCGCGGCGACCCCGAAGACCGACGAGGACAAGTATGTCGGCTACTACTATCCGAAGCCGACCGCGGTCGAGACTTACACCTCGCCGATGCAGACGATCGCCGGCGCCGAGCGCGCCCAGCGCGTGCAGTTCGCCACGGTCGTCTCGCAGGGCACGATCCAGTCGGCCTATCGCGTTCCCTACGCGGTCTTCGTGAAGGGCGAGAAGGCCGACAAGATGATCATCGTCGGCCTGCAGCCGGGCGAGATGAGCACGATCTTCCGGGCGCGCGCGATCCTCGCGAACATGACCACCATGTCGCGCCTGTCGCCGTTCTTCCAGGAGCGCACGATCGCCGAGGACGCGAACTTCTTCGACCTGCTGAAGCTGCTCGGCTTCCAGCAGATCACGATCAGCGACGGCGACAAGTTCACCCACCAAGTGAATATTAAGTAAGGCGCATTGAAAACGCGCCGGCGGGCGGCAGCGCTTGTAACCAAGCGCGAGAGCCCGCCACGGTCGGAATGGCGCACCTCCATCTTTTCTGCACCGTGCGGCGCCCGCGCTTCGGTCGCTGCGCTCCCTGCAGCGCTACACGCCGCCAGTCGCTCCGCACGCGGAGCGACTTAAATCGCGTTCATGCCGCCGTCGATCACCAGTTCGGCGCCGGTCATGAAACGGGACTCGTCCGAAATCAGGTAGAGCACGCCGTAGGCGATGTCCTCCGGCGTGCCGAAATGGCCGATCGGCACGCGCTGGCGCGTCCGCTCGCGCGCCTTTTCGCTCGGCAGGATATGCTCGCCCATCGGCGTCATGATGATGCCGGGGTGCACCGAATTGCAGCGCACCTTGTAGCCCTTGCGCGCACAATCCATCGCCACCGTCTTGGTGAACTGGCGGACCGCGCCCTTGCTGGCGCCATAGGCCGAGAGGTCGGGCGTGCCGAGGAAGGCCGCCAGCGACGACATGTTCACGATTGAGCCGCCGCCCGAGGAGCGCAGCGCCGGCACGCCGTACTTGCAGCCGAGGAACACGCCCTCGACGTTGATCGACAGGATGCGGCGCCACTGCTCCAGGCTCTCGCCCTCGAAAGAAGAGGGAAACGGTCCGGCGATGCCGGCATTGTTGACCAGCCCGTTCAGCCGGCCTTCGCGCGCCAGGATATCGTCGATGATGCGCTTCCAGTCGACCTCCTTCGACGTGTCCTGTTCCTCGAAACGCGCCTTGCCCCCTATCTGCTGCACCGTCTCCAGCCCGCCCGCGCGGTTGACGTCGGTCACGATCACCGTCGCGCCCTCCGCCGCCAGCAGCTTCGCCGACGCGCGGCCGATGCCCGATCCGGCGCCCGTCACCAGCACGACCTTGTCTGCAACGCGGCTCATGCAATCCCTCCCCGAACTGTCTTGTCGCAAGGCTAGAAGCGGCGCAGGCTTGCGACAAGCAAGGAGGAGCGCATGGCCCGCACGCTGGAATTCTACTTCGACTATGGCAGCCCCTACAGCTACCTGGCCGACACACAGGTCGAGGCGATAGCCCAACGCACCGGTGCCACCCTGGTGCGCAAGCCGATGCTGCTGGGCGGCGTGTTCAAGGCGACCGGCAATCATTCTCCAGCCGAGCTGCCGCAGAAATCCGCGTGGAGCGGCTTCGACATGCCGATGTGGGCGCGCCACTACGGCGTGCCGTTCCAGCGTAATCCCTTCTTTCCGGTGAATACGCTGGCGCTGATGCGCGGCGCCGCGGCCGCCCAGCTGGATGGCCTGTTCGAGCGCTATCACCCGGCGGTCTTCAAGGCGATGTGGGTCGAGGGCCGCAACCTCAACGACATGAAGGAGGTGGCGGCCGTGCTGACCACGGCCGGCCTCGATGCCGGGAAGTTCGGGGCCCGCCTTCAGGACCAGGACGTGAAGGACCGGCTCAAGGCGACCACCGACGAGGCGGTCGCGCGCGGCGTGTTCGGCGCGCCCACCTGCTTCGTGGACAAGATGATGTTCTTCGGCAACGATCGCCTCCCCTTCGTCGAATTGGCACTCAAGGAAGAACTCAAATGAAGAAGTTCGGTGTCCTCATCGCCGCCGGCCTGCTGTTCGCCGCAGCGCCGTCTTTCGCACAGACGGTCGGCACCTGCCCGCGCGGCGGCGGCAGCACGCAGCCGCAACCGGTCCGCATCCTGTTCGCCCTCAACAGTTCGGTGGTGCCGCCGGCCGAGAAGCCGATGATCGCCCAGGCGGTGAAGACCGCGAAGGATCGCCAGGTGTCGGCGATCTGCCTGATCGGCCACACCGACAAGCTGGGCGACAAGGCCTACAACGAGAAGCTCGCGAGGGCCCGTGCCCAGGCGGTCGCCGCGGAGATGATCCGCGACGGCTATCCGGGCAAGAACATCACGATCGTGGCCGACCCCGAAGCCTTCGGGAACATGAGCTTCGGCAACGAAAATGCCTCGGAGATCGACCGCAAGGTGACGATCTTCTACGCGCGGTAGCTCATTGGAGCGCGCCACTCCAGTGGCGCTCATGTGTTAATGAGGGCGCCACTGGAGTGGCGCGCTCCAACGGCCGCGTTACGATCCGGAGTTCATCTCGATCGCGACCTTGCCGACGACCTTGCGATCCATCAGGACGCGGAAGGCCTCGGCGGCCCGTTCCATCGGGAAGCGGTGCGAGACGTGCGGGCGCATCACGCCGAGTGCCGCGAGCCGCGGCAGTTCCTCGACATAGTCGCGGCCGAGTTCCGGCGAGAGGCGCAGGATCGTCTCGCCGGCGCGCACGCCCAGGACCGACAGGCCCTTGATCAGGATATGGTTGGACATGAGCTTGCTCGGCCCGCCCGAGGTGAAGCCGACCACCAGCAGGCGCGCGCCGTACGCGGCGGCCCTCACCGACTTCTCCAGCACCTCGCCGCCGACCGGATCGTAGATCACGTCGCAGCCCTTGCCGTTCGTCATCTCCTTCACGGCAGCGACGAAGTCGCCGGTGCGGTAGTTCACGACTTCGTCGGCGCCATTCGCGCGCACGATGGCCAGCCGCGCATCGTCACTGCCGGTCGCAATGACGCGCGCCCCGATATGCTTGCCCAACTGGACCGCCGCCAGGCCAACGCCGCCCGAGGCGCCGTGGACCAACAGGACCTCGCCCTTCTTCAGGGCCGCGCGATGAACCAGCGAGTGGTAAGCGGTCTGCGCGGCGACGCGGAAGCCCGAGCCCTCGGCGAACGACCAGCCTTCCGGCAGGCGCATGAGATTGCCGCCGGCTTTCAGCTTCACGTACTCGGCGAAGGCGCCCGGGCGCACGCCGAAGATCACGCGGTCGCCAACCTTCCAGTTCGTCACGTCCGCGCCGATCGCGTGGATCGTGCCCGCGCCTTCCATGCCCGGCACGAACGGCAGCTCCGGCTTGTGCTGGTAGCCGCCGGCCACCATCAGCACATCGGGAAAATTGACTGAAGCGGCGCCGACCCGGACGACGATCTCGTCCGTTCCCGCTTCGGGGATCGGGCGTTCCTCGATATGGAGAACGGAAGGATCGCCGAGACGATCGCAGACGATGGCTCGCATGAGGGGAGCGCGCATGGAGAGCGCGCTAGTCGAGCTCGAAGGCGTTCTTGTAGTCGAGCTTGAGCGCCGGATCCTGGTCTTCCTTGCGCAGCAGGCAGTTGCCGACCACCAGCACCTCGATCTCGCTGCCCATGAAGCAGCGCCACGCATCCTCCGGCGTACAGACGATCGGCTCGCCGCGCACGTTGAACGAGGTGTTCACGATCACCGAGCTGCCGGTCTTCGCCTTGAAGGCCGAGATCAGGTCGTAGAACGGCTTGTTGGTCTCTTCATGGACCGTCTGGATGCGGCCCGAATAGTCGACGTGCGTGACCGCCGGAATGTCGGAGCGCGGCACGTTCAGCTTCTCGATGCCGAACAGCTTGTCTTCCTCCGCGGTCATCTTGCGGCGGCGTTCCTCGACCACCGGCGCGACCATCAGCATGTAGGGGCTGTCGGTGTGGAACTCGAAGTACTTGTCGACGTCCTCGCGCAGCACCGCCGGCGCGAAGGGACGGAACGACTCGCGGTACTTGACCTTGAGGTTCAGCGTCTTCTGCATCGAGGGCGAGCGTGCATCGCCCAGGATCGACCGGGCGCCGAGCGAGCGCGGACCGAACTCCATGCGGCCCTGCATCCAGCCGACCGCCTTGTCGTCGGCCAGCGCCTGCGCGGTCTGGTCGATCATATCCGCGCGCGTGAGGCGCGAGAATTTGGCGCCCACGGCGGTGAGGCGCTCGGCGATCTCGTCGTCGGTGAAATCGGGGCCGAGATAGGAGCCGGCCATGCCGTCCATGTGGCCGTTGAGCTTGCGCGGCTGGCCGAGGAAGCCGTGATAGGCGGCGTAGGCGGCGCCCACCGCCCCGCCGGCATCGCCGGCCGCCGGCTGCACCCAGATGCCGTCGAAGATGTTCTCGCGCAGCAGCTTGCCGTTGGCCACGCAGTTCAGCGCGACGCCGCCCGCAAGGCAGATGTTCTTGACGCCGGTTTCCTTCTTCACCGACCGGCCGAGGCGGATCACGATCTCCTCGGTCACGGCCTGGATCGACGCCGCGAGATCCATGTGATGCTGCGTGAGCTGTTCCTCGGGAGTGCGCCGCGCGCCGCCGAACAGCGCGCCGAACTTGTCGTTCGTCATGCGCAGGCCGGTGCAATAGTCGAAGTAGCTCTGGTCGAGACGGAAGGTGCCGTCTTCCTTGAGGTCGACGATCTTGTCGAGGATCAGGTTCTTGAACTTGGGCTCGCCATAGGGCGCGAGGCCCATGACCTTGTATTCGCCCGAGTTGACCTTGAAACCGGTATAGTAGGTGAAGGCCGAGTAGAGCAGGCCGATCGAGTGCGGGAAGTGGATTTCGCGCAGCATCTCGAGCTTGTTGCCGCTTCCCATGGCAAGCGACGTCGTCGCCCATTCGCCGACGCCGTCCATGCACAGGACGGCGGCTTCCTCATAGGGAGACGGGAAGAAGGCCGAAGCGGCGTGGCTCTGGTGATGCTCGCCGAACAGCAGGCGCTTCTGCCAGTCGAAGTCCGGCTCCCACTTCTTCATCTCGTCGCGCAGCAGCGTCTTCTGAAAGAGCTTTTCCTTCAGCCACAGCGGCATGGCCATGCGGAAGGAAGTGAAGCCCCGCGGCGCGTAGGCGAGGTAGGTCTCGAGCAGGCGCTCGAACTTCAGGAACGGCTTGTCGTAGAAGGCGACGTAGTCGACGTCCTGGAGCTTGATGCCCGCGCGGTCCAGACAGAACTGGACCGCGTTCTGCGGGAAGCCCGCATCGTGCTTCTTGCGGGTGAAGCGCTCTTCCTGCGCCGCGCTCACCAGATGGCCGTCCTCGATCAGCGCGGCCGCGCTGTCGTGATAGAAGGCCGAGATGCCGAGCACCCGCATGGGACGTCCTACCCTTTAGAAGAGCGTGTAGATGAACGGCGCGATCGCCGAACCCTTGGTGAGAACGATCAGGCCGCCGAAGATCACCATCATGATCATGATCGGCAGCAGCCAGAACTTCTTGCGCTCGCGCATGAAGGCCCAGAGTTCGACGATAATGGAGCCCATGGATCGGTCCTTTCGGAATCAGAACTGGTTTTTCATCGATTGCGGCGGCGGCCCCGGCGGGCTGCGGTCGATCCAGTAGCTCTTGGCATTCCGATCGAGCTTCAGCCGCAGGAAATCCTTGCCGAAGGCACGCATCACCAGGCCGATCGGCATGATGGTGACGAAGAACAGGAGGCCCAGAACCAGCGGGTTCATGACCTTGTAGAGGAGCAGGCCGAACTTCAGCCACAGCCGGTTCAGAGGCCCCAACGCCTTGGGATAGACGAGCGCCACGACGAGGAAAAGCGCCGCCAACGGCAGCATCCACTTCCAGGCCGCGGCGTGTTCAAATCCGTGGTTCCACAGGTTGATCGCACTCAGGATTCCGAAGAATCCCGCGAACACGAACCCGAAGCCGCGATCGGAGCCCGCCTTGACGTGCTCCTCGCGGGAAAAGTCCTCATGAAGCTGGCTGGTCGCCATTTACCGGAGCGTTCTTCAGTTGATTGGGGCTCTTAACTCTCTGATCCCAAACGCCAAGTCAATCGGCGACCAGCAGGAAGTGGCTATTCCGCCGCAACCGAGGCGAAACGATGGGTCAGCAGCGCCTGAAGCGTCATGCGCCAGACCGCGGCCGCCCGTTCGAAGCTCAGGCCGTCGCGGCGACGCAGCACGATCCAGGCATCAAGGGAGAGGGCCGCGCCGATGGCGTCCGCCAGCTCCTCGCGGGCCGGCTCGCCCAGGCTCGCGAATTCCGGGGCAAAAGCCTCGAAAGTGGACTTCCGCAGCTCCAGCTTGAAGGCCCGGCCGCGCTCGATCAGGGCCGGATGGTCGACGAACTGGCCGGCGGCAACCCGCAGCGGGACGATCTTGTCGAACACTTCGGCAAGGCCCTGGACGACCGAAGCGACCCGCTCTGCCAACGGACGGGAGTCCGAGGCCTGCTGGGGGACCACGATGCCCTCACCGATGGCGTCCAGGACAGTAACGAAAAGTGACTCAACGTCGCCGAAATGCTGGAAAACCGAGCGGACGGAGACATCGGCCCGGCGGGCGACGGCCACCACGGTCGGCGCCGTGCTGGTCTCGGCGATCATGACCTTCGCGGCCTCGATGATCTTACGACGGGTCTCGGCGGCGCGACGATTGCGACCATCGGGACGGGCCGTCCCCTTCGAGTCCGTTCCTGCTGCCACTACCGCCACTGCGTTGCCGCGCGGCATCACCGCTGCTTCGCTCATGTGTAAAATCCTAATCCGGAGTTCAGGCTTGGATGGTCAACGTCCGACCGGTCGCCTATGGAGGGCGTGAGATAAGGGCCGACTGCGGCAGCAACAAGGTAAAGACGGTCGCACCACCATGAATATGAGCCATGCAAAAACCCCGCTCGCCGTCCTGTGGGACTTCGGCGGCGTGATCCTTTCCAGCCCCTTCGACGCCTTCAACCGCTACGAGGCGGAGGCCGGACTTCCCAAAGATTTCCTGCGTGCCCTGAATGCGCGCAATCCAGATACGAATGCCTGGGCGAAAATGGAACGAAGCGAGGTTTCGCTCCAGGGCTTCGTCGACCTGTTCGAGGAGGAGGCCCGCCTCCAGGGACAGCGCGTCGAGGGCTGGAAGATTCTGCAGGCACTGAGCGGCGACATTCGGCCGCAGATGGTCGAGGCGCTGCGCCGCTGCAAGGCCACGTTCCGTGTGGCCTGCATCACCAACAACATGAAGGCCGGCGAAGGGCCCGGCATGGCGCGCAGCCCGGAGAAGGCCAAGGCCGTGGCCGAGATCCTGTCTCTTTTCGAGCATGTCATCGAATCGAGCAAAGTCGGCCTGCGCAAGCCCGACCCGCGCATCTACCAGCATGCCTGCGACCTGCTGGGCGTGCCGCCCGATCGCTGCATCTACCTCGACGATCTCGGCATCAACCTGAAGCCGGCCCGGGCGCTGGGCATGCGCACCATCAAGGTCGTCGATCCGGACGCCGCGATCGACCAGCTCCAGGCCATGGTGGGAATCCCGCTGCGGGGCTGATCGCGTGAAGCGCACCGCCTCTCCGATCACGGCGAAATATCTCCAGAACGCCGCCGTGTTCTATCTCGAGCGGTACGCCAGCTCAGCCGAGGGATTGCGTCGCGTGCTGCGTCGCCGGGTGTCAAAGGCCCGGCTGCTCGAGGCACCCGTGATGGACAATGTCGAGGCAGCCATCGAAGCGGTGGTCCAGAAATTCGTGGCGGCCGGCCTGCTCGACGACAAGGAGTTCGCGCAGACCAAGGCGCGATCCCTGCACCGCCGCGGCGTCTCGGGCCAGCTGACACGCCAGCGCCTGCAGGTGGCGGGCGTGGGACGCGACGACGTCGATAGCGCCCTGACTGCGCTGGACGAGGAACTCGGCACCGATCCCGCCCGGCGGGAAATGCAGGCCGCCGTGGCCTTCGCCCGCCGGCGCCGGCTCGGTCCCTTCCGCATAAAGGATCGCGAGGAGAAGAAGGCGCGCGACCTTGGCTCGATGGCCCGCGCGGGCTTCGCCTACGACCTCGCCCGCAAGGTCATCGATGCGGCCGATCCCGATTCTCTGGACGAAGCCTGAACGGCTCGCCATGGTTCGGCCAGCGAGGCACGCATGACCGTCACGATCTGGCACAATCCGCGCTGCAGCAAGTCGCGGCAAACTCTCGACCTGCTGAAGAGCAAGGGCGTGGAGCCCACGATCCGCGAGTATCTCAAGCAGGCGCCGAGCAGGGCGGAGGTGGAGAAACTCGTCACGCTGGTCGGTGGCGATCCGCGCGAACTCATCCGTGACGGAGAGGCGGAATTCAAGGCGCTGAAGCTCAGGAAGGCGGACCTCACCAGGACCCAGATCGTGGACGCGATCACCGCGCACCCCGTCCTGCTGCAGCGTCCGATCGTCGTGAAAGGCGCCCACGCCGCGATCGGCCGGCCGCCCGAAGCGGTCCTGCCGCTCCTGAAGTGACGCCATGACCGGACGGCTTCGCCTCTGGTCGGGCTACGTCCTCTTCTTCTACGTCGTCACCCATCTCCTCAATCACGCGCTCGGCCTGATCTCGCTGCGCGTCATGGAGGAAGGGCGGCACTGGTTCGCCTTCGTCTGGAGCAATCCCGCCGGCCTGACGGTTCTCTACGGCGCCCTGTTCGGCCACTTCTGCCTCGCCCTGTGGTCGCTGTACCGGCGGCGCGCGCTGAAACTCTCGCGCTGGGAATGGACGCAATGGATCCTGGGGGCGTCGATCATCCCGCTGGGCGTGATCCATGTCGTCGGCACGCGACTCGCCGAGACGCTCTACGATGTCGAGTCGGGCTATCCCTGGGTTCTGGGATCGCTGGTCGCAGGCGGCTGGACGGGTATTCTGCGACAGTTCTCCCTGCCGCTTGTCGTCTGGATGCATGGCTGCATCGGCCTGCACTTCGCGCTGCGCCTCAAGCCCTGGTACCGCGACTGGCTGCCGCTGCTCTACGGCCTCGCCCTCCTGATCCCCGCCGCCAGCCTTGCCGGCGCCGCCGTCGCGCTGCGCGACGTCGCCGAGCTGGCGCAGCGTCCCGGCTTTCTCGAAGGCCTGTTCGAACGCGCCCATGTTCCGGCGCCGGAGCAGGTCGCCCACCTCTATTCGATCGCGGCCGGGCTGGAATACACCGCCCTCGCCCTGCTGCTCATGGCGATAGCAGCGCGCCCCTTGCGCGATCTCTGGGAGCGGCGCGCCGGCGTGGTGCGTCTCGACTACGAGGAACGACGCAGCGTGACCCAGCCGGCCGGCCTCTCGATCCTCGAGATGAGCCGGGTGGCCGGCATGCCCCACGCCTCGGTCTGCGGCGGCCGCGGGCGCTGCTCGACCTGCCGCGTTCGCATCTCCGGCGACGATCGCCACCGGCTGCCGCCGGCATCGCCGGAGGAAGCGAAGGTGCTGGCGCGCATCGGCGCTCCGGCCAACGTCCGGCTGGCCTGCCAGCTGCGCCCGCCGCCCGGTCACTACCGGGTGGCGCTGCTGCTGCCGGCCGCCGCCGGCCCGGTCGAAGCCTATCGCCGCCAGCCCCAGGCCCATGGCGGCGAGCGCTACATCGCGGTGCTGTTTGCCGACATCCGCGGCTTCACGACGATCTCGGAAGGCAAGTTGCCCTACGACGTGGTGTTCCTGCTCAACCGCTACTTCCGCGCGACCGGACAGGCCGTCGAGGCAGCCGGCGGGCGGCTCGACAAGTTCATCGGCGACGGGGTGATGGCGATCTTCGGCCTGAACCAGGAGCCGCAGGTCGCGTGCCGCCAGGCGCTCGATGCGGCGCGGCGCATGGCGCTGGCCCTTGCCGACCTCAACGAAGCGATGTCGGGCGATCTCGACGTGCCGCTGCGCATCGGCATCGGCATTCACTCCGGCCCGGCCATCGTCGGCGAGATGGGCTATGCACGCGCCGCCCAGATCACCGCGATCGGCGACACCGTGAACACCGCCAGCCGGCTCGAATCGATGACCAAGGAGTTCGCCGTCGAACTCGTCGTGTCGCAGGAGCTGCTCGACCGCGCCGGCATCGATCTTGGCGAAGCGCCCCGCCATGAGGTCGAGATCCGCGGCCGCCAGGGCCGGCTCTCCGTTCGCGCCATCGCCAAGGCCGCCGATCTCACGGCAATGTCATAAGATTTTCGTTGTCCGGCGCGGCGACAGGGCGAGAATCCCGCGACCCTCAGGAGGTAATTCCATGCGCGCCCTTTTCCTTGCTGCCGCGATGACCGTGACCGCCATTGGCCTGTCCCTGCCCGCTCAGGCCGCGGGCGGCGGCTCAACGGAATCGGCGCCGGCCAAGCCCGTCGACGCCAACTTCACGCGCGCCAAGGCGATGATCCAGGCGGGGGATTACCAAGGCGCCCTGCCGCTCCTGCAGCAGGTCGTAACGAAGGATCCGAAGAATGCGGATGCCTACAACCTTATGGGCTTCGCCACGCGCAAGTCGGGCAACCCCAACGGCTCGCTTCAATACTACCAGCAGGCGCTGGCGATCGATTCCCGCCACATCGGCGCCTACGAGTATCTCGGCGAGGCTTACCTGATGCTGGGCCGCCTGCCGGAGGCCGAGCAGCAGCTCGCCCGCCTCGACTCGCTCTGCACCTTCGGTTGCGCCGAGTACCGCCAGCTCAAGGCCGCCATCGCCGACTTCAAGGCCGGCAAGCGGCCGGCGACGAACTAGCGGACGGACGGCACCCCGCGAAATTCGACCCGGCGGCAGGCCTCGACAGGCTTTTCCGCCGGCCGTCAGGCCCGCTATGCTGCGGCGTAATAAACGCCCATTCACGCCGCCGCATCGGAGGGCTCCCGCGATGAGCACCGTCACCCCCGTTCCTCTCGTTTTCGGCGATTACGCCCTCGAGGACCGCTACCGGCTCGGCAAGGGCCGCGTCTACATGACCGGCATCCAGGCGCTGGTCCGCCTGCCGATGATGCAGCGCCAGCGCGATCTTGCGGCCGGCCTGAACACCGGCGGATTCATCTCCGGTTATCGCGGCTCGCCGCTCGGCATGTACGACAACGCGCTGTGGGGCGCGAAGCGGTACCTGAAAGAGAACAACATCCACTTCCAGCCCGGCCTCAACGAGGATCTCGCGGCGACGGCGGTGTGGGGCAGCCAGCAGACCAACCTGTTCCCCGGCGCCAAGGTCGATGGCGTCTTCTCGATCTGGTACGGCAAGGGCCCGGGCGTCGACCGCTCGATGGACGTGCTGAAGCACGGCAACGCGGCCGGCACCTCGCCGCATGGCGGCGTGATCGCGCTGGCCGGCGACGATCATGGTTGCCAGTCCTCGACCCTGCCGCACCAGAGCGAGCAGGTCTTCTCGGCGGCGATGATCCCGGTCGTCAATCCGGCGACCGTCCAGGAATATCTCGACTACGGTATCCTGGGCTTCGCGCTGTCGCGCTACTCCGGCTGCTGGGTCGGCTTCAAGGCGATCTCCGAAACGGTCGAGAGCGGCGCTTCGGTGTGGGTCGATCCCGAGCGCATCCAGATCGTGATGCCGACCGACTTCCAGCTGCCGCCGGGCGGGCTCGGCATCCGCAATCCCGATCCGCCGCTCGAGGCCGAAAAGCGCCTACACGGACCGAAGATGGCGGCGGTCGCCGCCTTCGTGCGCGCCAACGGCTTCGACCGCACCGTGATCGAACCGACCGAGACCGGCACGCGCGCCCGCATCGGCATCATGACGACCGGCAAGGCCTATCTCGACACGCGCCAGGCGCTGGAGGATCTCGGCATCGACGACGCGCGCGCCCGGGCGCTCGGCATCCGCCTCTACAAGGTGGGCGTGACCTGGCCGCTGGAGGCCGAAGGCGCGCGCCGCTTCGCCGAGGGTCTGCAGGAAGTGATCGTCGTCGAGGAGAAGCGCTCGAACCTCGAGGACCAGCTTCTGCGTATCCTCTATCACTTGCCGGCCGACCGCCGCCCGGTGGTGATCGGCAAGGCCGACGAGAGCGGCCGTATCATCCTGCCGAGCGAGGGCGAACTCACGCCGACCGGCGTCGCCATGGTGATCGCCGGCCGCCTGATGAAGCACGAGGGCGAATC